>NZ_CP197470.1:2445367-2751038 GCF_052180235.1 Microbacterium sp. F51-2R | reverse complement strand
CCGGACCACTCGTGATGCGGATGAGGCGGCCCTTGAGCGAGCCGGCCTCGGCCGTCATACCGGAGAAGATGAACTCGTTCGCGAGGCCGCCCGCGCCGGCGACGGAACCCGTCAGGCGGTCGACCGAGGTGACGACGGCCGTGATCGCCTGGACGTGCTGGCCCTCGACGGCGGTGTCGTCGATCGCGCGGACGAAGACCGTCTGCTCGCCGGCAGCCGTGAAGGTGAGCGTGAGGACCGAGAACCAGCTCGTGCCGTTCGCCGAGACCTGCAGGCCCGTCGGAGCCGTGACGAGCACCTCCACGGGGCCGAGCGGCTTCGTCGTGATGCGCACGGCGTAGGACGACATCGTGCCGCCCGCGCCGCCGGCGGGCTCGATGACGACGACTCCGCCTGCCGGCAGCACGACGGGCACCTCGGGGGCGTCGTCGTCGAGGATGCGGACGAAGGTCGTCGCGGCCGCGGTGCCGTCGTACTCGCCGCCGCTCACGATCGCGTCGATCGGCGCGAACCATTCGCCCTCGGCCGCGAGGTCGTCGGTCGCGCGGACGAGCACCGTGCGCTCAGCCGTGTCGCCGGCGGCGAAGGAGAGGGTCACCGACGTCTGCCAGGTGACACCGTCGAGCGAGAGCAGGATCGAGCGGGCGCGGCTCGTCGAGGTCGGGTCGATGGCCGGACCGGTGAGGGTGACCTTGACCGCCGTCAGGGGGGCCTTCGCGAGGCGCACGGTGACGGCGCCGTCGGGTCCGCCCTCACGCAGCACGAGCGGGCCGCCGACGGGCGCGACCACGAGCGTCGGCTCGTCGTCGTCCATGATCTCGGTCGCGATGCCGTCGACGCGCAGCAGGGCCCACTGGCTGTTGGCGACCGTGCTCTCCACCTCGTGCCGTACGAGACCCGTGTGGCCGAGGAGGTCGTCGGCCTGCACGGCCGGTGCGGCGCTGCCGACCTCGATGCGGTCGGAGCCGAGGCCGCCGTAGATCGAGAGCTCGACGCTCGGGTTGGTCGACAGGACGTGGAAGACATCGTCGCCGGCCATGCCGTAGATCGCGATCTTCTCGACGTTGGTGTAGCGCACGACCCGGCCCGCGCCGTAGATGCCCGTCGCCGTGATGACGAACGTGTCGTTGAACTCCGTGCCGATGATCACGACGAGGTCGTAGCCCGCGCCGCCGTCGATGTTGACCGGCGCGTTGGCGGCGTACTGGATGAAGTTGCGGCCCTCGCCGGCGTTGAGCGCCGTGAGCTCGGACTCGCCCACGAACGAGCGGACGATGAAGGTGTCATCGCCGGAGTCGCCGTATAGGTTCAGCGTCGCGACGTTGCGGAACACCTCGAACACGTCGTCGCCGGTGCCGCCGTAGACGGATGCCGTGAACGACACGCCGCGGGTGAGGAGACCCCGCGTCGAGGCGAAGAAGCTGCCGGCCGGGAACTCGGAGTCGGCGACGTACGCCGTGTAGAGCTGGCCGAAGCGGAAGCGGTCGTTGCCCGAGTCGCCGTTGACGACGACGACGGATGCCGTGTCGTCGAAGGCGAAGGTGTCGTCGCCGTCGTGGCCGTTGACCACGACACCGCCGGTCATCTCCTGGCCGTAGGTGATCTTCTCGACGTCGGCGAACCGGCCGTTCGCGTCGGCGGCCGAGAGGAGCGCGATCAGGGCGCGCGAGGCGTTCCGACGGAAGAGGAAGGTGTCACCCTGCGCGGAGCCGTTGACGACGAGGATGTTCGTGCCGCCGTCGGCGCTGTCGATCGTGTTGATGCGGCTGTTGCCGACCCCGAAGAGCTCGATGAGGAAGTAGTCGCTGTTCGCGCCGCCGTCGAGGTTCAGGGTCTGACCGGCCATCGCGTTGACGCCCACGGGGCCGGGCACGGCGTTGACGACCAGCCAGTCGTCGCCCGCGTTGCCCTCGATCGTCGTCGTGCCGGCGACGGACTCGACGAAGATGCGGTCGTCTCCGTTGCGGCCGTGCACGGTCGTCGTGCCGGTGTGCGTCGAGTCGACGTTGAGGACGTCGGAGCCCGACCCGAGGGTCAGATCGAACGTCTCGAAGGCGGCGTAGTCGATGCGCCCGTCGGTCATCTGCGCGACGGCCGGGACGACGGCGCCGGCACCCTCCGCCGTGAGCGGATAGGCCGTGACTCCGGCCGCCGCGATCGTGCGCGTGCGTCCCGCCGCGCCGGCCAGGGCGCCCGCCCACGCGATCGTCCAGCGGCCGCCGGCCTTCGTCACGACGACGTTGCCGGCGCCGACGAGCGCCGCGAGCGCCGCCTGCACCTGAGCGGCCGTCGCGTCGAAGGCGAGGTGTCCGGTCGTGCCGAAGCCCGCGACCGTGAGGGTGAAGCGACCGTCGACGGCGCCGAGCACCGAGACGACCTGCACGAGGCTCGGCACGGGAGCGCCGCCTGTCATGCCGAGACCCGACGCCGACCCGCTCGTGACGACGCCGATGCTGCCGAGCGTCGTCGCCGCGTCGTCGAGGAAGAGCGTGTCGATGCCCGACCCGCCCGTGATCGTGACCGGGGCGGCGATGCCGGCGAGGACGCCGCCGATACCCGTGAGCGTCGAGCTCACGCGCACGGTGTCTGCCGCCGCACCGGTGTCGATCGTCGTCGCGCCCGAGACGGTGCGGACGATGACGGTGTCGGCGCCGTTGTTCGTCGTGAGCGCGGTCGTGCCGGTGTGCGTCGAGTGGATCGTGAAGGTGTCGCCGCCCGAACCGAGGTCGATCGTCAGCTGCTCGAAGCCGGTGTACGTGATGCCGACCGACATGCCGAGGCCCGTGATCCGATCCGACGTCAGCTCGCCGGTGTTGGCGGCGGTGTCGCCGGTGTCGTCGACCGACAGGAGGTCGGCGCCCGTGAGCGCCCCGGGGCCCGAGCCGCCGACGACGATGAGGGCCGCGCTGATGGCGTTGACGTTGCCGCCCGTGTTCATCCACGTGGTGCTCGTCGTGCCGCTGCCGGCGGCCTGGGAGCCGACCGCGATGCGGTCGGTGTGCTCGCCCGTGTAGATGCGGTGCTCGACCTGGATGGCACGCACCGCGATGCGGTCGCCGCCGGTCAGCGTGCGGATCTCGACGAGCTCGACACCCGAGTGCGTGATCGTGCCGAGCAGGCTCATCGCGCCGGTGTCGTCGAACGAGACGCGGCGGATGCGGCCTCCCCCGGTGCCCGCGGGAGGCGACGCGACGGTGTCGACGATCAGGTCGTCGGGGGCCGTGGAGCCCCACACCTCGAGACGGTCCGTCCCTGCCGAGTCCTTGACGTGCACGGCCATGCCGGTCGAGCGCGTCAGCTCGATGCGCACGAGGTCGTCGCCGGCGCCGGCGTCGAGGTAGGCCGTTCCCGTCCAGGGGGCTGCCGCGCGGGCCGCGCCGGCGATCGAGACAGTGCCGTCGGCGTCGCCGACGAGGATGGTCGTCGCGCCCGTGCCCGTCGAGGTCAGGCGTGCGATCTCGAAGATCCCCTTCAGGTCCTCCGCGATCGAGCCGACGCCGAAGTCGGTGCCCACGACGAGTCCGACGACGAAGAGGTTGCCGTAGAGCCCGAAGTCCCCGGTCGCGAACGACTCCACGAGGGTGTCATTGCCGCCGGCGTCGATGAAGGTGTCCTTCCCGAGGCCGCCCGTGACGGTATCGTCACCGGAGCCCGAGTCGAGCACGTCGTCGAACGGCGAACCGATGAGGATGTCGGCATCCGTCCCGCCCTTGAGCGTCAGCGCGAGACGGTCGACCGAGAGCGTCGAGGCGTTGAGCGTGTCGGTGCCGCCGCGGCCGTCGACGATGAGGGCGTCGCCTTCGACCCGCACCGTGCCGGAGATCCACACGCTGTAGGGCGTTCCGCTGGAGCGGACGACCTTGGTGCGCGCACCGTCGGTCGAGATCGCGAAGGTGTCGGCCGCCGTCGCCGAGCCGAGGACCGAGACGGTGTCGGTGCTGCCGGTGCCCACGGCGATCTCGACGGTCTGGATGCCGGAGCCGTTGCCCGTGATGTCGTCGAGCGTGATCTCGTCGGCGCCGGCGCCGGAGTCGATGACGAGCTGCTCGATTCCGGAGCTCGTCTTCGTCAGGGCTCCGAGCGTGTGGCTCAGGATGCCGGTGGAGGGGTTGGCGACCGTGAGCTGGTCGGCGCCGCCGCCGAGGAGCAGCACGAGGCGGTCGGTGCCCGTGCCGCCGATGACGACCTGGGTCTCGGACGAGGTGAACATCGCGGCGGTCGCGGTGATGATGTCATCGTCGGCGCCGCCGTCGTAGCGCTGGGCGAGGCCGGTCAGCGCGTCGTTGCCCGCACCGCCGTTGAGGATGTCGGTGATCGTGTTGCCGAAGAGCTGGTCGTTGCCACCGTCGCCGTTGAGGGTCACGGTGCCCGACCCGGTGTGGCGGAGCGTGTCGTTGCCCGCGCCGCCGTTGACCGTCGCGCTGCCGGAGCCCGCGATCGTGATCGTGTCGTCGTTGTCGCCACCGCTCACGACGGTGCCGGAGCCGGAGCCCTGGACCAGCGCCGTGTCGTTGCCCGAGCCCATGTCGAAGGTCACCGGGATCTGGACGTTCGGGTCGATCGTGACGTTGTCGATGCCGTCGCCGAAGTCGGCGTACACCCGGGCGACGTGGGCGTAGGTGCGCGAGTAGCCGAACGCCGTGATCTTGATCGTCGCGAGGCCGTTGGCATCGAGGCCGCCGATCTGCTCGATGTAGACGGACTCGTTCGTCACGCCGGTCGAGACGTTGCGCGCGGCCCGCTGCGCAGCGGCGCCGACGTTGAGGTACAGGTCGGTGTCGGAGGCCCTCCACTCGTGGAGGTTGCGGTAGGCCTGCTCGTTCTTGTACGCGTTCTCGTTGTTGCTCGCGAGATACGGGACGACGGGGAACGTCACACTGCCGATCGTGAAGGTGTCGCTGCGCGAGTACCACGAGCCGAGGATCTTGAACCGCACCGTGATGCGGAAGCGCAGCGGCACGTTGCCGTTCGAGTCGGCAGTGCGGGAGTCCGCCGAGACCGACAGGTCGAGCCCCACACCCAGGCTGATCTCGAAGATCTTGAAGTCGAAGTACACCTCGACACTCGCGGAGCCGCCGATGAAGAGCGTGTACCAGCGGATGCCGTCGAGCTCGTGCGAGAGGAACGAGACCTCGAGCGAGAAGCTGCCGCGGATGCCCATGAAGTCGCCGCCGAGCTGCATACGGCCCGAGAGGACGAGGCGGAAGTTGCCGTCGGAGTTGAGGAAGATCTCGCCGCTGAGGTCGGCGATGAAGAAGTGCAGCGACGCGTAGGCCTGCAGGTACCAGCCGCCGGCCTCGACGCGACCGAAGTACGGCGAGCCGGCAGGCCCGGTCTCACCGAGGGCGATCGTGAAGCCCGCGTTGAAGCTGAAGAGCTTGAGGAGCGTCACCGAGCCGTTGAGCTGCAGCTTGAAGCCCGGGTTGACGCCGTTCTTCACGGCCCCCGTCGTGTTGAGGTACAGCATGCCGTTCGCCGACAGGCTGAAGACGAAGGCATCCGCCGACGCGCTCACCGACACCGCCATCACGATGCCGTTCGAGTAGACGCCGGCCAGACCGCTCGCCGTGAACTTGAGGCCCGCGAGATCGAACGCGACGCCGAACGACATCTCGAACGAGCCCGACGCGATGCGGATCTCGGCGAAGCCGCTGCCGCGGGCGAAGCCGAGGAAGTTGATGGCGCCGTCGAGGCGCAGGAGGAATCCGGGCAGAACGGTGGACGAGCCGAAGGTCGTCGAGGCGCCGGTGGTGTTGATCGCGAGGACCGCGCTCACCGAGAAGCCGAGGCCGATCGATCCGCCGAATCCGGCGTCGAGCGACAGGTCGAGACGGGCGACGAGGCCCTTGTTGGTGATCCGGAAGCCGCTGTCCTTGATGACGACGCTGCCGAACGGCGACAGCGAGGCGTTGCCGTTGACGATGAGGCTGAGCTCGCTCGCGCCGATCGTCAGCACGACGTGGCCCGTAATGTCGAGCACGTTCATCACCTTGAGCGAGCCGTACATCTCGAGACGGAATCCGGCGACGACGCCGATCGTCTGGTTGGCGACGACGAGGGCGCCGTTCTGGCGGCGGAAGCCGCCGAACACCGTCACGCCGTTGACCGTCTGGGTGTCGACGACGAACGTGCGGATCTGGCGAGCGCTGGTGAAGGTGTTGATCTCGAGGAGGAACTGGCCGTTGAGCGAGAGGCCCGGGATGGAGTTCGCACCGAGCGTCAGCTGCACGCGGCCGACGACGCCGGTCTGCGCCCCGACGTAGACCGCGAGGTTGATCGAGCCCGTGAGGGAGCCGAGGTACGGGATCGTCGTCCCGACCATGCCGTCGATCTTGAGGTAGGCCGTGCCGGACGGGTCGATGGCTGCGGTGATGCCGATGAAGCCCGAGAGCGTGAAGGCGCCGCCGATCGTCAGCTCGGCCTGGATCGCCGCGACGATGTAGATGCTGCCGCCCGGCGGAGCCGTCGGGTCGGGCAGGCCGTCGACACCGGGCGCCGACCTCGGGATGTAGATCACCGGCGCCTGGCCGGGCTCGAGGAGCGGGAGGAAGGCCGTCGGCACGACGAAGGTCTGATCGACCAGCGTCGTGTTGAAGATGACGTTGACCGAGCCCTTGGCGGAGAAGAGCGAACCCACGTCGGGCAGGCCGATCCCGACGTTCTTGGCGACGCGGATGCTGCCGGCGACACCCGGGATGGCACCGCCATCCGTCCTCGTCGAGATCATGAGGACACCGGTCACCGAGCCGTACTCGATCTGGGCGGGACCGGAGCCGAACGACAGCTTGCCCGTCAGGAACAGCTCCATCGACGGCGTCGGCGGGTTGGCCGAGATGTTGAGGTAGAGGCCGCCCTGCACGCGCATGAGCTCGACGCCCGCCGGGGCGAGGATCGCCTGGCCGACGATCTGGAAGCCGAAGCTGAAGGGCTGGAGGTCGAAGTCCTCGGTGAGGTCGGTGCCGCCGGGGCCCTGGCCGGGAAGCGTCAGGCGCTCGTGCTTGACCTCGTTGGTGAGGTTGATGCGCAGCTGCGCCGAGCCGTCGAGGTGGAGGCCGAACTTCTCGAGCGCCTCGAAGTTGGTCTGGATGGAAGCGACGCCCCAGAACTGCGGCACGGGGTACATCGGGTTGGTCGACTCGTCGCCGACCATGAGCACGAACCGGCCCGCCGTCGCGCCCAGGGTGCCGAGGCCGTACACGTCGATCTGGCCCGCGAAGGTGAGGATGAAGACGAGGCGCGCGTAGTCGATCTCGAGGACCACCGAGGCGCGGATGTGCAGGAGCGGCTCGTCGAGGAAGTCGCCGGCCTGCAGCATGATGCCGCCCGACAGCTCGATGTAGAACGACGTGCCCTGCTCGATGAGGCGGAAGGTCGACGTCGCGGCCGCCGAGCGGTTGCCGGCCGTGTCGAGCCAGGAGCCCTCGACCATCGTGACCGTCACGGTGCCGGCCGTGAGCGCGGTGGGCAGCGTGTAGGAGTAGCGGGCGATGCCGTCGGCGTACTGCACGCCCGCGTAGGTGAGCGCCTGCGCGCCGCCGCCGCTGAAGGCGAGGTCGTCGGCGCCGAGCGTCGAGACGTCGACGCTGGAGCCGTCGGTCGGCGTGAGCCGCACGCCGATCCACGTGCGCGGCAGGATCGTCGCGGCCGTCAGGTCGGATTCGGCGGTCGCGGCGCCGGTGTGGGTCGCGGGGGCGAACGGCGTGCCCTGCGTGTTCTGCCAGCTGCCGTCGACGAAGGTGACGACGAGGTCGCCCGCGGTGTGGCCCGAGAAGAAGTAGCGGTAGGTGCTGCCGCTGACCTTCATCGCGGCGCCGATGACGTCGAGCTCCACGCCGCCGGCCGTGATCCTGATCTCGGAGTCGGCGTCGGTGATCGACAGCGGGTCGAAGCCGATCCCGGCGATGTTGCCGAATGTGATGTCGACCCAGCCGCGGCCCGCGAGCGTCTTGACGTCGAGCACCGAGCCCGGCGTCGGGTCGATGAGCGCGGCCGTCGGGGCGCTGACGCGGAACGTCTCGGTCTCCGCCGAGTTGAGGCGGCCGCCGAGGTCGGCGAACCGGCCGGCGAGAAGAGTCACCGTGTAGGCGCCGGCGGCGAGGTTCGCCGTGAAGGAGTAGCGATAGATGTCGCTCGTGCCGACGCGGACCGGGGCGCCGAGGGTGATGAGGTTGCCCGCTGCGTCGCGGAACTCGATCTCGTCGCCGTTGATCGTGGAGTGGTCGATGCCGTAGCCCGCCGACCCGCGGAAGCGGATCTCGAGGTACTTGAGTGCGTTGAGGAGGTCGCGGCCGATGCTGGCGCCCGCGAGCGGCTTGGTCGCCGTCTCGTCGACAGCGGGCGTGGCGGGGTCGTCGTCGATGACGTGGACGACGTCGCCGGTGGCTCCCACGACCTGGAAGGACTGAGTGAGCGTCGTGCCGGCCGGCGGTGCGCGTGCCGGGGTGACGTCGAACGCGGTGAGGTCGAAGACGACGTCGACGCGGCCCGCCGAGAATGTGCCCGACAGGAGGTAGCGGTACAGGTTGCCGCCGAGCGGGACGAGCCCGATGATCCGCACGCCGTTGGCGCCGGGTCCGGAGAGGAGGAACTCGTCGCCGTCGATCGAGCTCGGCAGGATCGGGTACGACTGACCGTTCACCGCGACCGGCGGGATGAATGTCACATCGAGGTAGGTCATCGCGCGGTCGGGGATCGTCACCGGCTGGGCGACGGCGGGCACGGTGCCGGCCTGCGGCTGCGCGCCGGTGTAGGCCGCGCCGTCGGCCTGGATGTACGTCCACGCTCCCGCCGCACCGAAGGTCACCGTGACGGTGTCGCCCGCGAGGAGCGGGGCGGACAGCTGGTAGCGCACCCACGTCACGCCGTCGATCGTCTCGAGGATCGTAGGTGTGCCGATGAGCGTGATCGTCACGGGCGAGCCGTCGCGCATGACGGTGATCGTGAACTCCGCCGGCCCGTCGGTGATCGAGGCCGGGTCGATGCGCAGACCCGTCGGCGCCGTGAACGGCACGTCGATGTAGTCGCGGACGGGCGCCGTGTAGCCCTCGGCGGCGGGCGCCGTCGTGTCGGTGTAGCCGACCGATGTCGCCGCGATCGTGACAGCCGACGTCGAGGCGCTCGCGGCGGTGCGCTCCACCACGACGGGGATGAGGAACTCGAGCGGACCGCTCCCCTGCGTGATGGGCCGCGACGCGTCGCGGTCGATGGTCCAGCCCGAGGCGGCGGCCGTGATGACGAGTGACGACAGGCGCTGGATGACGGATGCCGCGTCCACCGTGTACCCCGCGGTGAGGCCGGCGGCAGCGCCGCCCGGGAAGGTCACGACGAGGTTCGTCGTGAAGACCGTGCTCGACCCGGGAGCCGAGACCGCGGCCGCGGTCGGCGTGACGCTTGCGCGGTACGACCAGCTGCCCGCGATCCGGGTGAGGGTGACGGCCAGGCCCGCCTCGTACTGGCCGGTGAGCCAGAAGCGGAAGCGGATCTTGCCCGTAGGGGCGCCGGCGATCTGCACCGGTGCGCGCAGCGCGTCGAGGACGATCGTGCCGAGACCCTCGCCGTACAGCTCGAACTCGGCGGCGAGGTCGAGGATCGACGCCGGGTCGAGATCGAATCCGCCGACCGCCGCGTCGAAGTCGACGTCGACGTAGGCCGTGGGCGAGACGGTGAGGGTCGCTCCGGCCTGCGAGCCGGCCGTGACCGTGCCGCGGTAGCCGAGGACGCTGTTGGTGAGCGCAGCCGTCAGCGATCCCGATCCGAACGCCGTGACGATGATCGGGACGCGGAACTCGCCCGGCGTGCCCGTCGCCGTGATGGCGACGCTCGAGTCGATCGCGACGGTCCAGCCCGTGCCGCCGAACGACAGCCCCGCAAGGCGCGAGATGACCGAGTCGGGGTCGATCGAGAAGCCCGCCGGGATGCCGAGCTGGCCGCCGGTCGGGAACAGCAGGCCGACCGTCGTGCGCACCGTGCCGGTGACCGGGTCGCCGTTCTGGTCGAGGGGACGCTGGGGCTCGTCGGTCACGGTCACGGCGCCCGTGACGGTGAGGAGGTACGACCAGCTGCCGGTGAGGAACGTGAGGTTCACGGCGCCCGTCGTCGCGAACCGGCCGGTGAGCCAGTAGCGGTAGGTCGCCGACTGCGCGTCGGAGGAGACGAGCTGCGGCGCCTGAGTGCCGTCGAGCTGCACCGTTCCGAGGCCCGCGCCGGAGAGCTGGAACTCGGGGGCGAGATCGGTGATCGAGGCCGGGTCGATCGTGAAGAGAGTCGGGTACTGGTAGGTCACCAGGATCCACGCGCGTCCGTTGACGACGTTGATGTCGACGGATGCCCCGGGGGTCGGGTTCGTGACGGTCGCCGTTGCGCCGGTCACCGTGAAGGACAGCGTCGTCGCGACGTTGCCCGCGCCCGTCGTCGTTCCCGCGTCGGTCGTGAGGTCGGCGTTCTTGATGGCGCCGGCGAGGAAGCGCAGCTCCCACTTCCCCATGCCGAGATCGGCGGTGCCGATGGCGTAGCGGAAGCGAGTCGTGCCCGTGATCCGCACGGCGGTCTCGAGGAGGTCGGCCCCCGCCGGCAGGTCGGCGACGAGCACGACGTCGACCCTCGCACCGTCGAGCATGTAGTAGGCACCGGTCGCGTCGGTCTTCAGCTCGACGAACGCCATGCCACCGGGCGTCGTGACCGCGACGATCGGCACCGGCCGTGCCGTGAAGGCGCGCTGCGTCGTGCCGTACCAGAGCGTGAAGTCGGCCGTCGTGTCGAGCACGCGCGAGAGGTCGAGGCTCGCTCCGGCGGCGGGCCGGTACGAGACGTCGATGTACTTGGTCGACCCGCTCGCGCCGTTGACGACGCCGACGTCGATCGTGCCGCCGTTGGTGGGGCTGCCGAGGTCGATGACGGGGGCCGTGCCGGTGCCGACCGGGTCGAGACCCGGCGCGACGTCGAACGTGACCTCCTGGCCCGACGAGTTGCGGAAGCCCATCTTGAGCTTTCCGTAGAGCGTCAGCAGGCGCACCTGGTCGGGGAAGTCGGCCAGGAAGAGGATCGTGACGTCGCCCGTCGCGACCTTCGAGAGGTCGGCGTAGAGGCGGCCGCTGATCGAGATGTTGTCGGCGGCGAAGTTGAGCTTGCCGACGATGAGGATCTTGCCGTCGGTGGAGATCTTGAGGATCACCTGGCCGTTGAAGACGGCCTCGGAGGTGTAGATCGAGAAGATCTTCGCCGAGCCGGTGATGACCATGGGCGCCTGGAACGCCGCCGCGAAGCCGCTCTGACCCGGGCTGTTCGAGATCGTCTTGGCCTGCAGGGCGACCTGCTGCTGCAGCGACGCGAGCCATTCGCCGGCGGACAGGACGGTCGGCAGCTGGAACGCCGACGACCGCAGCGCGAGCGGGTCGTCGATCGAGGGCAGCGTCTTGAAGAACTCCACGCCGCCGGCGAAGTCGTTGATCGACAGGCCCGACGTCGGCTCGAGCAGGATGCCGCCGGGCACCTGGACGCTGAGGTACACCTGCAGGGGCCCGAGTTCGGAGAGTCCGAGACGGATGCCGAAGCCCGCCATGCCGGCGATCGAGATCGAGCCCTCGAGGCCGAGGTAGAAGACCCGCTGCGCGACGGGGGTCGTCGAGTCGAAGACGCCGATGATGTTGTAGCTGCTGTCGAGCTTCAGGATGCCGCCCACGAGGCCTGCCGAGACCTCGCCGCCGAACATGTTGCCCTTGATCGTGACGCCGATCGAGTCGATGCCGATGATCGGGAACTTGCCCTCGAGCAGCAGCGACGGCTGGATGCGGATGCCCTGGATCGAACCGGAGATCTGCAGGCCCGAGAGCCCCTTGATGCCCGTGACGCTCGCCGAGAGGATCAACACGAAGTCCTCGGGGGCGTTCTCGACGTCGGCCCACTGGATGCCGATCGCGTCGATGCGGACCGGGAGGAACGACGGCCACTTGAACGAGTCGCCGGTCGCCGATCCCACCGAGAGGAAGATGCCGAAGCCCTGGAGGGCCTTGAACGAGCCGTCGCCCGTGATGGCGAAGTTGCGGCCCTCACCCGCGATCTCGAGGCCGCCGATCGCGACCTTCGCGCCGACCGCGGCGAACTGCACCATGATCTGTGAGCCGGTCGCCCCCGTGTCGAGGCGGAAGTCGCGCGCCGTCAGGGTCACGAAGGTCGAGAGGCGGATCTCGAGCGTGTCGACGGTGAGCTGGAAGGCATCCACCTTCCCGTTTGTGAAGGTCAGCGCGATGCGGAACGCCTCGTCGTCCGCCGTGCCGTCGGCGCGCTTGTCGTCGGCGGTCAGCCGGTCGCTGAGCGTCGCGCCGAACGCCTTGCCCGGGAAGAGCTTGGCGCCGCCCGTCGCGATGTAGATCGAGCCTGTGAAGCCGGCCGAGGCGGTGCTCGGCGCTCCGGCGACGGGGAAGCGCACTTCGAGGCCCGAGACGCCGACGCGGATGTCGTCGAGCTCGAGGATGCCGGCGATCGTGATCTTCTTGTCGGCCGCCGACGGCGTGAGGGCGTTGCCGGGGTCGACGGTTCCGGTCGTCGGCGGGAGGCCGTACGCGAGCTCGGCCGTGCCGAGCTTGAAGCCGTTGCCGTAGACCGTGAGGCCGGGGACGACGCCGACGCCGAGCGGCTGGTCGTTGTTGGCGGTGATGTTGGACTTCGCGGCCGGGTCGTACGGACGCAGCGACCCCGTGATGCCGAACGACGGGAAGGTGATCGTCGCGGTGTTGATCTTGACGATCTCCTGGTCGGCCGCGCCGTTGGGGTCGTAGTTGACCTTGATCCCCGTCGCCTGCAGGCGCGCGACGTTCGGGATCTGCGCGTCGAGCGCCGAGACCTGAAGGCCCCACTTGCCCGTCAGGCGCACGTCGACGTTGCCGCTGAGCAGGCCGAACACGTCGACGGCGAGCTCGAAGGAGCCGGAGAGGCCGATCAGGTCGACGGTGATGCCCGAGTTCGTCTGCGCCGTGGAGGGCGCCCCCGTCGTCGGGTTGCCGCCGAAGGCGAGCGAGGCCCGCTGGACGCCGAGGATGACGGAGAGGACGACCTTGCCGTCGACGAAGCCGAAGCCGCCGAGGCCGACCGTCGGGCCTTGGAGCGTCAGGGGTCCGAGCGCGATGGGACCGCCCTCGGTCATCTCCCCCGCCGTGCCGGCCGCGACCGCCAGCGTGAGCGCCTGCTGCGCGTTGTAGGTCGGCGAGCCGCCCGTGCCGCTCGCGATGCGCCCGGCGGTCATCGTGATCGTGATGCTGCCCGATCCCGTGAACAGTCCGAGAGTGTTGTTCGGGTTCTTGTCCTTGAGGAAGTAGCGGTACGTGACCGACGTCGCGTTCGCCGCCGCGCCCGAGATGAGCAGCGGCGCACCCAGGAGGATCGGCGTCGCGCCGTTCATGGCGATGTCGCCGAGGAGACCCGAGATCGTGAACGGAGCGGTCGGGTTCGACTCGATGATCGACTTCACGATGGGGTCGGCGACGCCGCCCGCCGTCGCCGGGAGCGAGGTGTACGTGACGTCGACGTAGCCCTGCGCGTTGAGCTGCGTCATGCTCACGCTCGGAACCGCCAGCGAGGCCACGGGGCCCGGCTTCTGGCCGGGCGCGGTCGGCACGAAGACGTAGAACGTCTCCTGCTCCCCCACGAGGAGCGACGTCAGGCCGCTGCCGTAGTTCGCGCGGACGCTCCCCGCGATGAAGGCGACGGTGACGATCGCGGTGCTCGGCAGGGCGGGGCCCGAGATCGTGTAGAGCCACGTGTTCGCCTTGCCCGCGACGGCGGTGGGCGTCCCGCCCACGGTCCACGTGCCGGATGCCCCGGCCACCGAGACCGTGAGCTCGGCCTCGACGTCGGTCACCGTCGTCGCGTCGATCGCGCCGTCGGTCGTGCGGAAGGTGACCTCCAGCGTCGTGAGGCTCGAGTTCGTGTACACGCCGCCGCGGAGCGGCGAGACGAGGTCGGCCGAGACGATGACCGGGAGGTCTTCGGGGGTCGGGGCCGTCGGCGCCGACGTCGGGAAGAGCGCGAAGTCGGTGACCCGGAAGGAGCCGAGCTGGAAGCCCGTGATCGGGGACACGGTGAAGGTCGCGAAGCCCGCGAAGCTCACGACGTTCTTGCCGGCGGCCTTGATCAGCGCCGTGGCGTTCCACAGCGAGATGTCGAGCGTGCCGTTGGGCTGCTTCGACAGGCGGAGCGACCCGCCGAGGGTCACGACGTCGCCGGCCGTGATGACGACGCCGGTCGCGCTGAAGCTGAAGGCGCCGGCGGCGACGGCCCCCGTCATCCCTCCCATGTCGGCGAGGGTGTACGAGACCGAGCCCGACGTGTTGACCTGGAACGAGACCGTGCCGGTGATGCCGAGGCCGTCCAGGCCGAGGAGGGCGAGCGTGCCGGTGACGCGCATGGCCCAGCCGTCGGCGGCCGTGGCGCCCTTGATGAACGCGACCGAGGCGTTGCGGATGAGGACGCCGATCGCCTTCGGGTTGATCGCGCCGCCGGCGAGCTTGGAGGGCCCCGAGCCGATGAAGATCTCGAGCCCCGTCCCGGTGAAGGCGTTGCCGCTGATCGTGAACTGTCCCGCGCGGATCTCGAGGATGTCGCCGAAGTTGAAGTCGAGGTCCTGCACGATGAACTGGAACGTCGGCGTGGCGGGGGCGTCGATCGTGAGCGTGTCGCCGTCGACCGTGATCGACTGCTTGACGATCGCACCCGTCGTGTTGATCGTGAAGCCGACCGACGCGCCACCGCTGAAGGCGCCCGCCGTGACGGCGGCCTTGCCCGTGATGATGCCCGCGATGCCGCCGGTCGTCGTGGTGGCCGCCGGGGTCGTGGAGGTCGTCGCGTTCTTCGGGAACACCACGAGGAAGCCGGAGCCGTCGACGATGCCGGGGTTCGTGCCGCCGATGGACTGCGACGACCCGAGCGACACGTGGGCGAGCGCGATCTTGCTGATCTGCGCTCCGGCCGGCCCGACGCGCTCGAAGGCGAAGTCGGCGCGGATCGTCACGCCGCTCGATCCGCCGATGACGATCTCGATGTCGGTCGCGGCGACCCGCAGGAACGGCCCCTTGGGCAGCGACAGCACCCGCACATTGGCCTGCAGCAGGGCGCGGTTGCCGGAGGCGCTCCACGTCACCGTGTACCCGCCCGAGACGGCGGCCACCGTGGCGACGCCGGCCCCGAGGAGCCCGTCGACGGCGGTCTGGACGACGGATGCCGCGGCCCCGACCGCGATGGGAGCGGTGATCTCGCTCGCCTCGATCGTGCCGTCGAGGTCTGCGTCGATCGCAAGGGTGAAGGTGCCGGAGGGCGCCGTCACCGAGATCTGCTGCACCTCGGCGACGGAGGCGGTGCCGTCGGTCGTCGTCGTGATCGAGACGCCCGCGAACTGGAACACCTCGTTGACGACGACGCCCTGGCCGCCGCTCGTGAGGGTGTTGAGCTGCAACGTGAGCTCTGCCGTGATGGTGATGGGAAGGCCGCGGAGTGCGACCGAGCCCGACACCTCGCCGGCCATGCCGCTCGGCGTGATGATGAAGGCGCCGCGGCCGTTCGAGAGGAGGAGACCCACGTCGTTGGTCGTCGCCGCGCCGGGCTCTTCGACGCCGTCCGCCCCGTCGTCGCCGAGGAAGAGCGTCACCTCGGTGAAGGCGAGGCGCACGATCTTCGCGCCGGTCGCGGTCTTCTTCTGCTCGAAGACGGCGACGCCCTTGAGTGTCTGTCCGAGGATGCCGATCTCGGCGGGGCTGCCCGTGAGGCCGACCTGCACGAGGAGCGTGTTCTTGGCGACCACGATCGGCACGGTCGAGGACCCGATCGTCACATCGCGGCTGACGTCGGCGGTCGTGTTGTTGATCTGCACGATGACGTCGGCGCTGACCGTGACGCCCGGCAGGACCGCGGGGTTGAGCGAGATCCCCGCGGTGACGGCGCCGACGATCCCGCTGCGGGTGACCAGCAGCGCACCCGCAGCGATCGTCGCGGTCACATACGTCTGCGTGCCGTCGCCGAGCTCGAGGCGGACGTTCTTCAGCGCGACGGTGATCTCTCCGGTCGTGGAGTTCTTCGCGAACGCGAAGTCGCCGGTCAGGCGCTGGCCCATGACGTCGAGGGCGATGCCGAGACCCGCGACCGAGACGCCCGGGGCGATCGACGTGCCGTCGACGGTGCGCGAGGCGGCCAGGGTGTTGATCTGGACTTCGAGCGTGCCCGAGAAGGAGACGCCGGGGATCAGCAGCTGGACGGTCGCCTGCACGCGGCCGGCGATGCCGCCGGGGGTCGTGCCGGACTTGCCGACGATATCGAAGGCGCCCGAGCCGTCCTTGACGATGACGATGTCGCGGTCGGGGGTGCCCAGCCGCAGACCGACGTTGGCGAAGCGGATCTTCTGCGTCGTGACGTCGTCGGCTCCGCCGAGCGCCCCGTCCGCACCGATCGCCGTGACCTTCTCGTAGGAGATGTCGGCGGTCAGCTGCTGCCCCGCGATCGTGAGGGTGAGGCCCTTCACGCCGACCTTGAGGTACGGACCGGCGGGGAGCGACAGGGTCAGGGTCTGACCGGCGACGAGGAACTCCTCGTCGACCGCGACCGGGACGACCTTGCCGCCGACCGTGCGGCGCATGTTGCTGATGTCGACGGTGACGACGGCCGTCGCCTGGATCGCATCGCCGAGGCGGATCGAGGCGGTGCCCGAGATCGAGCCGCCGAAGCCTTCCTTCGTGAGCAGCAGGAGGGCCGTTCCGCCGGTGACGCGCAGCCCCACATCGTCGGACGCCGCGGCATCGGCACCCGGCGTGCCGCCGTCGTCGCCGACGAAGAGCGAAACGCCCGTGGCCGCGATGCGCAGCACCTTGACGTCGTCCGCCGTGCCGACACGGCGGTCGGGGCCGGCGCCCTGGACCTGCTCGAAGGCGAAGGAGCCGAAGAGCGACTGGCCGAAGACGGTGACGCCGCCCGTGATCTCGACGCGGACGAATCGGCCGGCCGGAAGCACGAGGGCCTGACCGCCGATCGTCGTGTTGATCGCAGTGGGCGCCGTGTTGATCTTCAGGGCGATGCCGACATCGGGAGCGAGGGTGAACGGGATGCCGGACAGGCCGACCAGGTTGACCGTCGCGGCGATGCTGATCGCCATCCCCGCCGACGTCAGGAGGAACGTGCCGTGTCCGCCCGAGAGGCGCAGCCCGACGTCGTCGCTCGTCGCGGTGGTCGCGCCCGGGTCGCCGAGGAAGATCTCGACGTCGGATGCCGACACCTTCACGACGCGCGCGGCACCGAGGCCGGACTGCTCGAACGTGAAGTCGCCGCGCAGCTGCTGGCCGGCGATGTCGAGCGCGAGATCGTCCACCGCGAGGGAGAACTGCTTGGTGGCGGTGTTGATCGTGAGGGTCATCGCCGCGGATGCCGAGACACCCGGGACCGTGAGTGCCACGGTGCCGACGAGGAAGCCGTCCATGCCCGTGGGCCGGAGGGTCAGCGTGCCCGCTCCGCCGGTGAGCTTCAGGATGTCGCTGCTGCCGTCGCCGATGCGAAGGCCCACACCGGCGAGGACGATCGTGGTCGTCGTGCCCTGGCGCTCGAACGCGATGTCGCCCGTCAGCGACTGCCCGGCGATCGCGAGGACGACGCCGGTGCCGCTCACCCGGATGGCGAGGCCGCCGGCGAGGTCGAGCGAAACGCTGCGCGAGCCGACGGTGACCGATTCGGTGACCCGCGTCGTGGACTGGTTCATCGCGACCGAGAACGCGCCCGAGATCGTGACGCCGTCCGGGAGGAGCGCACCGAGGTCGAGCGTGCCGGCGAGCTGCATGGCCAGGCCCGCGCTCGTGAGCACGATGAGTCCGTCGACCCCCGTGAGGATCGGGTCGTCGGCTCCGAGAGCGACTTCGCCGCCCGCGACCGCGATGATCGTGCGCACCGCGCCGGTCGAGGTCGTCGCCTGCTGGAAGAGCAGCGACGCCGTCAGGGTCACGTCTCCGACGACGATGGCGATGTCCTCGCCGGTCAGGCGGAGGTACGGGCCCGCCTCGAGGCGTGTGTGCGAGGCATCCGACAGCACGATGGCCTGGGTGGAGCGGTTGATCTCGAGGCGCAGGGCGGATGCCGAGATGCTGACGCCGCCGCCGAGCGAGATGTTCGCGTCGGTGATCGCCAGGACGCCGGCAAGCCCCGCGGAACCGATCTGCAGGGCGCCGTCGAAGTGGAGGCTGCCGATCGGCGCACCGAAGTCGGCCGTCGCGGAGACCGCGACATCCACGATCCGCTGCCCGCCGACCGTGCGCTGCGTGAAGGTCAGGGTGCCCTCGGTGAGGCTGAACCCGCCGATCGTCAGCGTGATGTGCTCACCGGTCACGGCGAGGCTGGGAGCGGTGCCGGCGACGAGGGTGACGGCGAAGTCACCGCTCACGGCGACACCCGGGAGCGAGACCGTGACCGTTCCGCCGACGTGTCCGCCGATGCCGGTCGCGTCGATCGTGAACTCGCCCGTCCCGCCGGTCAGCGCGACGAAGTCGGTCGTGCCGTCGCCGAACGCCGCGCGGGCGTCGGCGATCGAGACGACGGTCTTGGCCGTCGGGCCGGTGCCGGTCTGCGTGAAGGAGAAGTCGCCCGAGAGGCGCTGGCCTGCCACGACGACCGCGACGGCCGTGCCGTCGACGCGGAGATACGGGCCCGCCGGCAGATCGAGCGAGATCGTGGTGCCGTCGAGCTGGAAGGTCTGCGCCACCGCGGCGCCCGAGTTGACGGCCACGGTGAAGGTGCCGCTGAACTGGACGGCGTCGCCGGGGACGAGGAAGCGGACGGTGCCGCCGACGCGGCCCGCGAGGCCCGCCGCCGTCATGACGAACACGGCTCTGCCGTCGGTCAGGCGGACCCCCGCCGTCGCGGTGCCGAGCGACAGGGTCAGGTTCGACGCGATGAGGACCGTCGTGTTCGCAGCGACCGTGCCGGCCGGTGCGCCCGGCGCGACGGTGCCGGGCACCTGCGAGAAGACGAAGACGCCGCTGAGGGTCTGGTTCGCGACGGTGAGCGAGGCGGGTGTCGCGAGCGATCCGACCTGCACGCGGATGGAGCCCGCCGGCAGCAGCACGCCCTGCACCGTCTTGGCCGTCGCGGAGGTGTTCAGCTGCAGGCCGATGTCGCCGGTCAGCGTGAAGTCCGGACCGGCGTTGAGCGTCAGGTTGGCCGTCAGGACGGTCGCAAGGCCCGTCGGGGTGAGCTCGAGCTCGCCGCTCGCGATGGTCGCGACCGCGACCCCGTCGCCGAGGTTGAGGGTGAGCGGTGCGCCGCCGTCGCGGGCCGCCGTGCCGAACTTCAGCCGCAGGCCACCGCCGGCCAGGGTCTGGATCGCGAACGTGCCGGTCAGCTGCTGGCCAGCGACGCCGAGCACGAGGTCGCCGATGACGAGGATGTGGGGGGCGGATGCCGCGCCCTCCGCGACGGTGACGGCGTCGTCGCCCGAGCCGAGCACCTGCTCGCTCGTCGTCTCGTTGTAGAACACCCACGCCGTGCCGCCGAGCGTGACGCCGGGGATCCCGACGAGGGCGACCGAGCCCGAGATCGCGACGACGCGGCTGCCGGCGGCGCCCTTCACGAAGCCGTTGACGTCGGTGAGATAGAGGCCCTTCGCGAACGGGTTGACCGCTCCGTCCTCGACGAAGCCGGGGCCCTGGCCGACGAAGACCGTGAGGCCGCTGACCGAGATCTCGGCGCCGCCGAACGTGACGCTTCCGATGATCTCGACGAAGTCGCCGAGCTTGATGGAGCCCGACACCGAGACGGCGATGAAGGCCTTCCCCGCGCTCGCGACCTCGGTCGGCGAGAAGGTCAGGGGAACCGCGACGCCGCCCACCGTGATGGTCTCGTCGATGTCGGTCGGGGTGCCGTTGTAGCGCACCGACACCGTCGCGTTCGCGTCGAGCCCGCCGCCGGCGACGCCGACGTCTCCCGAGAAGGTGCCGGCGATGCCCGCCGAGGTCAGGAGGAAGGCGCCCACGCCGTTCGTGATGCCGACGGCGCTGGACTCGCCCTCGGGCGTGAGCGACACGGTGACCTGGCTGAAGGCGATCGTCGTGACGCTGCCCGGCGCTCCCGAGAGGATGCGGACGCCGGCGGACGTGGCCAGCACGAGGTCGGCATCGGCGTCGCCATCCAGCCGGCCGACCGCGAGATCGGTGCCGGCCGTCGCGTCGAGCGTCGCGCCGCTGCGGAAGCCCTGCCACACGCCCCCGAGGCCCGCCCCGCGGTTGAGGTGGAGGACGGTGCCGCCCGCGGTCGCGAGCACGACGTCGGCGAGGCCGTCGCCGTCGACATCGGCGAGGGCCACTGCGCGGGCCGCGGGCGTGCCCGCCCCGATCGCGCTCGACGCGCCGAAGCCCGCCCAGCTCGTGGTCTCGTTCACCGTGGTGAAGCCGCCGTTGCGGAACACCTGTGCGGGGCCGCCGTCGACCGCCACGACGAGGTCGAGGAACCCGTCGCCGTCGACGTCGCCGGTCGCGGCATCCGTCGCCGTCGCGGTGTTCGCGAGGGCGACGGGCGAGGCGTACGGCGTCCAGGCGGCGCCCGCGCCCCCGGCGTTGACGTAGACCGCGTGCGGTGCGCCCGCGTTCACCACGACGAGGTCGGCGAGGTCGTCGCCGGTGAGGTCGGCGAGGAGGACCGCGACCGTGCCCGTGTGCGCGAGCGTGAAGGACGGCGCCGCCGTGAAGCCGGTCGCCGAGTTGCGGAAGACGAGCGCACCGCCGCCGGCGCCTGCCCCGATGACGATGTCGGCGCGCGCGTCGCCGTCGATGTCGGCGACGGCGACGGAGTCGGCGCCGGTCGTCGTGAGCACGACCGCCGAGCCGAAGGTGCCGCCGCCGAGGTTCTCGTACACGGCCGACGTGCCGCCGCGCACGACGATGACGTCGAGCAGCGCCGAGCCGAGCACGTGGGCGAGGGCGACAGCCGTCGTCGTGCCGGTACCGGCCGTGAAGGTCGACGCCGCGGCGGTGGAGAAGACATCGGATGCCGCGGCCGCCGCTCCGCCCGAGGCGGTGCCGAGGTGAAGCGCGGCGCCGGTTGCGGTAGCGGTGAGGAGGTCGGTCTTGCCGTCACCGTTCACGTCGCCCGTCGCCACGACGAGGCCGCCCGTGAAGGTGCCGCTGAACATCGTGACGCCCGGCGTCGTGGTGCGGCTGAGGAGGAAGTTGCCCGAGAAGGCCGGTCCGCCGGTGACCCCGAGGACGCCGTTCGTGATCGCGACGTGGAGGAAGGGTCCTGCGGGCACGTCGATGCCGAGATCGGTGCGGCGGACGGCGGACGGCGTGGTGTTGATGGCGAACCGCACGTCGCCGCCGAGCGTGATGCCCGGGAGCGTGAAGATGCCGGTCGTCGATCCGGTGAAGCTCGCGGCGATGCCCGCCGACGTCACGAGCATCGCGCCCGACCACGCGTGCGCCGCCGTGATGTCGACGAACGTTCCGAGCTGGAGCGTGAGGTTGGTGACGGCGAAGGCGACCTCGCCCGTCGGCGTGCGGCTGATGAGGATGCGGTCGGCGCCGAGCGTCTGGCCCGCGACGGTGAGGGAGGCCGCCGTGATCGAGACGTTGAGACCCGGCTTCACGACGGTCTGGCCCGCGCCCGGGTTGAGGATCGCATCGGCGGTGCCGGAGTTGATCTGCACGGCGACCGTGCCCGAGACGGCGAGACCCGGCACGGTGACGGCGAGCGTCGCCGAGACCGATCCGGCCATGCCGGCCGGTGCCAGGACGAAGTCGCCCGTGATGCCGGTGGCGCTGACGAGGGGCGCGGTCGCGGTGCCGAAGCGGATGACGCCGTTACGGACGGTCAGCGTGAGGGTCGCGTTCTTCTTGACGACCTCGACGTCGCCCGACAGCGTCTGCCCTGCGACGCCGATCGCCACGCCCGTTCCGGCGATGCGGAGGTAGCCGCCGGCGCCGCCCGCGGGGAGGTCGACGGTGACCGATCCGGCGCCGACCTTGACGGTCTCGTTCACGCGCGCGGCGGTCGTATTGATCTCGAGGCTCAGCGTGCCGCCGAGTGTGACGCCGGGGACGCCGGTCAGCGCGACGGTGCCCGAGACACGGCCCGCGAGGCCACCGGCGCTGGTGAGGACGAAGACGGCCTCACCCTGGCTGAGGGCGATGCGCGCCGTTCCGGCGGAGATCGCGAGCTCCGCGTTGGCCAGCGCGATGCGGGTCAGCGTGGAATCGTCGGTGCCGCCCGCCACGCCGTCGGCGCCGTAGGACGTCGTGCGCTCGACGGCGATGTCGGCGCGGAGCTGCTGGCCGAGCACCGTCAGGACGATGCCCGTGCCCGCGATGCGCACGTAGGGCCCCGCCGCGACGTCGAGCGTCACGGTGCCGGCCCCGACCTTGAGCGTCTGCGAGACGGCGGCGCCGGTCGTGTTGACCTGCAGCTCGAGTGCACCGGCGAGCGTGAAGGGCGCGCCCGTGTCGACGGCGAAGACGAGGCTGAGCGAGCCGGCGAGACCCGTGGGCGTGATGACGAACAGGCCCGTGCCGTCCGACACGGTGAGGGGGCCGAGCGTCAGCGAGACGTTCGCGATGCCGGCCTTGACGACCGAGGCGCCGGCCGTCGTCGAGACCTGCTCGAACGTCACGTCGCCCGAGATGCTCTGCCCGAACACCGTGATCGTGAGGTTCTCGCCGCCGACGCGCAGCACACCCGCGGGGAGCGGGTCGGTCCAGCCGTCGACGGTCTGCGCCGCGCCGGTCGTGTTGAACGCGACCGTGATCGTGCCGGTGACGCTGACGTCTGCCACGCCGAGCGTCACGCCGACCGCGATCGCGCCGTACGTGCCGGTCGGGGAGAGCACGATCGTCGCGGTCGCGCCCTCGCCGGTCGTCGGCTGCGCGAGCGTCAGGAGGCTTCCGCCGAGGACGACCTTCGTGTTGCGGAGGATCAGCGTGAGGGTGCCGGCGCTGTCGGTGACCTCGATGTCGGTCGTGAGCGACTGACCCGCGACCGTGAGGGCGACGCCCGTGCCCGCGAGGCGGAAGTAGCCCGTCGTCCCACCGGCGGGAAGCTCGAGCGAGAGCGTCTGGCCGTTGATGAGGAAGGATTCCTTCGTCGCCGCGACCGCGGTCGAGAACTCGACGGCGAGGCCTGCCGACAGTGCGACGCCCGGGACGTCGAGTGCGAGCGCGCCGGTGATGCGTCCCGCGATGGCGGAGGTTGCACCCGCCGAGGTGAGGAGGATGAGGGCCGTGCCGTCGGTGAGCGTGAGCGCACCGCCACCGAGGCTGAGCTGCACGGAGGTCGCTGCGATCCGGAGCGTCGTCTTCGAGGCATCCGGAACCCCTGCGGAGGTGAGCGCCGTCACCTTCTCGATCGCGACGTTCGCCGAGAGGGACTGCTCGAGGACCGTGAGGGTGAGCCCCGTGCCCTCGAAGCGGAGGTACGGCCCGGCGACGACGTCGAGCGTCTGCACGGTGGTTCCGACGGTGACGGATGCCTGCACCCGCGCCGCGGTCGTGTTGACCGCCAGCGAGAGCGACCCCTCGAGCGAGGCATCCGCACCGAGCCGGACGGAGATGGTGCCCTGGATGCGGCCCGCGATCCCGGCGGCTGTGAGCACGAGGATGCCCGAGCCGTCGGAGAGGCGCACACCCAGGTCGTCCGTCGTGCCGGGAGTGCCGCCGTCGTCGCCGAGGAACAGCGAGACGTTGCTGAGGCCGACGATCGTGGTCGCGACGCCGCCCGAGGTGAGGCGCTCCACCGCGAGGTCGGCGCGGATCGTCTGTCCGAGGACGGCGAGATCGAGGCCCGTGAGAGCGACGCGGACGTAGGGGCCTGCGGGGAGCGTGGTCGCGCCGACCGTGACGCTCGCCGCGGCGCTGTTGACCGCGACGGACGCCTGGACGTCGTTCACGCCGAGCGCGGTGATCGTGACCTGCGCCTGCAGCGCGCCGGCGATGCCGTCCGAGCGGATGACGAGGTCTCCGGTGATGTCGCCGAGCTCGACGGCATCGCCGAGCTCGATCGACCCGTCGGCGATCGAGACCGTGAGGTCGGTCGCCGTGCGGTCGAACGAGAAGGTGCCGCGGACGACCTGGCCGCCGAAGGCGAGGATCGCATCGCTCACGACGAAGCTCGTGACCGCGTCGGCGGTGCCGAAGTCGACGAGCACGCCGGGCTCGGTGCTGCCGGGGATCTCGATCGTGTGGCTGATCGCGACACCGGTGTCGTTGACGCGGACGCTCGTCGTGCCGCTGATCGTGACGCCGGGGACGCCGAGCAGGCTGACGGTGCCGGTCGCGACGAGCGCGTGGCCGGCGCCCGTCTCGACGAGACCGATCGTCGCGTTCGTGAGGAGCACGCCGACCGCGAGCGGGTTCAGCGCGCCTGAGGCGAGGAATGCCGGACCGCGGCCGAGGAAGATCGTGAGGCCGGTCGCTGCGAGCACGCGCATCGGCACGCCGTCGACGACGGTGTCGCTGAAGGTCAGGTTGCCCTCGATCGTGACGAAGTCGCCGATCGTGAGGGTCAGGTTCGAGATCGAGAGGCTGAAGACGGTGCCGCCGGACGGGGGCGCGGGGAGCTTGAAGACGAGGGTACGGCCGCCCACGGCGACCGCGGTGTCGATCGCGTCAGGGGTCGTGTTCACCTGGAGGAGCACCGAGCCCGAGGCCGAGACGCCGCTCCCGCCGAGCGAGGCCGAGCCCGAGATGAAGCCCGCGACGCCGCTGCCGCGGATGAGGAAGGCGCCCTCGCCGTCGTAGAGCGACGGGTCGGCGTCGGATGCGCCGAGGTAGACGTCGACACCGGTCATCGCAACGACGATCTCGACGGCGCCCGCCGCGTCGACCGACCGCGTGAAGGCGAACGAGCCGACGAGCTTGCCGCCCGCGATGGAGGCCTCGACGCCGCTGACCTCGACGCGCAGGTAGGGACCCGCCGGCAGCAGTCCGGTGCCCGGATCGATGGGACCGGCGGTGGTGTTGACGGCGATCGTGGCGCTCGGGACCGTGATCGACAGCAGGTCGGGGACGCTCAGGACAGCCGAGGCCGTGAGGCTTCCCGCGACGCCCGCCGAGGTGATGACGAACGCACCGGTGATGCCCGTGACGTCGACGTAGGGCGTCGCGGAGGGGCCGAGCGCGACGCGTCCGCCCGAGACGTCGATGCGGTAGCTCGCGACTCCGGCGGTCACGGTGCGGGCGAACCAGATGGTGCCCTCGATGTCGACGCCCGCGACGGCGACCGTGAGGCTCGTCGCGCCGACCCGGACGGTGCCGGCCGCGATGCCCCCGTGGGCGGTCGCGGCATCCGTGTTGATCTCGACCGTCAGCGAAGTGGCGGTGAGGGCGACCCCCGGGACCGTGATGGAGGGGGTGCCGGTGAACGAGCCCCAGACGCCGGTCGCGCCGAAGGTCAGCGACGCGGCGACGCCGGTGAGCGTCGCGATGCCGTCGCCGAAGACGAGGGCGCCGCCTGTGATCGAGAGCGAGACCGTGCCGGCCGACTTCTCGATCGCGATGGTGCCCGACAGGCGCTGCCCCGCGACGAAGAGCACGATATCGGTGCCCGAGAGCTGCAGGTAGTCCGCGCCGCCGGAGGGCAGGACGAGCGGCACGTCGGCACCGCCGACCGCGACGGTCGTGTCGACGTCGGCGCCGGTGGTGTTGAGACGGATGCCGAGGCCGCCCGTGAACGAGACGCCCGGCAGCGCGACGGCGAGGGTGCCGGTGAGGGCGGCGGCGATCCCCGCGGAGGTGATGACGAGACCGCCGGTGGCGCCCGTGACGGAGAGGACCGTCGTCGAGCCTGCGGTGAAGACGAGGGCGCCCTTCGAGAGTCCGGCCCGCACGACGCTCGTGCCGTCGGCGGCGACGCCGCGCTCGAAGACGACGTCGGCGCTGAGGCTCTGACCGCCGATCGTGAGCGTCGTGCCGACGGCCTCGATCCGCAGGTAGGGTCCGGCCGGCAGGTCGCCGACGACGGCGGCGCCGGTGTTGAGGGCGAGGCCGACGGTCGACGCGAAGGCGAATTCGCCGGCGGCAGCCACGAGGTGAGCGGAGAGCCTGCCCGCGACGCCGGAGGCCGTGATCGTGAGCGAGCCCGAGACGTCGGTGAGGGAGAGGAGGTCGGTCGATCCCTGCGAGATCGAGAAGGAGCCGCCGCCCACGGTGATGACGGTGCGCGTGACGCCGCCCGAGGTGGTGCGCGCGACCGAGAGGTCGTCGAAAGTGATCGACTGGCCCGCGAGCGTGAGGGTGACCGACTCCCCCGCGACCGTCACGTGCTCGTCGCCGGCCGCCGTGCTGAGGTCGAGGCTCAGGGTGCCGCTGAACGCGAGGCCGGGGACCGTGATCGCGAGCGTGCCGGTGAGATCGGCGGTGAGGGCCTCACCGGCCAGGGTCACGGTGCCGCCGCCCGCGAAGGACGCGACGGGAGCAGAGCCGTCGGCGAAGCGGAGGACGAGGTTCGTCGCCGTGAGCGTGAACCCGTCGGCGGTGCTCGTGAGGACCAGGTCGGTCGTCATCGACTGGCCGAGCACCGTGAGGGTGAGGCCCGTGCCGGAGAACGACCCCGCCTCGCCGGCCGTGAACGCGATGGTGACGTCGCCCGATCCGTCGGCCAGGGCCACCGTCTCATCGACGGCGTCGGTGAAGCCGTTGATTCGCACCCGCATCGTGCCGCCGAGCGCGACGCCGTCCCAGCCGGTCAGTGCGACGGTGCCCGATGCGTCGAGGGCGACGGCCGTGCCGCTCGCGTCGGAGCGGACGAAGAGCCCGACGACGGCGCCAGACACGCTCAGGCCGCCGCCGAGGTCGAGGCCGAGGTTGCGGGCGGCCACGGCGACGGACGTCGTGCCGGCTGCGGTGTCGATGTCGAGGCGGCCTGCGAGGGTCGCGGTCAGCACGCCGGTCGCGACGACCGTCGCGCTGAGCGACCCCGTCGTGCCGGTCGCCGAGAGCACGAGCGTGCCAGAGCCGTCGGTGAGCACCACCGTCTGCTGCGAGCCGGATGCGAGGGTCGTCGTGAGGCCCGACACCGAGAGGGTCGTGACGCCGGCGGCGCGGGTGATGCGCACCGAGCCGGTCAGGTCGGTGTCGCCGATCGCGAGAGCGAGGTCGGCCGACAGGAGCAGGCCGTCGGTGCCGTTATAGGTGAAGACGCCGTTGCTCAGCGTGAGGCCCGTGTCGCCCGTCGTGACGGTGCCACCGGTGAGCTGGAAGTCGACATCGCCGGTGTCGCTGCGCGACACGAGCGTCAGCGCCCCGCCCGAGATCTGCACCAGGCCGCCGAACGACGCCGACACCCCGGTCGCAGAGACGACCAGGTCGGCGCCGCTCTGCGTCAGCGTCGCAAAGGCGACGGAGAGCACGGCGACGTCGGTCGAGCCGGAGCGGACGGTGATGCCGAACGTGGCCGCCGGCGACACCGGACCGACAGTGATGAGGAGCGAGCCGCCGTCGAGCGACGTCGCGTCCGTCAGCGTGTAGGTCGCCGAGACGGCGGCGTCGGCCGAGATGCTCAGGCTGCCGACGGCGAGGGCGAGCTGCAGCGTCGCGGTGAAGGTCGCCGATCCCGAATAGGGCGAAGCCGCCGAGATCGAGTCGATCGTGAGGGTGATGCCGCTGAGGGTGAGCGCGTCGCCGAGGCTGAAGCCGCCGAGGTCCTGCGTGTACGTCTGGTTCGAGAGGTACGACTGCAGCTGCCCGACGATGAGCCCGAGCAGGCCCGCGAGCGGCGACCCTGCCACGTAGTCCGAGAAGTGCGGCAGCGCGGCCGACACAGTGCCCGTCGCCGCGTCGTACGTCGTCGCGATCCCCTGCACCGAGCCGTCGGGTGCGACGTACCAGATGCGCGAAGCGCTCGCCTGCGCCCCGACGGCGATCGTGAGCACGGGCGCGACGAGGAACGTCGAGATGACGGCTCCCGTGCGGGCGTCGAACGCGCGCAGGTCGTAGACGTCCGAGGTCGTGAGGATGCCGCGGACGGTGCTCGTGCGAGGCGAGATGACGACCCAGGCATCGGCGGCGAGAGCGCCGGGTGCGAAGGTGAGGGTCGCGCGTCCGAGGCTGAGGGTTCCGCCCGTGACGGCGGAGATGAGCGTCGCACCCGCAGGCGGCGTGGTCGCCGGCGTCCGCGGGGAGCTCGAGATCGTGAGGGTGGAGGTGGGGTTCAGGAGGGTGATCGCCGCGTCGACGTCGACGATGGCGGTCGCGGAGTCGCTGCCGGCGGCAGGAGGCCCGCGGCCCGCCTGGATCAGCACGTCGTCGCCGGCGAAGACCGGGCTGTTGACATCGACGATGGCCGAGTGCCGGCCGAGCGGCAGGGTGTGGATCTCGTCGACCGCGAGGTCGAGACCGCGGCCGCCGGCGCTGCTGCCGCCGGTCGTCGTGGCGGTGAGCGTCACGGCGCCGCCGGAGGTGAGGGGGGTGGTGCCGAGTCCGTCGCCGAGGAGCGTCTGGACCGATCCGAGCACGACCGTCGCGGCCAGCGCCTTGACCGGGACGAGCTTCGCGGCCACGGCTCCCGCGGCGGCCGCGGGTCCGGACGCGCCGCCGAGGGCGGCGAGGAGCGTGATGGGCGCACCGGCCGCCGACAGCGAGATCGCGGCCGGGGTCACCGTGGCCGCCGAGTCGGAGCGGCCCGACGACGCGAGCGTCACCGAGCCGCCGGCGGCGGCCGCTCGGTTCAGCTCGACCCGGACGTCGTGCACGCCGAGTGTCAGCGCGGCGCCCGTGCCCGTCGCGCGGGCCGAGGCATCCTGAGTCGCCGTCAGCGAGAGGCCACCGGAGAGCGCGAGCGCGGCACCCGTGTCGGCCGTGGAGGAGGTCGTCGCCGACGACGAGACGAGCGCCCAGCCGCTGCCGCCGTCAGCGGTCGCGCGGTGCTGCGCCGTCGAGGCGAGGCTGAGGTCGTCGGCGCCGGTGAGGGCGGCGTCCTTCGCGAGCGAGCTGCCGACGACGTCTCGGACGATGAGGGCGGCGACTCCGTCGCCGGTGCCGCCGGTCGTGGCGGCGGCGTCGATCGATGAGGCGCTCTGGAGCGAGACGTCCGATCCGTTCACGTCGAGCGCGGCGGCGGTGTCGAGCTGTGCGAGCGTCTCGAGGAACGCGCGCCCGACCGCGATCGAGCCCGACGTCGGGTTGGCCGCCAGCGCGAGACCCGACAGGCCCGTCGCCGTCGGCGCCGCGCCGCGCACGCCCTTGGCGGTCACGTGGATCGAGCCGGCGGCGGTCGCGAGGACGACGAGGTCGGCCGCGCTGATCTGCTGGTCGTCGTCGACGATCGCGTGCGTGAGGCGGCTGAGGTCGGCCTCGGCGAGGGCGACGCCCGAGTCGTTGTTCGACACGGCGGTGGCAGAGGCCGCGTTGCGGGCCTCGATGCGCACGTGGCCCGTCGTCGCGATGACCGAGTGGCCCGCGATACGGGTGACCGCCGTCGAGGATCCCTTGACGACCGCCGAGACGCCGGACGCGGCGAAGTCGGCGCGCGAGTCGCTGAGGAGGAGCACGTCGCCCGCGGCGAGCACCGAGGAGTTGCGCAGCGTCACCGTCGCGACCGAGGCGCCGCGGGCGCCGCGGGCACCGGACGAGGTCGCGCTGAGGGTGACGTCGCCTCCCGCGAGGGTGGCGCCCGTGACGAGGACGGATGCCGCGGCATCCGCATCGGTGCCGTTCACGTCGCTCGCGGCGAGCGTGATGTCGCCGGCGCGGTCTGCGCCCCGCGTGTCGACGGAGGTGCCGGCGGCGACGCTGACCGACTGGCCCTCGACGACGAGGTCGGCGCCCGGCAGTGCGAGCGAGCCGGTGAGCGTGAGGGCGCCCGTGCTCTGGACGAGGGCCGCGAGGCGGGGCGCGAGCGCGGAGAGGCTGCCGACGACCGAGTCGAGGTGCAGCCGTGAGCCGTCGCCCGAGAGCGTCGCGCTGCTGGAGAGGCCCGTCACGCGGAGAGCGTTGAGCACGCCGTGGATCGCGACGGCGAGACCGAAGATGCCGGTGAAGTCGACCGTGAACTCCGCCGAGCCGTCGGCGCCGCGGACGACGACCGAGGCGAGGCCCGCGGCGTCGACCGCGATCGGCGCGCCCTGCGCAGGTGCGAAGACGAGACGGCCGTCGCGGAGGCGCAGGGTGCCCGTCGCGGCGTCGGCCGAGGTGAGGGTGAGGGTCGCGGCGCCGTTCTCGACCGTCCAGCCGAGCGCGAGCGGCGCGGCCGCAGGCTGCGAGGCGTCGCTCGCGGCATCCGTCGGCGGAGCGTCAGTCGACCCGGGAGTCTGGCCGGCGGGCGTTGCCGTGTCGTCGGCCGGTGCGCCCTGGTCGGCATCGGCGGGAGCGGCCGCGGGAGCGGGATCGGCCGCCGGGGCCGGGTCTGCCGCCGGAGCGGGTTCTGCCGGAGCCGGCTCAGCGGCGGGAGGTGCGGGAATGATCGACGCGTCGATGCCGCGCGACTCGCCCGGAGCGAGCGTGCCGTTCATGAGCCCGTCGCCGTGGCCGGCGCCGAGCGCGTGGCCGATCTCGTGCCGGAGGACCGTCAGGAGGTCCATGCGCGACCAGCCCCACCCGGCGGCGTCGTCGTCGATGACGATCGTGCGGCCGGAGGCCTCGCCGATCGTCGTGCCGGACAGCTGGGTCACCGAGGCCGAGATGCCCGAGACGTCTGCACCGGCGGCTGCCCACTCGCCGAGCGCCTGCGACAGCGCGCCCGCGAGGGCATCGGCGCCGAGGGCCTGGTCGGCGCCCACGGGGTCGGCGGGCAGGTCGGACGCGTTCATCGCCTGCGACTCGTCGGCGCTCTGGGTCGACGAGGGGCTCGGCGTCGGGGTCGGGGTGGGGGTCGGTGTCGTGACACCGGCGCCGTCGTCGCCGGAGATGCTCGCATTGCCGTTCTCCATGGGACAGGAGATCGACGCGGGCTGGCCGTTCGTGCCGCCGACGGTGTTGCACTGGCTTGTCGAGAGGGCCTTCGCGAGCGCCTCGAGCGCCGCGCGCAGCTGCTCGTCGGCGGCGGACTGCGCGTCGGCGGCCTGCTGCTGCGCCGTCTGCGCGGCGATGATCCGGCGGACGTACGCCTGCTGTTGCGCCTGCTGACGGGCGATGGCGCGCTGCGCCTGCTCCTGCGCCGCGAACCGCGCGTCGAGGGCGGCTCTCGCCTGCTCTCGCGGCAGTGTCGCGACGACGAGCACTTCGGCGTCGCGGAGGTGCACGACGGCCGGCGCTTCGGTCTGCGGGGCCGGAGTCTGGGCCTGCGTGGGCGTGTGCGCGACGGGGGCGCCCCCCGTTCGCTCCTCGGCCTGGGCCGGGACGGCGGCAAGGGTCACGACGAGGGCGGAAGTGACGACGATCGAGACGGCGGCGGCACGCGCACGGCCGAGAACGGTGCGACGGGACTCCGAGCGTCGCGGACGCACAGCATCCACACGCGTCACCCCCGTTGCTGACACAGGCCCCGTCTCCAGTGTTCGGTGCAGCTTTCATGGACAGGTGCCCAACCGGTCCTCAGCTGACAAGCGCCGAGTATGACACCACGCTCCGACACCTGTACAGCGACGCGTCACAAATCAGTAGTCGGCTTCGTTTATCGGATACCCGGCACCCACCAGGGGTATTGCGACAGAGCGTTCCGAGCGCCTAAGATCCGCCGCGCACGACGGGACAGCTGTTCTCGCCGATCGTCGGCGCCGCCGTGTCCGAGACGACAATGCCGTGCGGGGCTCCCTCGCACGAGGTCCCCCCGATCGAGCCGCCGGAATTGCCGCCGAAGATGACCGCAGCCGACGAGACTCCCGTGATGCGGAGGCCGTCGAGCACGGGAGAGCCCGACTCATCGGCCTGCACGCCGACCGATCCGCCCGTGAAGGTGCTTCCGAGCACGACCGGCGCCGCGGTGCCCGACACCGCGACGCCGACCGCGTTGCCGGTGAAGGTGCTGCCGTCGATCGACCCCGTCGAGGCATCGAGGAAGAGCACCCCCGCCCCGCCGTTGCCCGTGAAGCTCGCCGACTGGATGCTGACGCGATGGCCGCCCGCGACGGCGACGCCCGCCCAGCCGTTGCGCTCGAAGAGCGAGTCGGTGATCTCCAGCGTCGTCCCGCGACCGGATGCCTCGTCGGCCTGGGCGGAGAGGTAGACCCCCGCTCCTCCGACGGCGCCCGTCGCAGCGGTGGCGCCCGTGATGCGCACGCCGGCGAGCGAGACCGACGCCGACGGCCCCGCGACGAGCCCCGACGACGGGTGATCGGCGGTCATCTGAACCGTCAGGTCCTGCAGCTGCACGAGGCTTCCCGTCGCGACGATGATCGTCGCGTCGGTCGCCGTCGACGCGAGCGTCGTGACATCCCGGCCCGCGCCCTTGAGCGTCACGCCGGCGAGGAGCACGAGCGTCTGGCCGACATCGGTCGCACCGGTGGGGAGCACGACGGTCGTCCCCTCGGGCGAGCGCGCGAGGACATCGCGCAGGTCCTCCCCCTCGGCCACCTCGTAATCGCCGGTGGCCTGACGCACCGTTCCGAGGAGCGACGCCGAGACGCGGCGCCACACCGCGTCGGCGATCGCACCCGACGGCTGGATCGATCCGAGCCCGTCCTCGAGGCGGGACTGGAAGGCCTTGGCGTCGCACCCGAGTCGCTCCCGAGCGTCACGCGCCTTCGCCGCAGCGTCGGCGAGGGCCTTGTCGCCCGGCACGGCGCCGCCGTCTCCGCCGTCCGTCGCCTGAGGGGTCGCGGGGGGCTGGGCCCCGCCGGCCCGCGTGCCGTCGGGCTGCGCGTAGTCGGAGACGAGCGTTCCGACGGCCGACACGAGATCGTCGACGGCGACGGCGCACTGCTCCTCGGCATCCGCCGTGGGGCTGGCGGATGCCTCGCCCCCGGGCGACGCGGAGCAACCGGCGAGCAGCGCCACGGCGATGACGACGGCGGCGCTGGGCAGGAGCTTCACACGCGGGAGCCTAACGCGACGAAGGCGCGGATCCGCGCCGCGGCAGTGCCTCCCGCGGTACATGCCGCTCGAGGCATCCGTCCCTTCCCGATCTCCGAGGGCCACCCGGAAATGAGAATCGCCCTGCGCCGATCGGCGCAGGGCGATTCTCCGGACTGCTTACTTGAAGGCGTCCTTGACGTTCTCGCCAGCCTGCTTGAGGCTGGCCTTCGTCTGGTCGGCCTGGCCTTCAGCCTCGAGACGCTCGTTGTCCGTCGCGTCGCCGATGCCTTCCTTGACCTTGCCACTGGCCTTCTCAGCACTGTTCTTGATCTTGTCGTCGAGTCCCATGTCGTCTCCTTGATCTCGATCTTTCGACCGGCTGATTCCACGGTAGGAGCCGCTTCGCGATAAGGCTCGGGGTTGCGCACGACGCGAACTTCCGCTAGCGCGTCAGCCGGATCCAGGGCCCAGTCATTGGGCTCTCGGCGGGCGCGACGCCACGGTCAGTCGGTCTCGCGGGAGCGCGGCGGGGCCGTCGACTCGCGCACGATGAATTCGGGCGCGACCCGCTGGCGCCGCTCGACGTCGCGCTTCTCGATGGAGGCGACGACGGCCTTCATCGCCGCGGTGCCGACCGCAGAGAAGTCCTGGCGCACCGTCGTGAGGGGCGGGAGGAAGTGCCGCGATTCGGGAGTGTCGTCGTAGCCGACGACGCTGATGTCTTCGGGCACGCGGATCCCCCGCGTCCACAGGCCATGGATGAGGCCGAGGGCCATCTGGTCGTTGGAGGCGAAGACGGCCGTGACGCGGTCGATGAGCGGATGCGTCGCCCCGATCTCGTAGCCGTAGTCGGACGACCAGTCGCCGACGAGCATCTCGGCGGTCAGGCCGCGCGCGTCCATCGCGCGCCGCCACGCGCCCTCACGGGCGAGCGCGTCGATCCAGTCGAGGGGACCGGCCAGGTGCAGGATCGATTCATGCCCGAGGTCGGCGAGATGCTCGACAACCATGGTGGCGCCCGCACCCTGATCGACGCCGACCGTCACGACCGACGGGTCGGCGTCGAAGTCGCCGACGACGATCATCGGCACCGGCACGGGCCCCGACGTCACGGCGAGCAGCGACGACAGCCGGGGCGCGATCATGCACACCGCGTCGACCTCGTGCTGGGCGAGCTCAGCAAGCGCCGTGCTCGTCGTGGCCTCCTGGTGACCCGAGATCGAGAACGCCTCGACGCTGAACCCGACCTCGCGCGCCGCCCGCTCGATCGCGAGCAGCATGCTCTTGGGGCCGTAGTGGTCGGCGGCGTCGACGACCACGCCGATGCGGCGCGAGTGACCGGAGGCGAGGGCGCGGGCCGTCGAACTCGGCTGGTAGCCGAGCTCGGCGATGACGTCGAGCACCCGCTGCCGGGTCGATTCCTTGATGTTCGTCTGCGCGTTGATGACCCGCGATACGGTCATGTGCGAGACTCCTGCGCGGGCCGCGACGTCATAGATGCTCGGACGGCCACGGGCGGGCGTGGATTCAGCTGGCACGGGTCATTCCTTCGCGAGGTCGGCGTCGGTTCGACGCTAGTGGGGAGCGCTCCCAGACACACTCATACACCGTACTGGTGTGCATAACCCGGTATTCGGAGCCTTCACGGAACCACGATCGAGATGTTCGCCCGCTCGTTCCCGGGTGTGGATGACATCGAGGCCCAGAAGTCGGTGCTGCGGGTCCACGAGGGGAGACCCATCGGGAAGTCCCGGCTGGGGATCTCGGGCAGCTCGCCCGGCAGGAAATCGCTCCCGTACAGAACGAGGGGCTTGACGACATCGGGCTTCGCGATGTTCGCGTGCAGCGCCTGCAGGGCGACGTTCCAGTTGTCGAGCAGCTCCGCCCTCGTGATCGGCCCCTGCGGCTTGTCGGCCGTGGGATGCAGGGCTCGGTGGTGGAACACCGTCACCGACTGGCCCACAGGGGTCGCCCGGAACGACTGCCACGCCTCGAACGCGGGGTTGCCGAACGTCACGACCGCCTCGATCCTGCCCGCGGCGAACGCCGCCTCGAACCACTGGTTGCGGTAGGCCTCGATGTCAGGGTCGTGCAGATGCGGCAGCGCCATGCTCTGATTGAAGATCCCGTAGAGGAAGGCGTTCATCATGAGATAGCGCCGCGTGAAGCCGAGCTTCTCGACGAAGCCCTGCACCCGGCGTCCCGCCTGCCCCGAGAGGATGCGGCGCGTGACCGCCTCGGTCTGCGCCGGATCCTGTCCGACGACGAGCAGCCGCGCGCTGCCGTCCGCGCGCCCTCGGTAGAAGATCGGCCCCCACAGCGACCGGAACCCGTCCGCACCCCGGAACACCGTGTCGTCGGGATAATTGCGGCACAGCGCCTTGAAGACGCCCTTGGGCCCGCTGTCGAACGGATCCGTGATCATGGCAGCCCCCTCTTGTCTGCCCCCCACGGCTTGGTCTAGTGCATGCCGCACACCGCCGCAAGAGCGCCGGCTCCGGATGCCTCTGTCGGCGCTACGCCCCGAACCGCCGCTGCACCTCGGCATAGCCGAGGGCGCCGTCGAGGAACCCCAGCGTCCCCTTCTCGAGCAGCTCGCGCCCCGCGCGCTCGACGAAGCTCAGCGCCGCGCGGGCGAGGCCGCCGCCGATGCTCACGCGCTTCACCCCGAGCGCGAAGAGGGCCGGCGCGGGAATGATCCGCGAGGCGAGTCCGGCGACGATGTTGAGCGGTGCGGGGATCTCCTCCACGAGTCGGCGGATGCTGTCTTCGTCGTTCACGCCGGGGACGAAGATGCAGTCCGCCCCCGCGTCGATATAGCGGTGCGCGCGCTCGATGGTCTCGGCGAACGGGTTGCTGCTGTCACCGATGAAGAAGGCGTCGGTGCGGGCATTGAGGACGAACGTCCCTTTCGGTGCCGCCGCCCTCGCGGCGGCGAGGCGCTCGGCCGCCTCGTCGACGCCGAACAGCCGCCCCGCGGCGGTGTCTTCGATGTTCGCCCCCGCAACGCCGAGCCCGACGGCGCGGGTCACCGTCGCTGCCACCTCTTCGGGCGTGGACCCGTACCCGTCCTCGAGATCCGCCGTCACCGGCACGTCGACGGCATCCACGATCTCGGCCACGCGTTCGAACATGATGTCGGGTGGCAGCATCCCTCCATCCGGCAGTCCGCACGACCACGCGATGCCCGCGCTCGTCGTCGCGATCGCCGGGAACCCGAGCTGTTCGAAGATCCTGGCGGAGCCCGCGTCCCACGCGTTGGGGATCACGAACCCGGGGCCGGAATGGAGGGTGAGGAGGGCGGTGGCTTCGTCGGTCGGCACGACTGTCATCCACTCACCACGGGGGTCCGCCGTCAAGAGGGGTCCGGGTGCGCTACCCCTCCGAGCCCGTCGCCTCGTCGGACGGCTCGGGCTGCGGCTCGTCGGGGCTCGGGGACGCGAGCGATTGCCTGAGCTGCGAGACGGCCTTCTCGAAGGCCGCGATGGTCGCGGCATCCACCGTCCCCGTGGGCTCGACGCCCAGCTCGGTCTGGAAAGCCTGCAGCGCTTCGCTCAGTGCGGGCGTCCAGACGCCGTCGACCGGACCGTCCCAGAACCCGACGAGCGCGAGCGTCTGCTGCAGCGCCGCGGTCGAGGCGACGGATGCCTGGGCCGCCGCGCCGCCGATGGCCGCGAGCGCGCTCTGCAATGCCTCGGCCGTGGCGCGGTCGACCGTGCCCGTGACGGGAAGGCCGCTCGCCTTCTGCAGGTCTTCCACGGCCTGGACGGTGAGCGGTCCGTAGACGCCGTCCACGGCACCCGTGTAGTACCCGGCCGTCGCGAGGTCCTGCTGCAGGGCTGCGGTGTAGGCGCGGACCGCCTCCGTCGCCTGCAGCTCCTGCTCGTCGGCGATGCAGCCGGCGTCGGCGAAGAGCTGCAGCCACGCCATCTCGAGGGCGACCGCCGCACTGTTGAACTGCTCGGATGCCTGGGCCAGCGGCGTCTCGTCGGTGATGCCCGCCTGCGCATCCGCAAACTGCTCCTCGGCCTGCGTGACGCGGTCGACGGTCGCGGCAGGCGCCAGCGGCGTGCTCGCCGGCTGCGGCGTCTCCGCCGCGGGCTCGACGACGGTGCCCGATGCCTCGGCTTCGGCCTCGGCCAGCGCGGCCCTCGCCCGGGCGAGCTCGTCGTTCGCCTCGGCGAGCGCCTGCTGCGCCTCGACGGCCGCCTCTGCTCCGGCATACGCGTCGGCGCGGGGCGCCGCGAGGTCGGCCCCGGCATCTCGGACGTCTCCCACGGTCGGCGCCGTGTCGGTCAGCACGTCGCCGTAGCGATCGAGCGCCGTTATATAGGTCTTGCTCGCATCGCAGAAGGCGGCCGACGCCGCGGCGACCGCGTCCTCCGCCTCCGCGACGGCCTTCTCCTTCGCGGTGACGCGCGACGCGGCGAGGTCAACGCTGCTGACGCTCGCCGCGCACCCGGCCAGGCCGACGGAGCCGAGGACGAGGCCGATGACGGCGGTGACGAGCAGGCGCGGAGCTCCTGGGCGAGGTGTGATCACGCGATCGCCTTCCGGTTCGGGGGGATGTGCGCCCATGATGACAGCGCGACACGGGCGGTCCGAGGCATCCTCATCCGAATCGGCTGACCCGTCGCGGCGCCCTCGCACCCGCAGTCACGCGGTCTGCGCCCCTCGGCAAGCAGCCGACGCGCAGAGCGAGGAGAGTGGCGACGAGTATCAAGGAGGAGCCATGCCTGCGCACCGACACGACGCGCCCGACCAGCCACACGACAACCCCGCGCTCATCCCGGTCACCACCGTGACCCACGGCGGGCCGCGGCATCCGCTCGACCCTCTGACTGCCGAGGAGATCGAGTCGGCCCGCGAGATCCTCGTCGCTGCCGGGCTGCTCGGCGAGAGCGTCCGCGTCCCGATGCTGCTGCCCGACGAGCCGGCCAAGGAGGAGCTCGCCACGTGGGCGTCCGGCGACCCGATGGACCGCCGCGTGGACGTGACGCTGATGGATGCCGCCACCGGCGCGGTGACCGAGGCGATCGTGTCCGTCACGCACCGGGCCGTCGTCGCGACGCGCGAGCTCGACCCGTCGCAGGCGCCGTACGGCCAGCCGCAGTACCTGTTCGAGGAGTACGACCGCGCGGCCGAGATCGTCAAGGCCTCCCCCGAGTGGCGCGCCGCGATGGCGCGCCGGGGTCTTGCGGACCGCATCGACCTCGCGTTCTGCTCGCCCCTGGCCCCGGGCTTCGTCGGGCGTGAGAACGAGGTCGGGCGCCGCGTCATCCGCTCGCTGACGTTCCTGCGCGACAGCGAGGACGACATCCCGTGGGCGCACCCGGTCGAGGGCCTCATCGTGCACGTCGACCTCGTGTCGAACGCGGTCATCGGCATCGAGGACGAGGGGGACGTGCCGGTACCGGGCGGGAGCGGCAAGTACACGCCGGATGCCGTGGGCCCCGCGCGCACGAGCCTCAAGCCCATCGAGATCGTGCAGCCCGAGGGCCCGAGCTTCGCCGTCAGCGGCTCGCTCGTGGAGTGGGAGAACTGGTCGATGCGCGTCGACTTCAATGCGCGCGAGGGTCTCGTGCTCCACGATGTGCGCTTCGACGACCGCCCGGTGCTGACCCGCGCGAGCGTCCCCGAGATGGTCGTGCCCTACGGCGACACCTCCAACACGCGCTTCTGGATCAGCTACTTCGACGCCGGCGAATACCTCCTCGGCAAGAACGCCAACCACCTGGAGCTCGGCTGCGACTGCCTCGGCGTCATCACGTACTTCGACGGCCATGTGGCCGACGACCACGGCCACCCGGTGAAGATCCCGAACGTCGTGTGCATGCACGAGGAGGACTACGGCATCCTCTGGAAGCACACCGAGCAGGGGCCCGTCGGCTCGCACGTGCGCCGCTCGCGGCGCCTCGTGGTGTCGTACTTCTCGACCATCGGCAACTACGACTACGGCTTCTACTGGTATTTCTACCTCGACGGCTCGATCCAGCTCGAGGCGAAGGCGACGGGGATCGTGTTCGTCGGGGCTGGCCATCCCGGCTCGACAAATCGGCACGCGCCCGAGATCGCCCCCGGCGTCTTCGCCCCCGTCCATCAGCATCTGTTCTCGGCGCGGCTCGACGTCGCCGTCGACGGCGAGGACAACAGGCTCCTCGAGATCGACGCCGCCCGCATCCCGATGGGCGAGGGCAATCCCTTCGGCAACGCCTTCACGTGGACCGAGACGCCGTTGCGCACCGAGCACGAGGCGCAGCGCATCGCCGACACGTCGGTGGCGCGCGTCTGGGAGGTGCGCTCGGCGTCGAAGACGAACTACATCGGCAAGCCGACGGCCTACCACCTCATCCCGCAGCCCACGGCGCTCCTCATGGCGGATCCGGCGTCTTCGGTCGCCGCGCGCGCCGCATTCGCGACGAAGCATGTGTGGGCGACCGCGTACGACCGCGACGAGCGCTGGCCCGCCGGCCGGTACCCCAACGCCCACCAGGGCGGCGCGGGGCTGCCCGCCTACACGGCCGACGACCGTTCGATCGACGGGGAAGACCTCGTTCTGTGGCACACCTTCGGCCTCACGCACATCCCGCGCCCCGAGGACTGGCCGATCATGCCCGTCGACTACGCGGGGTTCTGGTTCAAGCCCTACGGCTTCCTCGACGTCAACCCCGCGATGGATGTCCCCGAGTCGAGTCAGGCGCACCAGGCCGAGGACGGCGGCTGCGGCATGGGCGCGGCCTGCACCTGCGGCAGCTGAGCCGCTTTGCCGCCCGGCGGCAGAGGAAGTGCGGTGTGTCAGACGCCGACCGGCTCGCTGCCGAGGTGCGGAGCGTCGGCCTTCTCGGCGCCGTGGCCGATCTGGCGGTAGACGTCGGGCTTGGCCTTGCGGAGCCAGTACGCCCACACGACCGCGGCAGCCGAAGGCACGAGGAGCACGGCGGGCAGGATGAAGGTCGTCGGCGTGGACTGGGTCTGGCCGAGGAGGACGTCCCAGTTGGCCAGGACGAGGAACCACACCGTGCCGAGGGAGACGAGCGCGACGATCGGCGCGACGAGGCGGCTCCCCGCCCCGACATCGCGGGCGTCCCGGCGGAAGAAGCCGATGACGGCTGCCGAGACCAGCACCATGAGCAGCACGAGGCCGAAGGCGCCGAGATTCGTGAGCCACGTGAACAGCGTCAGGACGGGGTAGGGACCGTTGGCGGGATCCCAGCCGGTCTCGCCGATCGCGAACGCGATGATGACGACCGCGGCGAGGACCGACTGGGCCAGCGATCCCGCCCACGGTGCGCCGCTCGAGGTGCGGACGGTGCCGAGCTGCCGGGGCAGCACGCCCTCGCGTCCGAGCGAGAAGGCGTAGCGCGAGACGGCGTTGTGGAAGCTGACGAGCGCCGCGAAGAGGCTCGTGATGAAGAGGATCGACATGATGTCGACCCACACCACGCCGAGGTACTGGCCGACGAAGTTGAAGAAGAGCGGCGGGCCGGCCTCTTCTGCGGTGATGCCGGCCGGATCGGTGATCTTCCCGGGGCCCACGGCGAGCGCGAGTGCCCACGACGAGATCGCGTAGAAGACGCCGATGACCACCACGGCGAGGAACGTCGCGCGGGGGATCGTGCGCCGGGGGTCCTTGGACTCCTCGCCGTAGATCGCCGCGGACTCGAAGCCCATGAAGGCCGCGATGCCGAACGCGAGCACGGCGCCGACGCCCGGTACGAAGAGGGCCGACGGCGTCATGGGCGCGGCCGTGAAGCCCTCGGCGGGGTTCAGGAACGCGACAGCGTCGAAGACGATGACCGCGAGGAACTCGAGCCCGACGAGGGAGCCCAGCACCTTCGCCGAGAGGTCGACGCGGTTGACCCCGAGGAACCCGACGATGACGATGCCGACGAGGACCCACACCCACCACGGGCTCGCCCAGCCGGTCTTCGACTCGATGAACGAGGAGACCTGGAAGCCGAACATGCCCCAGATGCCGATCTGCATCGCGTTGTAGGCGATCAGGGCGAGGATCGACGCGCCGACGCCCGTCGGGCGACCGATGCCCTGCGCCACGTACGAGTAGAAGGCGCCGGCGTTCGTGATGAAGCGGCTCATCGCCGCGTATCCGATGGCGAAGATCGCGAGGACGACGGCTAGCACGATATACCCGAAGGGAATGCCGTCGACGTGCGTCACGGAATACGCGCTCGTGACCCCGCCGGCGACCACGGTGAGCGGGGCCGAGGCGGCGATGATCATGAAAGCGACGGCGAACACGCCCAGACGGCGATGCGCATCCGTCCGGGTGGTCGATGTCGTCGGGCCTGACGTGGCCATGGGCAGCTCCTTCGATGCTCGATTCGGGTGCGACCATCGTTCCGATTCGCCGTCAGCCGCCCTTGACGCGGCGGGCAGAGTCCTTGTCCGAGGGGGCACATCCCGCCGCCCGCGTGCTAGGATCAGGGATCGTATACGATTCGGCCACAGTGAGGTGAGCCATGTCCGACGCCCTGTCCTTCACCGACTACAGCCACGCGGTGTCGCATGCTGTCGTTTCGCTCGATGTCCACTCCGAGCGGTCTGAGGCGTTCCGCGGCGCGCTCGACGCCGCCGTCGCGGGCGACATCCATGTGTTCGGGATCGACGCCGACGAGCACAGCGTGCACCGCACGCCCGGTCTCATCGCGCGGGCGCCGCAGCGGTACTTCAAGTTCTCGCTCATCGAGCGTGGTACGGGCTTCATCGTGCAGGACGGGCGCGAGATCTCGCTCCGCGCCGGCGACATGGCGATCTACGACACCGACCGCCCCTACTCGCTGCTCTTCGACGACACCATGCGCATGTCGGTCGTGATGTTCCCCAAGGTCATGCTCGACATCCCGGCCGACACGATCAGCCGGCTCACGGCGACGCGCCTCGACGGTGCGGGGGGCGTGGGCGCCATGATCGGCCCCTACGTCGCCTCGCTCGCCCGCGGTGCCGGGGAGCTCGACGGCCATCTCGCGCGGCGCATGTTCCGCACCGCCGTCGACATGGTCGGAACGCTCCTCGAGGCCAACCTCGGGCCGGAGGCCGCGGCCGCCGACGCGCACGGCACGCTGCTCCGGCGAATCCTCGACTACATCGACGAGCATCTGTCCGACAGCGAGCTGTCGCCGAGCCAGATCGCCGCGGCCCACTTCGTCTCGGTCCGCCACCTGCACGCCGTGTTCAACGAACAGGGCACGACCGTCTCCACCGTCATCCGCACGCGTCGCCTCGAGCGCTGCTACGACGCGCTCGTCGATCCCCAGCAGGCGCACCGATCGATCACGGCCATCGCTCTCACGAACGGCTTCGTCGACTCCGCGCACTTCAGCCGTACCTTCCGCGCCCACTTCGGAGTGCCGCCGAGCGGCGTGCGCGCGACCTGACCGAGTCCGGACCACTCCAGGCGCCGACTTGCGCGCCTGGTCAACGGACCTGCACCCAGGGGCAAACCGCGGCCCCGGCATCCTCCGACAATCGGTATGACACCCGATCGAGGAGGATCCCATGACCGTCGCGACGTCGATTCTGGACGCCATCACCGTTCCCGAGAGCGAAGGGCGGGCGATTCCGGATGCAGCGACCCGCGAGACGATCGGCTACGCGCCCGTTCACACCGTCGCGGATCTCGACGCCGCGGTCGCCGCCGCGCGCGCGGCGCAGCCCGCGTGGAACTCGCTCGGGCACGCCGAGCGCTCCCGGATCCTGAACGAGATCGCCGACGACATCGAGGCCAACGCGGAGGAGCTCGCGCAGCTGCTCTCGCGCGAGCAGGGCAAGCCCCTCGACGGCCCGAACGCCCGCTTCGAGGTCGGCGCCTGCGCCGTTTGGACGCGCACCGCGGCGGACACCCCTCTCGAGCCGGAGGTCGTGTTCGAGGACGAAGGCGCCCGCGCCGAGGTGCACTACGACGCCCTCGGTGTCGTCGGCGCGATCGGGCCGTGGAACTGGCCCATGATGATCACGGTCTGGCAGATCGCGCCGTCGCTGCGCATGGGGAACACCGTCGTCGCCAAGCCGAGCGAGTACACGCCGCTCTCGGTGCTCGCCCTCGCCGAGATCTACAACCGCCACCTTCCCGCAGGCGTCCTGACGGTCGTCTCCGGCGACCGGGAAGTCGGCGCCGCGATCGCCGGGCACACCGGCATCGACAAGATCATGTTCACGGGGTCGACGGCGACGGGCCGCAAGATCGTCGAGTCCTCCGCGCACAACCTCGCGCGTCTCACGCTCGAGCTCGGCGGCAACGATGCCGGCATCGTTCTCCCCGGGACCGATCCGGCCGCGATCGCCGACGACCTGTTCTGGGGATGCTTCATCAACACCGGGCAGACCTGCGCGGCGCTCAAGCGGCTGTACGTGCACGACTCCGTCTACGTGGAGGTCGTCGACGCGCTCGCCGGATTGGCCGCCGCGATGCCGATGGGCCGCGGCCTCGATGAGGGCAACGTCCTCGGCCCTCTGCAGAACCAGAAGCAGTTCGACATCGTGGAAGGCCTCGTCGACGATGCCCGTCGCCGCGGCGCGCGGGTGGTCGTGGGTGGCGAGCCCGCGCCGGAACTCGGGCCGCTGTTCTACCGCACGACGGTCGTCGCCGACATCGAGGACGGAGCGGCGCTCGTCGACGAGGAGCAGTTCGGCCCCGTGATCCCCGTCATCCGCTACACCGATGTCGATGACGCGGTGCGGCGGGCGAACGCCTCGTCGCAGGGTCTCGGAGCCTCGGTGTGGTCGGCCGACGTCGAGGCGGCGGTCGAGATCGCCAAGCGCCTGCAGGCCGGCACGGTGTGGATCAACGGGCACGGCGCGCTCAACCCGGTCGTGCCCTTCGGCGGCACGAAGGCGTCGGGCTACGGACAGGAGTTCGGCGTCGCAGGGCTCAAGGCGGTCGCCTCGCCCAAGGTCATCAGCCGCTGACCCCACCAGGGGGCCGCTGCATCCCGGGCGCCCCGGGACGACGCCGGGACGGCTGCACGGGCATAGCCTCGAGACATGACGACGAACGTCGAGCTTTCCAACGGACTCCTCATGCCGCAGATCGGCCTGGGTGTCTACCTCGTGTCGGATGTCGCGGTCTGCGAGGCGAGCGTCAGGACGGCCCTGCAGACGGGCTACCGGCTCATCGACACCGCGTTCGCCTATCGCAACGAGGCCGCGGTGGGGCGCGGCATCCGTTCGTCCGGTGTCGCGCGCGACGAGATCTTCCTCACGACGAAGCTGTGGCCCTCGGACTACGGCTACGAGAAGGCCGAGGCGGCGATCGGCGGAGCGCTTGCACGGCTGGACTGCGGCCCCATCGATCTGCTGCTCCTGCACCAGCCCGTCGGAGATGTGCGGGGCGCCTGGCGCGCGATGGAGGAGGCTGTCGACAACGGCGTCGTCCGCTCGATCGGCGTCAGCAACTTCACGGTCGACGACCTCGAGAAGCTGCTGCCGGAGGCCCGCATCGCGCCCGTCGTCGACCAGGTCGAGCTGCATCCGCACTGGCAGCAGCCGGAGCTTCTCCCCTACCTCGCCGAGAAGGGAATCGTCGCCGAAGCGTGGTACCCCATCGGGCACGGTTCGAAGAAGCTCCTCGAGGAGCCCGCGGTCGTCGCCGCGGCAGCCGCTCACGAGAAGTCGGCGGTGCAGGTGATCCTGCGCTGGCACGTGCAGCGCGGTTTCGTCGCGATCCCGAAGTCGACGAACCCCGCGCACATCGCGGCGAACCTCGACGTCTTCGACTTCGAGCTGAGCCCCGCCGAGATGGCGGCGATCGACGCGCTCGGCAAGGACCGGCCGATGTTCCGGATGCCGCGGTGGCTCATGTCGGCGGTCATGCCGCTGGCCCGTCCGCGGCCGAAGCCGTAGCAGCCCGGGCCATCGGCGCGGGTTGTCAACCCGTTCTGCCGATCCCGGTCGCCGACCTAGCCTGACGGGATGGCGGTGACACAGCTCTGGCTCGTGCGGCACGGTGAGAGCGTCGCGAACATCGCGGCGAGCCGCGCCGAGCACGAGGGACTCGAGCGGATCCCGATCGACATCCGCGACGCCGACGTGCCGCTCTCTGCGGCGGGCCGCGAGCAGGCCGAGGCGCTGCGCACGTGGTGGGAGGCCAACAGCGCGGCCATCGACGCCTGCTGGGTCTCGCCGTATCGCCGCGCCCGCGAGACGCTCGAGATCGCCCGCGCCGACGACGACGGGCCGGTCGGCGCGATCGTCGACGAGCGGCTGCGCGATCGAGAGCTCGGCATCCTCGACCTCCTCACGCGGCGCGGCGTCGAGGCGCTCCACCCCGAGGAGGCCGATCGACGCCGGCATCTCGGCAAGTTCTACCACCGCCCGCCCGGCGGGGAGTCGTGGGCGGATGTCGCGCTCCGCCTCCGCTCCTTCCTCCGCGACGCGCTGCCGACGTGCGACGGCGAGAGCCACGGCGCTGATGGCGGCGGCGGCCTGATCGTCGCGCACGACGCCGTCGTGATGGTCCTCCTCTATCTCCTCCTGCCCCTCGAGGAGGAGGCGCTGCTCGACTTCGCCGCCGACCACACCGTCCTCAACGCCTCGGTGACGCACCTCGTCGCGCGCGACGGGCGATGGGAGCTCGCCGCGTTCTCGCAGGTCGCCCACCTCCAGGTCGAGGGCGCCCCCGTCACCGTGCACCCCGGGAACCCCGATGTCGAACCCGAGTGACGTGCCGGTGACGGCCGGGCTCCTCCGGGAGTGGGGGCTCCCCGACCCCGGCGATTCGAAGAAGTCGCGCGGGGAGGTCGTCGTGGTCGGCGGCTCGCGCCGCTCTCCGGGTGCCGTCTTCCTCGCGGGCGAGGCAGCGCTGCGGGTCGGGGCCGGCCGGCTCGCCGTCGTCGTGCCCGCGTCGGTCGATGCGCAGCTGAGCGTCGTCATGCCCGAAGCGGCTGTCCACTCCCTTCCGGCCGACGCCGATGAGCCGCTCGAAGACGGGCCGCGCGGGTCGATCGAATCCGCCGACGCCGTGCTCGTCGGCCCGGGCTTCGACGACCCCGACGAGACCCGCGCGACGCTCGTCGCCGTATCGAAGCTCGACGTCAGGTGTCTCGTGCTGGATGCGTATGCCCTCGGCATCCTTCCCCGCGTCGACAGGACCACCCTGCCTCGTGACCTGATCCTCAACCCGAACAAGGAGGAGGCCGCGATCCTCCTCGACCGTGAACCCGGCGACGGCGAGCCCGACCTCCTCGAGATCGCCCGGCGCTACGACGCCGTCGTCAACTGCTACGGGCGCGTCGTCACGCCGGACGGACGGTCGTGGCGTGTCGCCGGCGGCGGACCGGGCCTCGGCACCTCGGGCAGCGGCGACGTGCTCGCGGGCGCCATCGCGGGCTTCGCGGCCCGCGGAGTCGGCCCCGCGAGGGCCGCCGTGTGGGGCAGCTGGGCGCACGCCCGCGCCGGGGATCAGCTGACCGACGAGGTCGGCATCGGCTTCCTCGCGCGCGACATCCCGCCGGCCCTCACGCGGGCCCTGCACGAGCTGGGGGCGGAGCAGTGAGTCCGGTGGCGACCGCGTCGTGGCGGAGCGACATCGGTCCGCTCGCGTTCCGGGTGTTCGCGAGCCCCGGTCCCGCGGAGAGCGCCGGTCCCGAAGAGAGCCGCCGCGCGCCGTTCGTGCTGATCCACGGGATCGGGATGTCGCACCGCTACTTCGAAGGGCTGCACGAGCTCCTGTCCGCCGAGGCTTCCGTGTTCTCGATCGACCTGCCGGGCTTCGGCGGACTCCCCAAGCCCGGAGAAGACGTCGACATCGGCCTGATGGCGGCGGCGCTCGGCGAGGTCGTCGCCTCGCTGAAGATCGGACCGGCCGTGCTCGTCGGGCAGTCGATGGGCTGCCAGTGGGTCGTGGAGCTCGCGGCGCAGCGTCCCGACCTCGTCGCGCACGTCGTCACGATCGGCCCCGTCGTCGACGCCGACCACCGCACCTTCTTCGCGCAGGCCGCTGCCCTCGCGATCGACTCGCTCGGCGAGCCCCCGGCCGCGAATGCGCTGGTCTTGACCGACTACGTCCGCTGCGGCATCCCCTGGTACCTCACGCAGCTGCGGCACATGCTCGCCTACCGCATCGAGGATCGCATCGCCGAGCTGACGGCACCCGTACTCATCATGCGCGGCGGCCGCGACCCGATCGCCGGGCAGGACTGGTGCCGGCGCCTGCGTGACCGCGCTCGCGACGCCCGGCTCGTCATGATCCCCGGGCACCATCACAATGCGCAGCAGTCGGCGCCCCAGGCCGTGGCATCCGCGATCCTCGCGCACGTGCGTGAGGGCGCGCTCCGTTCCTGACCCGTCTCACCACCAGGCGCGGCCGCGCAGCATGTCGCCGAAGTCCTCGGGCGTGCCCCGGCCGGTGTGGCGGGAGCCGAGGTAGCTGTCGACGACGGCGCGGCCCAGGTCGTCGAGCTCGGGCGCGACGACGTGTCCGCCCGCGCGGCGCGCGAGCGCGTCGATGAACCGGGCGAGACCGGGATCTTCGCCCAGCCGGAAGAACGTCGTCTGGGCACCGAGACGCTGCACGGTGTCGAGCTCCCGGACGGTCGCCGCAACGGTGCGGGCATCGGGCGGGTACGCGAACATCACCTGCCCGTCTGGCTCGAGGTGGGAGGTCGGCTCGCCGTCGGTCACGATCAGCAGCACCGGCTGGGCCGTGGGGTTGCGCCGGAAGTGGCGCTGCGCGAGCAGCAGGGCGTGGTGGAGGTTCGTCCCCTTGTCCCACACGGCGTCCTTCGCCGTCAGCTGCTCGATGTCGATGACCTCGGCGTAGCGTGCGAAGGCGATGAGCTGCAGGCTGTCGCCGCGGAACCGGCTCGAGATGAGGTGATGCAGCGCGAGGGCCGTCCGCTTCATCGGCACCCACCGGCCGTCCATCGCCATCGAGAACGACGTGTCGACCAGGAGCGCGACCGCTGCCTGCGTGCGCTGCTCGGTCTCGACGACCTCGACATCGCGCGTGTCGAGCCGCACGCCGGCCGCCGTGTCGCCTCCGTCGGCGACGGTTCGCAGCACGGCGTTCGAGATCGTCCGCGGGATGTCCCACGGCTCGGTGTCGCCGAACGCCCACTCGCGCGTCGCGCCGGTGCGGTCGCCGGCGGCTCCCGCATTGCGCGTCTCGCGGCGGCCGAGACGACCCGACTGCCGCGTCGCGATGTCACGGAGCAGCGCCCGGCCGAGCTGCCGCATGGCCCGCGGCGTGAGCCGCAGCGCTCCGTCGGAGGCCCGCTGCAGCATCCCGGTGTCCTTCAGCTCCTGCTCGAGTTCGCGCAGCGCGCGGGCGCTCACGGCGGCGTCCTCGCCGATGAGCCGGGCGAGGGCATCGAGGTCGATGTCGTCCATCCGCGCGCCGGGGTACATCTGGCCGAGCTGGTCGGTGAGCGAATCGAGGTCGGACAGGTCCTGCATGACGCCGGTCGCCTCGCCGAGACCCGTGGGCTCGTCTCCCGAGAAGGATGCCGAGCCCGTCCAGTCCTCGCCGGGCCGGAGCGAGCGCAGGTTGTCGTCGAGCCGCGACAGCGACTGGATCAGCTCGGGCGAGCCGAACGCCTGGGCCGCGAGGCTCATGAGCTCCTCGCGCTGCTCGGGGGTCATCGAGTTGAGCATGCGCTGGGCCGCCGCTGAACGCTCGGCCAAGGCATCCATCAGCTCATCGAGATCCTGTGGATTCTCGGGGAACTGGTCGCCGTGCTTGCGCATGAACTCGTCGAAGTCCTCTTGCGTGTCTTCGCCGAGGCGGCGCTTCTCGAGCAGGTCGTTCAGATCGCCGAGCATCTCGCGGATGGCCTGGCGATCGGCATCCGTCGCGTTCTCGAGCGTGTTCTTCATGCCCGCGAACCGCTGATCCAGCAGCTCGCGGCCGAGGAGATCGCGGATGCGGTCGTAGTCGGCGCGGGCCGCCGGGCTCTGCCAGTCGTAGTCGGCGAGGTCGTTGACGGCCGCCGCGGTGCTCGGCGGCAGGTTCTCCAGGCGCATCTCGGCGAAGGCGCGGGCGTCGTCGTCGAGGTCGACGTCGCGCACGAGGTGCTTGCGCTCCTCGAGCACGGCGTGGTCGAGGAGCTTTCGGATCTCTTCCAGCGTGCCGTCGAGCCGGTGCCGGCGCAGCAGCTCGTCTCGGCGCTCGCGCACCCGCCGCGCCAGGTCGTCGAGCCCTGCGCGGTCGCGGTCGCCGCGACGCAGGTACTCGCGCATCGCCCGCTCGGCGGACGTCCCCGACATGACGTCCTGCCCGATCGCCTCGAGGGCGGCCTGGAGCTCGACCGGCGGAGCGAGCGGGTCGCCGCCGCCGTAGCGGCCGTACCGTGCCGTGTGTCCCGGCGCGCGGTGGAAGGAGCGGGGCATTACGGGATGCCTCCTCCCCGCGTTGCGCGCGCGCCGCGGCCGTGGGCCCGGAGCCGGGCGGGACGCGGCATCCGGCTATCCATAGACCGTCTCTCCCGCCGCGCTGTCCTTGCCGATCCGCCGCTCGAGGTAGAGCGACTCGAGGAGGAGCTCGAGCGCCCCGGCGCGCTCCCCCGTCGTGTGCGCGTCGAGCCGCTCGGCGACCTGGTCGTAGAGATCGGACTCGCCGAGCACCGGCATCGCCGCGAGCACGTCGGCCGCCGGCACCTGCTCCCCCGTCATGACGGTCGAGCCCTCGTGGAGCGCATCGACGAGCCCGCGCGAGTCGATCCCGCGCAGGTGGGCGCGCGCCGTCTCGGCGATCGCGGTGCGCAGGAGGTGCTCGAGGATGGCGTGTTCCCGGCCCTCCTCGCCTGTCTCGAACTCGATCTTGCCGCCCAGCACCTCAACGGCCGTCTCGAGGTCGACCGGGCGCGCGGCGGCGACCTCTTCATGCTGGCGCGTCGCGCGGTGCAGCGCCGCGGCCGCGATCGTCTCGGCCCCCGCGATCGAGAACCGCGCCGAGACGCCGGCGCGCTGGTCGACCGCGTCGGACTCGCGGAGGTTGCGGGTGAACCGCGCCAGCACCTCGAGCAGGTGCTCGGGGACGGCGGCCACGAGGTCGGCCTCCTGCCGGATGACGGCGATCTCCTCGGCGATCGTGAGCGGGTAGTGCGTGCGGATCTCGGCGCCGAAGCGGTCCTGCAGCGGCGTGATGATGCGGCCGCGATTGGTGTAGTCCTCGGGGTTCGCCGTCGCGACGACGAGCACGTCGAGGTCGAGCCGCAGGAGATAGCCGCGGATCTGGATGTCGCGTTCCTCCATGACGTTCAGGAGTGAGACCTGGATGCGCTCGGCCAGATCGGGAAGCTCGTTGATCGCGACGATGCCCCGATGGCTCCGCGGCACGAGGCCGTAGTGGATCGTCTCGGGGTCGCCGAGCGAGCGGCCCTGCGCGACCTTGATCGGATCGACGTCGCCGATGAGGTCGGCGACGGAGGTGTCGGGGGTCGCGAGCTTCTCGGCGTACCGCTCGGAGCGATGCCGCCACGCGACGGGCAGGTCGTCGCCCTGTTCGGCGGCGCGCCGGAGGGATGCCGGGACGATGGGGTGGAACGGATGCTCGCCCAGTTCCGAGCCCTCGATGACGGGTGTCCACTCGTCGAGGAGGCCCGAGAGGCTCCGCAGGAGCCGGGTCTTTCCCTGACCTCGCTCGCCGAGGAGGACGATGTCGTGCCCCGCGAGGATCGCGCGCTCGAGCTGGGGGATGACGGTGGTGTCGAAGCCATGGATCCCCGGCCACGGGTCGCGCCCCTCGGCGAGCGCGGCGAGGAGGTTCTCGCGCAGTTCGACGCGCAGCGGACGATAGGTGTGCCCCGACGCGCGGAGCTGACCGGTCGTGGCGATTCCGGACGGCGGCGGTGTCATGACGAGAGAGTAGGTCGCCTCGGAAGGGCCGAGGGCCGGATCGGGGAGAAAACTTGCGCGGATCGGACCGTCGGGCGCTCGCGCACCTCCTCGATTGCCGGTGGCGCGGCACCCCCGGGAATACTGGAGGCTCACCTACGAATCCGGAAGGCGTCATGCCCCCCGCTCTCGGCCTGCGCCGTCTCGCCCTCGCGGCCCTCTTCTTCGTCCCCGGCATCGGCATCGCCTCCTGGGTGACGCGCACCCCCGACATCCGTGACCTCCTGGGCGCCTCGACGGCGGAGATGGGCCTCGTGCTGTTCGGGCTGTCCGTCGGCTCGATGCTCGGCATCCTGTCGTCGGGCGCCATGGTCTCCCGGTTCGGCGCGCGACCGGTCATCGCGGTCGGCGGCGCGGCGATCGTCGTGAGCCTCCTCCTCGTCGGCCTCGGCGCGTCGCTCGGCCTCAGCCCCGTCGTCGCGGCAGGCCTCTTCTTCTTCGGGGCGGGCATGGGCGGCGGAGAAGTCGCGATGAACGTCGAGGGCGCCGACGTCGAGCGCGTCTCGGGCCGGTCGTTCCTTCCGACGCTGCACGGATGCTTCAGCCTGGGCACCGTCGTCGGCGCCGTGATCGGCATCTGGGCGACGGCTGCGGAGTTCTCGGTGACGTGGCACCTCGTGATCGCCGGACTCGTGGCGGCCGTCACCGTCGCCGTCTCGGTGCCGCTCCTCCCGGCGGGGACGGGACGCGAGCCGAAGCGGAGCGCGACCGCCGAACGGGCTCCGCGGGGCACGTTGTGGCGAGACCCGCGACTGCTCCTCATCGGCGTCGTGATCCTCGCGATGGCTCTCGCCGAGGGAACGGCCAACGACTGGCTGCCGCTCGTGATGGTCGACGGCCACGGCTTCGACGCGGCCCTCGGCTCGACGGTCTACGCCGTCTTCGCCGCCGCCATGACGATCGGGCGCTTCGCCGGCGGCTGGTTCATCGAGCGCTTCGGCCGCCCCGCCGTGCTGTGCGCGAGCGCCCTCTCGGGCGCGATCGGCCTCGTGCTCGTGATCTTCGTCGACAACCAGGTCGTGGCCGGTGCAGCCGTGCTGCTGTGGGGCCTCGGCGCCGCGCTCGGCTTCCCGGTCGCGATCTCAGCGGCCGGCGACTCCGGGCCCGATGCCGCCGCGCGCGTCTCGCTCGTCGCGACGATCGGCTACGTCGCCTTCCTCGTCGGGCCGCCGGCGCTCGGCTTCGTGGGTGAGGAGTTCGGGCTGCGCACCGCCCTCGTCATCCCGCTGCTCACGCTCGTCGCCGCCGCCTTCGTCGCGCCGCTGCTCGCGCGCGGGCCGCGCCTGCAGCCCGCGACCGACGGCTGAGATCAGTCGCGCGGGAGCACGCGCGCGACCGCCCGACGCCGGTCAGTCGCGCGGGAGCACGCGCGCGAGCGATTCGAGCGCGGCGAAGGCGTCGGGTCCGGTCGGGATCATGACCGACGAGGTGACGCCGACGGCGAAGAGCTCGGCCGTTCTGGCGCGTACGGCTTCGGGCGTTCCCGCGAGGGCCAGACGGGCGACCCAGGCATCCGGCATCCGCTCGATGAATTCGAGCCTGTCGGAGCACTCCGCCCGCAGCGCGAAGAACTCCTCGGCGAAATCGAGCGGCTCGATGTGCGGTGCCCAGTCTGGTTCGCCGATCCACTCCAGTCCGGGGCGCACGCCGGCGAGGGCGGTGGCGTCGTCGTCGGCGACGAAGGCCACGTTGTAGGCGACGAGCCGGTGACCCGGGGTCGCGATCTTCTGCAGCGCTGCGGCGGCGTACTCGGGGGTCGTGGGCTCGGCGAGGATCGTGCCGTCGGCGACGCGACCGGATGCCGCGAGCGACCGCGGTCCTCGCACGCCGAGCAGGAGATCCGGCACGATGTCGGGCCGCGCGGAGGGGTCGAGCTCGAGACCCTTCAGTACGACGGGAGCGTCGCTGTCGACCGTCTCACCCGCCAGCAGCCCGCGGAGGGCCCGTACGTACGCCTGGAGGAATGCGAGGGGCTTCTCGGGCCACGCGCCGACCTGCGTGAGGAAGCCGGGCATGCCGTGGCCGATCCCGGCATCCACCCGCCCGGGGAACAGCTGCGCGAGCGTCGCGATCTCCATCGCCGTGAACGCCACGTTCCGGACAGCGGCGGGAAGGATGCCGATGCCCACGCGGATGCGGTCGGTCGCCGCGAGCACGGCTCCGGCCTGCGCGATCCCCCCGCGGAACTGCAGGTCTTCGACGACCCAGAGCTCGTCGAAGCCGAGCGCTTCGGCACGGCGCGCGAAGTCGAGCACCGACGAAGCGGGGAGGTCGCGGGGAAGCATGACCCCGTGGGCTGGTGACGACATGGCGGCTCCTCGGATTCCGTTCATGGCATGAATGATTCCCACGCTATCGGTCCGGGCTGACGGCAGGGGGCCGGCCGCCGCGCCGAAGCGCAGCGCCGGCCCCCTGTCGGGCCCGCGGGATTACCCGCAGGAAGTCGCCGCGTACGCGGCGGCGACCGTCGTGGATACGGTCTGGCCGTCGACCGTACCGGTGGCCACGACGCTCGCACTTCCGGCCGGGAGGGTGGCCGCGCGTGTCGAGAACGCCGTCGAGACCGTCTTGCCCGCAGCGAGCGAGACCGTCTTCGAGCCGCTCGCCGAGGAGATCGCGGCCTGCACCGTCGAGCCCGTCGGGTTGGTGACCGACACGATCAGGGTCGCCTTGCCGGCGACGCAGCGGGTCGTGGCGGTCGCCGTCACCGGCAGCGCCGGCGCAGCGACGATGTCGACGCTGAAGGTCGTCTTCACGGCCGGGTCGGCGACGAGCGCGACCGTCACCGTCGAGGCGCCGGCCTTCGACGAATCGAAGCCCGACGTCGTGTACTCGCGCGGCGCGAGCACACGCGTGCCTCCCCCGGTCGTCGTCGCGGTGACCTTCAGGCCCGTCGTGTCCAGCTCGGCGCCCACGGCGTACTCGTCCTTGTCGGGGCCGGCCGTCACGGCGAGCGAGGCGATCTTGACGCTCGCGTCACCGTAGGCCTGCTGAAGCCGGTCGTACTCGACCTGCGTGATCGGCACGATCGAGCCGTGGCGCTTGAGCACCGCGTCGAAGTTGATGTCGGTTCCGACCGACCATCCCCCGCCGCTGGCTGCGGGCGTCGTGCTCGCGATGTCGGTCGTGCGGAACGGCAGGTAGCCGCGGCCGATGCTGCCGGAGTAGCGGTCGGCCATGAGACCCCACGTGGGCACCTTCTGCCCCTGCGCGTCGGTGAGCCAGTCGTCCGAGTTGTACCGGAAGAGCTCGGGACCCTCGAGGGTCGTGCCCGCGTAGTTGTTGTCGGCGAAGATGTCCTTCATCGTGCTGACCTTCTCCCAGCCGCCCGGGTTGCTGTCCAGAGCGGTCGGTGCGACGGTCACGGCGAAGGGGTCGGTGCTGCGCTCGAGCGTGATCTGGCCGTCACCGGAGGCGCGGTAGAAGACGCCGTCCACCTCGATCATCGTGGTGTCGATGATCGAGGACTGGCGGTCGATCCACTTCACCGGGTCGGAGAACGTGATGAAGTCGCGCGTCGTGGCGTAGTACATGTTCATGTAGTCGCCGTACGTGTTGCCGAGCGGGTCGTCCGCCCCCGCGCCGGTGCTCGATGCCCAGTACACGAGGTACTCCCCGGTCTCCGGGTCGTACGTCGCCTCGGGCGCCCACGCGTTGCCCGACTGCGGGATCTTCGACGCGACGTCGACCAGACGCGGCGCCGACCAGTTCACGAGGTCGTTCGACTCCCAGACGACGAGGCTGCGGCTCCCGGGGTTGTCGGGGGTGAACCGCCACCCGTACTTCGCCGTGCTGAGGTCGGTGGCGAGCAGGTAGAACTTGTCGCCGCCGGAGCCGCGCACGAGGAACGGGTCGCGGACGCCGGTCTCGCCGACCGTCGACTGCAGCACGGGCTGCTCGCCGTTGAGGTCGGTCCAGGTCTGGCCGTCCTCACTGTCGGCGAAGTAGATCTGCTCGTTGATCGCCGAGGGCGAGCGCCCCGCCGTGAAGTGCGCGAACACGTACGCCGTCGTGTCGACCGGCTGCGGAAGCGCGCGCACCGTCACCTCGAACGCGCGCGTCGCGGTCGTGCCGGCCACCGAGGCGGTGAGCGTCACGTGCGCGTCGGGCTGCCCATAGGCGGGACGCACGACGAACCCGGCGGCCTTGGAGCCCTGCGCCGTGGTCGAGATGACGCCCGCGGGCTGCGACGACCACGTGATCGCCGAGTCGTAGACCGATCCGGATGCCGCGAGCGTGAGGTTGTCGCGGAGTTCGCCGATGCCCGGCAGGCTGAGCGCCGCGAGGTCGGCCTGTGCGCGCGCGTTCGCGTCGGGAAGCGGCGCGAGGGTGACGGCGAACGTCCGGGTGGCGGTCTTGCCGCGCACCGTCGCGGTCGCCGTCAGCGTCGCGGACGCGGTGGCGCCGGCGACGGGGTGGATCGTGCCGTCGGTCTCGACGACGGCCGGGTCGGACGACGTCCAGGTGATGCCGCCGCTGGTCGGGAGCGTCAGGTTCTGGGTCACATTCCCGGCGTCTCCGAGGTCGAGGCCGTCCACGGCCTCCTGCGCGCTGGCCGCGGCATCCACCTCGGCGATCGTCGCCACCTCGGCGCTCGTGAGCGCGCGCCCGTAGAGGCGATACGCGCTGACGGCACCCTTGAACTTCGGATCGGCGCTGTACGCCGAGGCTCCGATCACGTTGTTGGTCTGCGTCGCGAGGTCGGCGATGTTCGCGGTGGAGTCGCTCTTGCGGGCAGCCTCCACGCCGTCGACGTAGACGATCAGCGTCGACGTCGACGCGCCCGCGTTGGGGGCGATCGTCACGACGACCGACTGCCACTTCTCAGCGGTGAACGCCGCGGGCGTCACGGCGTTCTGCTCGCCGCTCCAGTTGGTCTTGGAGATGGATGCCCGGTGCCCGGGCGTGTGCAGGAAGAACTGCCCCGTGGCGGCATTGCCCGAACCGCCCAGGTTCCACACGAAGTTGTTGCCGGTCAGCGTCGCCGCCGTCGGCTTCATCTCGATCGCCACCGACGCGGCCGTCTTCCCCTGCAGGAGGTTGTCGGGGAGCTTGACGTAGTTGGCGCCGGTGAAGTTCATGGCGCCGTCCACCCACGCCGCGCCGCCCGTGACGGTGCCGTTCTGCACACCGTCGGCGGTCGCGGCATCCGTCAGCACCGTCCCGGAGGTCTCGGAGAAGTCGTACGCGGCGATGAGCCCGTCCGTCGCCACGGCATCGAGCGGGCTCGCCGCCGCCGCCAGTGGCTGGGCGGATCCGACCGCCAACGCCATGAGAGCCGCTCCTGCGACCCATCCCCGCTTCCGCATCATTGCCATCGTCCCTCGCAGCTTCGCTCGGAGCGGGCGTCACCCGCCGCGTCTCGGTCCGGCAAGATGTGCCGAAGCGTCGTCACGTTAGCGCGAACATTCCGTGAGCGTCAAGCGATCGACCGACTCTCCCGGGCGGTTGGCGGCGGCGCCGGCGACCCTCGCCATCCGGCACGGAACGGTTCCATCGATGGAGAACACACGGCTACCGATTCCCCTCCGGAGCGCGGGCGGTTCGGCGCATCCGCCGGCTTCGGTGCCGCAGCAGCAAGCCCGCCAGCAGCAGGCCGGCTGCGGCCAGAGTGAGCGCCGCCGGGGCTTCTCCACCGGTCTGGGGCAGGCTCTCCTCCCCCGTGATCACGCGGCCAGAACCGCCTCCGCCGGCCGTCGGCGCGGGCTCCGCACCTCGCACCTCGTAGCGGACTGTGGTGGTCGACACGTTGCCGGCGTGATCGACGGCCCGCACCACGAAGGCGTGGCCGCCCTCGGCGGAGGGGAGCGCCTCGCCGGCCGGGGTCGACCCGGCGCAGGAGGATATGCCCGAAACGGCATCTTCACACCAGAACGACGCCTGACCCACCTCGTCGGCGCGGTACGTCCGTCCGTCGACGATTCCCTCGACGTGGATGACGGGAGGCTCCGGGTCCAGGCGCACGGCGAGTCGTCGAGGCGTGCTCGTGTTGCCCGCGGCATCCGTCGCCCAGTACTCCACGTCCGTCACCCCGGCCGAGCCGACCGTGAACTCCGCGGACGACCCCTGCCGGATCTGCTCGTCCTCGGAGGCGCCGGTGAGACGCCAGTGCACGGTCGCGATGCCGGACGCGTCATCCGTCGCGGTGATCCGCACGGTCACCGGCGAGGCCGCCCATCCCTCCGGCGCCACCGCGCTGGCCGTCGGCGCGGTGGTGTCCGGTGCCGCCTCGAGCACGGTGTAGCCACGCTCGATCACCGTCCGGTGACCGGCCGCATCGACCGCGGTGACGGTCAGGGCATGTGCCCCGGGCCGAGCGGTGGGAACCCTGTCGCCGCGTTCGAGAGAGGATGTCACCCCGTCCGGAGTGGTCAATGATGCCGAGACCGAGGCGACCCCGCTTTCAGCGTCCGTGACGGAGAAGTCCAGGCGCAGGTCTTCGCCGATGTCGGCGTGCTGCCCGTCCTCGGGCGAGGTCAGCTCGATCGCGGGGGAATCGAGGTCGATCCGCACCTGCGTCACGAGCGGCTCGGACGTGTTGCCCGCGGCATCCGTCGCCCAGGAGGTCACCCGCGTCACGCCGTGAGCGTCGAGAACCACCTCTGCCTGCGCCTTCGCGACCGTCTGAACGGGCCCGTCGCCCACCTGCCACGAGATCGAACGCATGCCGCTGCCCGTGTCGCTCGCTGAGAGGGCGAGCCGCACCGCTCCGGAGTGCCAGCCGCCGGACCCCGCCGGAGGGAGGGTGGCGCTGAGAACAGGAGGAGTGGTGTCATCGGGGACGTCGCCGGCCACGGTGTAGGTCGCGGTCTGGAGCGTCTCGTGGCCCACGAGGTCTCGCGCGCGGACGGTCAGCGTGTGCGGACCCGGCACGTCTGTCGGCAGCGCGGCACCGTCCGGCACATCACCGACGCAGTCGGCGATCCCCGAGAACGCATCCGCGCAGGTGTATCGGGCGATCAGCTCGGCGCCCGGCTCCGCCGTCGCCCCGTCGACGCCCTCGATCACGACCGTGGGGGCGCCGGAGTCGACGCGGAGCTCGACGGGCCGGTCCGGCCGGCGGAAGTTGCCGGCGTGGTCGCGGGCGAACCACCAGAGCTCGGTGAGTCCCTCGGCCGTCGCCGAGAACGGCAGAGAGGCCTCGACGGTCTCGGCGCCCTGCTCGGTGGCGCCGTGTAGCTGGTAGCTGACCAGGGCCACCCCCGATCCCGTGTCGGTGGCGTGGACGGTCCCGTCGACGCCGTCGCGATACCACCCGGCACCGTCGGCATCGACGGCGTCGGGAGCGCGGAGCTCGATGCGCACGGCCGGCTTGTCGGTGTCGGTGCGCTCGGGCGGAGCGACGCGGAGATCCTGCAGCAGCGTCCGTGGCGAGCCGTCGATCTCGGCCGTCACGACGACGCGGTAGGGACCCTGAGGCAGCACCTGGCTGGCTGCTCGATACGATCCGTCGGGCTGCTCGCGCAGCACGAGCGATCTCGAGTAGTCGCCGGTGCCGATGAATCGCACCGAGACCGCGGCATCCTCGACCGGCTTTCCTGCCCGCACGAAGTCGGCTTCGACACGAGCCGTTCCGTAAGGGTCGACGTCGATCGTCGCTGCGAGGGTCGTCGCGGCGTCATTGAGGTAGACGGCGAGCGCCACCGGCAGACCGGTCCCGGCGGAGTTGCTCACCCGGGCGCGCCAGGTGCCGGGGGCGGGATCATCCGCGGAGGAGAGCGTCGTCATAGGCTCGCCGCCCTCACCGGCGGCAGCCACGGCGCCGGAGGGATCGACGAGCTCGAGACGCACGCCTGCGTCGGCGATCGCGGCGAGGCCGATGCGCGAGGCGTCGTCGGCGTCGAAAGGGATGTCGATCTCCTGCCCCGCGGCGACAGTGAGCGTCCGCGAGAGCAGGAGCGGTGGCAGCTGCGCCGCGGTGTCGGGAGCCGCGGGGCGTCCGGAGGCGTCGCCCGGCACGTCGTCCGGGGCGTCGCCCGGCACGTCGTCGGACGCATCGGCGGACAGCTCGTACGGCACCAGGCGGGCACCGCCCGGACCGGCGAGCCCCCGCGGCCCGCCCCCGACCAGCTCCGGCCACACGAAGAAGTCGAAGTTCGCGCGATCGGTCATCCAGGTGTGCAGCACGAAGTTGCGGGCGGCGTCGTCCCAGCGGCCCTCCATGGTGCTGCTGATCGGCACGACGCCGTCGCCCTGCTCCGGGCTCTGGCAGGTGCGGGGCACGTAGGTGCCGACGAGGATCGACATCTCCACACCCTTGCGATTGGTCACGCGCTCGTTGAACGCGGCGAGCACGTCGGGGCGAAGCTCGCGCATTCCCGCCAGGTTCATGATGGCCGCGCACGGGGAACCGGCGTTGGGCGTTCCGAGCATGATGAGACGGTTGACGAACGGCTTGCCGTCGTCGGCCATCGGCATCCAGTCGTGGATGTAGGCCCGAGAGATGAGGCCGCCCATGGAGTGCGCGACGATGTCGATGTGCGGGGCGTTCGTCCGGTCGCGCACCCAGTCGATGTACTCCGCCTCGATGGCGGCGTTCTGGGCGATCGTGTAGCCGGGGGTGTCGGGCGCCGCGAGCGAGCCGGTGTTCATGACTCCGGGCGCCTGCCCGTCGCCGACGGCGAAGCTGAGCCAGCCGGGATGCACCGACCGCAGGTAGGAGTCGTAACTGCTCCACGCCGCGGCGCTGGAGTTGAATCCGTGCACGAGGACGACCGGATCGGGCGAGATGGGCACCGAGACGGGTATGCGCTCGACCTCCTTGCCGTCACCCTTCACGACGACCTCGAGGTTCAGCGGCGGGCGCGCCTCGCCGCTCGAGTCGAAGGCGAGTCCCGCGGTGTCGAATTCGATGGCCCCTTCCGCTGTGCCGAACGGATGCAGCGACTCGAACCAGTAACCATCGGGCATGCGCTGGCCGGTGTCGGCGTTGCGCAGCTCGACGCTGACGATGTGGTCGCCCTGCGAATCGGGGTTCTGCACCTCGAAGGCGAGCCTCGAGCGAGTGCCCTGCACGACGCCCCGCGACGGCATCTCCTCCCAGTCGCCGCTCGGGTAGTCGATGCTCTGCAGCCGCGCGTCGTCGAGCTGAGCAGGCGGCTCGTCGGGAACCATGACGACGGTCTCGCGCTCCCACGTCAGGTACGAACTGCCGAGCGTCACCAGGACAGAGCGTCTCCCGTTGATGTCGAGCGCGGCGTAGATCGACTTCGTCCCGTATCCCGGCACCTCGCGCAGCAGCGGCTGGAGCCGATGGGGCACCGGGGATCCGCCGTACTCCCGCTCCCAGAGCACCGGAGTCACCCCGCCGCAGAAGGTGCAGTCGAACATCACGCCGACGACGTCGTTCACGTCGTTGAGCGCGCTGGCGCCGGTCGAGTTCAGCCCGTCGATTCCGCGGATGGGGCGCGGCGCGGCATCCGAAGAATGGAAGATGCCGTCCTTCGGATTCGCGGCGGATCCCGTGAACAGGTCGACGGTGGCGTAGTTGGCGTTGTTGAGGTCTCCTGCCGACGTCGCCCCGGGGATCGGAATGACTTCCTCGGCTCCGACCCACCACAGCCACGCGCCCGGGGTCGCCACGCCGCCTGGGGCGATCGTGGCATCGGTGGCGAGCAGCACGAGGTTCGCGTCATTGACCCGCACCGCGTTCGACCAGCTCGTTCCCGGCGGAAGCGGGACGTAGTGAAGTTCGGGCGTGGCGGTCGCGAGGTACCAGACGACGGCGATCACGAGGTCGCCGTGCTTGACGTAGCCGCTCACGACGTCGTTGTTGCTGATGGCGTTGGCGACGGACTCCTTCGCCCCGTCGTCGGGCAGCATGATCTCCTTGCCGTCCTTCCAGGCCGCGGCGTGCGGCGGCGCGTCACCGACGGCGACGGCGCCCACCATGGTCCCCGCATCGTTCATCCCGGTGGCCGAGGTGCCGATCCCCCACACGTCGGCGAGCGTGCCGTCGGCGTTCCACCGCGTCGCGCGGGCACCGCTGTTCGGCCCGCTTCCGCCGTAGACGAAGCCGGATTGCCCGAACATCTCGCCCCGCTCGTTGATGCCGTCGACCCACCCTGTCGAGCGCCGGGTCGAAGGATCGGTCGCGGTTCCCTCGGGCACGACGACGGTCCACTTGTCGAGCCGGGGCAACTCCGCGCTCGGGGCGAAGTCGACCGCGGCGACGGCGGCATCGGTCGGCGAAGCGCTGCGAGGCGGCGCTTCCTCCGCCCCGGCGGGGGCGACCCCGGCCGCGACGACGGCGCCGATCGTCATCGCCGCCACGAGGAGCGCGGCGACACTGCGTCGAGAGGAACGAGAACCTCGACGGGTGGTTGATAACACCCTGGAAGTATTCACAAGCCTGTCAGGAAAGTCAATTCCCCGGGTCGAGACATGGACGCGGCGAGCCAAGGGATTCCGGTCGAGACCGGGGACGATACCCCCTGTCTCGACGTGAATCCCTTGGTTCGGCCGGGACGAGGGCGGGATCAGCCGCGGGTCAGCGCGGTGAGCCGTTCGACCCCGATCGGCTCCTCCCCGAGCAGGGGGACGACCGCGATGACGTCCGCCAGCTGCCGCACACGGGCGATCTGGGCGATCTCGCCGCGGGCGCGGGCGCGCAGGAACGGCGACTCCGGATGCGCCGCGGCGATCGAGTCGTTAACGACCCACGCCCACGGATGGATGCCGGCACGCTCGAGTTCCCGCTGCAGCCCAGCCGCCTCCAGCACGGGCGTCGTCTCGGCGAGCGTGACGATGATGATCTTCGTCTGCATCGGATCCTGGAGGCGCATGAGGGGCGTCGAGTACGCTATGTCGGCCGCGCCCATCTGCCGTGCGATCTCGCGGTGGTAAGAGCCCGCGGCATCCATCAGCAGCAGCGTGTGACCCGTGGGCGCGGTGTCCATCACCACGAATCTGCGCCTGGAGTCGTGGACCGCCCGGGAGAACTGGCTGAAGATCGCGACCTCCGCCGTGCACGGCGACATCAGATCCTCGGCGAGGGCCGCCCGGCCCGCGTCATCCAGGTCCTTGCCCTTCGTGGCCATGACGCGCGCGCGGTACTGCTCGAGCGCGCTGCTCGGGTCGATCCGGGTCACGGTGAGTCCGTCGACCGTCGCCCCGAGCGTGCCGGTGAGATGGGCTGCCGGATCGGTCGTGGTCAGGACGACCTCGTGGCCTCGCTCGACGAGAGCCAGCGCGATGGCCGCGGCGATCGTGGTCTTGCCGACGCCGCCCTTGCCCATGCACATCACGAGACCGTGACCGTCGGCCTCGATCACGTCCACAAGAGCCGAGAGGGGAGCCTCGGGGATCTCCGGGACCGCCGCCACCTCGAGGCTTGTCGAGCCGCCCGCCGAGTCGGCGTCGAAGAAGGCCCGAACCGGTCCGAGACCCACCACGTCGTCCGCCTTGAGCTCCAGCACATCCCGCGGCAGGTCGGCTATGGCGGCGGGCACGGCCGACATCGCCGCCGCCTCGCGCATACGCAGGGCGTGGGCGATCGGCTCATCGCCGGCGCTTGCCGGAAGAAGGCCGTTGATGACGACGAAGGCGTCGGTCATGCCGATCGCCCCGAGCTCGGCGAATGTCCGCTCGATCTCCTGCAGGGCGGAGAGCTGCGCACGCGCGACGAGGATCAATCTGGTGCGGGACGGGTCGGTGAGCGCATCGACCGCAGCAGCGTAGGTCGCTCGGTGCGCGTCGAGGCCGGCGAGGGGACCGAGACACGACGCGTCGCCGCCGGTGGAGAGGAAGTCCGTCCAGGATCCGGGCAACTGCAGGAGTCGGATCGTGTGGCCGGTGGGAGCCGTGTCGAAGAGCACATGGTCGTACTGGCCGTACGACGAGTCATCGGTCAGCAGCCGGGTGAATTCGTCGAACGACGCGATCTCGGTCGTGCACGACCCCGACAGGCTCTCAGTGATTGCGGCGATCTCCTCGGAAGGCAGGACCCCACTCAGGGGGCCGATGATTCGCTCCCGATAGGCCTCGACAGCCTGCTGCGGATCGATCTCCAGCGCATCCAGGCTCGGCACCGAGGGGATGGGGGTGATGCGGTCGCCGATCGCGACGTCGAACACCTGGCTCAGGTTGGATGCCGGATCCGTGCTCACGAGCAGCACGCGCTGCCCGTCAGTGGCCATCCGGACCGCCGTCGCGCAGGCGACCGAGGTCTTGCCGACGCCGCCCTTCCCCGTGAAGAAGAGAAATCGCGGCGGGTCCGTCAGGTACCGCATCATGCCCCGCACTCCTCCCGCTGGGCAGCGAGCAGTGCGATCATCCCGCCGGCAGAGTCACCGGAGCAGGCCGAAGGTCCTGACGGCATCAGCGGACAGGTCAGCGTGCCGGCGGATTGCCCGTCAGGGCTGCACGCGCTCCGGCAGCATCTCGTCGAACCAGGGGAATCCGGTCGAGACCGGGGGCGACACCCCCGGTCTCGACGCGAATCCCCTGGTTCGGCGAGGGAAGGCTCAGCCGCGGGCGCCGAGCTCTTCGATCAGCGCCTCGACGCGGCGGCGGATCTCGTCGCGGATCGGACGCACGGCCTCGATGCCCTGGCCGGCCGGATCGTCGAGCTCCCAGTCCTCGTAGCGCTTGCCGGGGAAGATCGGGCAGGCGTCGCCGCACCCCATCGTGATCACGACATCCGACTCCTTCACCGCGTCGACGGTGAGGATCTTGGGGACGTTGCCGGCGATGTCGATGCCTTCTTCGGCCATCGCCTGGATGGCCACCGGGTTGATCTGGTCCTTCGGCGCGGAGCCCGCCGACAGGACTTCGACCCCGTCACCGGCGAGCGCCCGCAGGTACCCGGCCGCCATCTGGGATCGCCCCGCATTGTGGACGCAGACGAACAAGACGGTGGGTTTCTCGGCCATGGCAGGGCACTCCTTCGCTCTTCCCAAAGCATAGACACACATCTATAGCTCTGTACGACCAGCGGGTGAACGATCAGGTCGAGACGAGGTCCGCCAGCAGTGCGCGCACGCGCCCTTCGATGTCGTCGCGGATCAGCCGGACCTCTGCGAGAGGCTTTCCGACGGGGTCATCGATCTCCCAGTCGAGGTAGCGCCTGCCGGGGTAGACGGGACAGGCGTCGCCGCATCCCATCGTGACCACGACGTCAGCCGACCGCACCGCCTCGTCGGTGAGGGGCTTCGGAAACTCCCCGCCGAGCGGCACCCCGATCTCGTCGAGCGCGGTGACGATCGTCGCCCGCACCGCGTCGGCGGGCGCCGACCCCGCCGTGCGCACGCGCACACGATCGCCCGCGAGCTGTCGCAGGATCCCCGCGGCCAGCTGCGACCTGCCGGCGTTCTGCACGCACACGAACAGCACCTCGGGCGTCGTCCGTCGCGTCGCCTGCGACCGCGCGAGCGCGTCGAGCCGCGTGGTCGCGAACGCCGCGGTGCGCGATGCGATCCACGCAGACGGATGCCGCGCCGACAGCAGCTCGTGACTGTCGGCGACGCAGCGACCGACGGTATGCCTGCTGAAGATGCCGCGATAGCGCTCGGCGAGGTCGTCGACGATGCGCGCGAGATCCGGCTCGTGCCCTCGGGGCGCCGACTCGTCGCCGAGAAGCGCCTCCACGCGGTCGACCTGACGCGGGTCGATCGAGTACCAGACCCGGCGGCCCTCAGGCCGGCGGATCACGATCCCCTCGTCGGCGAGGGCCTTCATGTGATGGCTCACGGTGGGCTGCCGCAGGCCCAGCACGTCGGCGAGACGACCGACGAGGGCCCGGCCGTCCTCCGAGTCCCGGATGAGCTTGACGATCCGTGCCCGCGTGGGGTCGGCGAGGACGGTCAGCTCGCGAGGCCCTGCACCGGCATCCATAGATCGAAGTCTATGCGCGAGCCCGCGCCCCGACTCTGCCGCCGCCGAGCTGTGCCGGCGCGCCTCCGTGTCAGTCGCGGCCGCTCACGCGGCTCCGCCGTTCGATCAGGATCGTGTCGCGCCATTGACCCGCGTGCGGCCCGAGCCGCGACCGCGCGATCCGCTCGCGACGCCCGACCACGCGGAAGCCCGCTCGCTCGTGCAGCCGCAGACTCGCGACGTTCTCGGGGAAGACGCTCGACTGGATCGTCCAGATCCCCGCCTCATCCGCCGCCGTCACGAACGCGTCGAGGAGCGCGGCGCCCACCCCGCGGCCCCGAGCGTCGTCGCTGACGTAGACGGAGTGCTCGACGACTCCGCGATACACCGCGCGGGAAGAGACGACGGATGCCGCGACCCAGCCGACGACGCCCGTCGACGGGTCTTCGGCGACGAGCCGTGGCGTGCCGAGCTTGCCGGAGTCGAAGGCCTCCCAGGTCGGCGTCTCGATCTCGAAGGTCGCTTCGCCACCCGCGATCCCCTCGGCGAAGATGCGCTCGACGGCAGGCCAGTCCGCGGCATCCATCTCCCGGATCCGGATCACGAACAGCACCCGGCCTCACCGGCGAGACCGATCGAGCACACCCCGGTCGCCGGCAGCACCAGCTCGACGTTCGCGGCCGCGATCGTGTCGCCCGCGAGCCACGCGGTGACGGACCGGACCTGCTCGTATCCCGTTGCGAGCAGGAACGTCGGGGCGCGGCCGTACGACTTCATGCCGACGATGAAGAAGCCCTTCTCGGGGTGGGTGAGCTCGCGGAATCCGTGCGGCTGGACCGTGCCACACGAGTGCACGTTGGGATCGATGAGCGGCGCGAGGCGCTTGGGGGCCTCGACGATGTCGTCGAGCTCGAGGCGGATCTCGCGGAGCATGCCGAGGTCGGGGCGGAAGCCTGTCGCGTTGACCACGAGGTCGGTGAGGTGGGTGGCGACCTCCCCGCGGCGGCTTCCGACGAGCTCGACGCCGTCGGGCGAACGCCGGGCGCGGATGATCTCGAAGCCGTCGACGACCTCGATGAGGCCGGCCGCGACCGCGCGGTCGACGCGGCTGCCGAGCTGCGCACGATCGGCGAGCTCGTCGTCGGCCGAGGACGAGACGCGCACCGCCTGCGCGTTGCGGATCAGCCAGGTCACCGTCGTCCCCGGCTCGTCCCGGGCGAGCGAGACGAGGGCGAGAAGCGTGTTGGCGGCCGAGTGCCCGGCCCCCACGACGGTGGTGTGCCGGCCCGCGAAGAGCGCGCGGTCCCGGCCGAGCACGTCGGGAAGCGCCGTCGTGACGCGGTCCGCGATCTCGGGCATGCCCAGCAGGTCCAATCCGCCCGACGACAGCGGATTCGGCGACCGGTACGTTCCCGAGGCGTCGATCACGGCGCGGGCCGCGACATCCTGGATCTCTCCATCGCCGGTCCGGATGCGCAGCGCGAAGGGCGTCGCGAAGCGGCCTCGCGTGCGGGTGCGGTCCATCCCCTCGCGTGTCACCCCGACCACCTCGACCCCCGTGCGCAGCCGGGAGGCGATGGGGTCGAGCGCCGCCAGCGGGGCGAGGTACTCCTCGACGAGTTCGGCACCGGTCGGGGCACGTTCGGGGTCGGGGAGCTCCCACCCCTGCGCCTCGAGGAGGCGTCGTGATGCCGGATCGACGAGGTGCCTCCATGGCGAGAACAGCCGGATGTGACCCCACTCCCGCATGCTCGCCGCAGCCTGGCCTCCGGCCTCGAACATCACGAAGTCGATGCCCCGCTCGACCAGCTGTGCGGCGGCGGCAAGGCCGATCGGGCCGGCGCCGATGATGGCGACGGGCAGAGTCGCGAGCCGGTCGGACTCCGCGGCGCGGGGGGTGAGGTCGAGCAGGGTCACAGCATCCTCCTGGAATATCGATGATCTTCGATATGCCATTGTTCACCGGTCTATCGATATCTGTCAATATCGACTATTGTCGATATATGACCACGATCCTCGACGTGACGGATGTCACCGCGGGCGCCTGCTGCACACCCCTGCAGCGCGAGCCGCTCACCGCCGAAGAGGCGGAGCAGCTCGCGACGGCGATGAAGGCCCTCGCCGACCCGACGCGACTGCGCCTGCTGTCCATCGTCGCGGCATCCGAGGGCGCCGAAGCGTGCGTATGCGACCTGATCGAGCCGGTGGGCCTCAGCCAGCCGACCGTGTCTCACCACCTCAAGGTGCTCACGACCGCCGGGTTCCTCGAGCGCAGCAAGCGCGGCACGTGGGCGTACTTCCGGCTCGTGCCCGGCGCGCTCGATCGCATCTCGCAGCTGCTCACCGGGTCGTGAACCCGGGCACCGTCCGGGCCCTCGCCGGTGAGTTCGTCGGGAGCGCCCTGCTGACCGCGGTCGTCGTCGGCTCCGGAATCGCGGCACAGAACCTCTCCCCCTCGGATGTCGGACTGCAGCTGTTCGAGAACGCGTTCGCCACCGCGCTCGGTCTCGGAGTGCTGATCCTCCTCTTCCAGACCGTGTCGGGTGCGCACTTCAACCCGGCGGTCTCGATCGTCGACGCTCTGCTGCACCGCAAGGGATGGACGATCACGGCGGCGTACATCCCCGTGCAGATCCTCGGATGCATCGGCGGCGCGATGCTGGCGAACCTCATGTTCGCCGCACCCGCCGTCGCCTGGAGCAGCACGGACCGCGCCAGCTGGCCGCATCTGCTCGCCGAGACCGTCGCGACCGCGGGCCTCCTCCTGGTGATCTTCGCCCTCGTGCGAACCGGGCGCTCGCACCTCGCGGCGCCCGCCGTCGGCGCCTACATCGGCGCCGCCTACTTCTTCACCTCCTCGACGAGCTTCGCCAATCCCGCCATCACGATCGGCCGCGCCTTCACCGACACGTTCGCGGGCATCGCATGGTCGTCGGTGGCGCCTTTCCTCGCCGCACAGGTGGTGGGAGCGGCCCTCGGCTGGGCCCTGATCCGCGGCTTCTTCCCCGTCGTCGCGGTCGGATCAGCGGCACCTCAGCGCTGACGCGCCCCGCCGGATGCGCCGGCATCGGCGAGCTGGTCGTGGAGGTTGAAGATCTCGGTCAGCGGGGTGGCTGCCTGATCGGGACGCCCGGCCAGATCGACGAAGTACGGAGCCATCTCCGCCTCCCACCGGGAGGCGATCTCGGAGGCGGCGAGGTACGACTGCGCCGCGGCGTCGTCGTCGGTCTCGTAGTAGCCGATCAGCCTGCCGCCGTCTGCGAGGAAGAGCGAGTAGTTGCGACGACCGGATGCCGCGATCTCGGCGAGCATCTCGGCACGCACCGGACTGTGGCGGGCGACGTACTCCTCCACGAGCTCAGGCTTGATCTGCAGTTCGAAGCAGACGCGGGTCGTGGGGGCCGTGCTCGGCATGTTCGTGGTCCCTCTCCGGATCGATTCGCGTGAATCGATTCACGAGACGATAGAGGACGACGGTGCCGTCGTCAAGGCTGCGCAGTCCAGCCGGGCGGCTCGTCAGCACCCGCTGCTTCGTCGCGCGCGGCATCCTCACTGGTTCGCTGCACCACCCCCGCCGCATGGTGGGAGGGCGCGTACACCGTGTAGAGCCGCATCGGCTCGTCGCCGGTGTTGATCACGTCATGCCACGTGCCCGCCGGCACCTGCACCGACCATCCGTCGGAGACGTCCTGCTCGAAGTCCAGGCGATCCTTCGACGCACCCATCACCGCCCTGCCGCGCCCGGCCTCGAGCCGCAGGAACTGATCGGTCGCGGGATGCGATTCGAGGCCGATCGACTTCCCGACCGGGATCGTCATCAGAGTGACCTGCAGATGCTTCCCGGTCCAGGCGACCGTGCGGTAGTTCTCGTTGTCGCGTGACGCCGCTTCGATGTCGAACGCGTTCGGCCGTGGTCCGTTGTCTGTCACCATGACGCGATCGTCCACCGCGTCCGCGGTCCGCAGCGGGACGAAGGTCCTCTGCGAGGGGCTCCGGGCTCTCCCTCCCGTGGAGGCACCCGGCCCGACGAACGACGGGTGCCCGGTCCACCTGCTGTGAACCGGGCACCCGCCGTCGATTCGGCTGCTTAGAAGTCGAAGTCGCTGATGTTGTCCTTGGTGAAGACGTAGGGGTCGCCGAGGAGCACGACGCCGTCCTTGCCGACCTCGTAGGAGCCGAGCTTGCCGGCGTCGAAGGTGTCGCCTTCCTTGCCGGTGATGTCGCCCTTGATGAGAGCGTCCGCGGCGAACGCGGCGAGGTAGCCGAGGTCCTCGGGGTTCCACAGTGCGAACGAGGTGACGGTGCCGTCTTCGACGTACTCGCGCATCTGGTTCGGGGTGCCCAGGCCGGTCAGTGCGACCTTGCCCTTGTACTCCGAGGTGGACAGGTAGCGAGCAGCGGCCGAGATGCCGACCGTCGTGGGCGAGATGATGCCCTTGAGCTCGGGGTAGGTCTGCAGCAGGGCCGCAGTCTTGTCGAACGAGGTCTGGTCGTCGTCGTCACCGTAGGCGACCTCGACGAGCTCGATGTTCGGGTGGTCCGACGCGAGCAGCTCCTTCATCGTCTCGATCCACGCGTTCTGGTTGGTCGCGTTCGCCGAAGCCGACAGGATGGCGATCTGACCGGCGTCGCCGATCTGCTTGGCGATCTCGTCGACCTGAACCTTCGCGATGCCCTCGGACGTGGCCTGGTTGATGAACAGGTCACGGCAGTCCGGGTTGGTGTCGGAGTCGAACGTGACGATCTTCACACCGGCATCGGATGCCTCGCCCAGCGCGTCGCAGATCGCCTCGGGGTCGTTCGCCGACACGATGAGCGCGCCGGCGCCCTGCTGCGCGGCGGTCTGGATGTAGCTGACCTGCGAGGTCGGGCTCGCCTCCGACGGACCGACCTCCTCGAGCGTGCCGCCGAACTCCTCCGCAGCCGCCGTCGCGCCCTTGGTCGAGGTGTCGAAGTACGGGTTGCCGAGGTTCTTCGGGAGCATGGTGATGGAGACGTTCCCGGCGTCGCCGCCCGCGTCACCGGTCGAGCCTCCCCCGCCGCTGCCGCCGGAGCAGCCTGCCGCGAGGAGGGTCACGCCAACGGCAAGAGCCGCGATGACCCCTGCACGTCGTGAGCGCTTGAATTCGAACATCGTTGTTTCCTTCCTTGGTGCGAGTTCTCGCTGTGGGTGTTACTGGATCGGGTGGCCGGCGGGCGGGGCGCCTGGTGCGCTTCGGCCCTTTCTCTTCCCGCTGGCGGCTGCTCTGCGGGCATGGAGCCAGGCGAGGAGGCTGGAGGACACGACGGAGACGATGAGCAGGAGCCCCGTGATGACGTTGATGATGTCGCTCGTGACGCCGGCGAGGCGCAGCGCGCTGCCGAGCACTCCGATGAGGAGCACACCCGCGATCACGCCGTGCAGGGCCCCTCGTCCACCGAAGATCGACACCCCGCCCAGAAGCACCGCGGCGATCACCTGCAACTCCATGCCCATCGCGTTGTCACCGCGCGCGTTGGAGTAGAGGAGCGTGAAGTAGACCCCCGCGAAGCCGGCGACCGCGCCGCTCAGTGTGAAGAGGATGAACTTCGTACGCCCGACGTCGATGCCCGAGAAGGCTGCGGCTTCTTTGTTGAGGCCGATCGCGTAGAGCGTGCGACCGAACGGGGTGAAGTGCAGGAGCACTCCGAAGACGATCGCGAGGATGACGAACGCGACCGTGATGACAGGCACGGGGGTGCCGGGGATGTTCGCCTTCGCGAGGTCGGTCCACTCCTCCGGGAAATCGGTGATGGCGGTCGTGCCCAGCAGTCCGACGGCGATGCCCCGGAAGAGGGCGAGCGTGCCGATCGTGACGGCGAGAGACGGCAGGCCCACGACGGTGACGAGGAAGCCGTTGAACACACCGCCGAGTGTCCCGATCAGGATGGCCGCCAGCGCGGCGACGGGGAACGGCAGCCCGGCTTGCGTCAGCAGACCGGTCACGACGCTCGACAGGCCGACGATGCTCGCCACCGACAGGTCGATCTCCTCGGTGATGATGATGAGCGTCATCGGAAGGGCGATGAGGAGGATGGGGGCGACGTCGCGCAGGAGATAGGTGACGGTGAGCGGACTGTCGAAGTTGCGCACCGTCGCGAGCGCGACCACGATCACGATCAGCAGGAGGGCGATGATCGCCATCTCCCGCGTGAGGAGAACGCGGCGCCAGGCGGGCCGGGCATGGGCACGATACGTGCGAACGCGCGGAGCGTCGGTCAGGGTGGTCATCGCGTCTCCTCTCTCTGGGCGATGAGTCGTCGATGCTGACGCACCGCGAGCACACGGTCGAGCACGATGGCGCCGAGAATCAGAACGCCGACGACAGCCCGCTGCCAGAAGTCATCGATGCCGAGGATCGGCAGCGCGCGGTTGATCGTGAGCAGGAGGAACGCGCCGATGGCTGCTCCCCACACTGTGCCGACGCCACCCGAGATCGCGACGCCCCCGATGACGGCGGCACCGATCGCCTGCAGCTCCCACCCGAAGCCGGCGGCCGAGCTGACGGTTCCGTACCGCGCCGCATAGAGCACACCCGCAAGCCCCGCGAGCGCACCGCTCACGACGAAGGCGCTGATGACCCGGCGCGTGACCTTCAGGCCGTAGAGATGCGCCGCAGCGGGATCGGAGCCGATGGCGTAGAACTCGCGCCCGCCGCGCAGATTGCGCATGTACCACGCGGCGACCACGAGGACGAGGACGGCGATGATGGTGAGGATGGGGATGCCCAGGATCGAGTCGGTGCCGAGGCCGCGGAACTCCCGCGGCAGGTCGGACGCGTTGATTCGATCGCTGCCGGTCCAGGCGACGTTGATGCCGCGGTAGATGTACATCGTGCCGAGCGTGATGACGAGGGCCGGCACACGGGCGAAGGCGACGAGCGCGCCGTTGATGGCGCCGAGGACGGCACCGAACAGGATGCCGCCCGCGAAGACCCCGATGATCGGGATGCCCGGGATATCGATGAAGAGGCGGCCCGTCAGATACGCCGTGAGCCCCACGACGGAGCCCACCGACAGATCGACGTTCCGGGTGATGATGACGATCGCCGACCCGACAGCCACGAGGAGCAGCAGCGACGGCGTGAGCAGGAGGTCGCGGAAGCCGTCCGACGAGAAGAGGAAGTTGGGGTTGCTGATCGTCGCGACGACGATGATCGCGACGAGGGCGATCAGGATGCCGGTCTCCCGGGCTGTCGCCACGTGGCGGACGAGCCGCGAGGCAGGGCTCGTCCCCGACTGGGGGGGTGCTGTCGTGGTGATCATCGGGCGACCTCCGAGTCGGCCGTCGCGGCGTACATGACCGCTTCGGGAGTGGCTTCCTGACGGCTGAACTCGCCGGTGATCCGCCCCTCGCGCATGACCAGGACACGGTCGGCCATGCCGAGCACCTCTGGGAGCTCGGAAGAGATCATCAGGATCGCGATCCCCTGCTGCGCCAGCTGGCTGAGAAGGCGGTGGACTTCGGCCTTCGTCCCGACGTCGATGCCGCGCGTGGGCTCATCGACGATCAGGACGGTGGGCTCCGTCGCGAGCCACTTGCCGAGCACGACCTTCTGCTGATTTCCGCCGGACAGCGTCCCGGCTTCGGCGTCGAGAGCCGCTGTCTTGACCTCGAGGCGGCTGGCCCAGACCTCCGCGGCCGTGTTCTCGCGCGAACTCCAGATCAGGCCGAACTTCGCGAGCTTCGAACGGATCGCCAGCGTGATGTTGCGCGAGACGCCGTCATCGAGCACGAGGCCCTGCTTGCGACGGTCCTCGGGGACGAGCGCGATGCCGCGCTGCGTCGCCAGTCTGGGGTTGCTGCGCGTGAGGGGCGTGCCGTGCAGGCGCACACTCCCGGACTCGTAGAGGTCGATGCCGAAGACGGCCCGTGCGACCTCGCTGCGTCCCGCGCCGACGAGACCCGCGAGGCCGACGATCTCCCCCTGCCGGAGGGTGAACGAGATGTCGCGGAAGACACCGGCCCGCGTGAGGCCCTGCACCTCGAGGACGACCTCCCCCACTTCCGAGGGCAGCTTCGGGAAGAGCTCGGTGACATCGCGGCCCACCATCTGCCTCACGAGCTCGTCCACCGTCGTCTCGGCGATCGGCGTCGTGTCGATGTAGGAGCCGTCGCGCATGACGGTGACGGTGTCGCAGAGGTCGAAGACCTCGTCGAAGCGGTGCGAGATGAACAGGAGCGCTCGCCCCTCGTCGCGCAGGCTCCGCGCCACGGCGAAGAGCCGCTCGACCTCGACGCCCGAGAGCGCCGCCGTCGGCTCGTCCATGATGAGCACGCGCGCATCGAGCGAGATGGCCTTGGCGATCTCGATGATCTGCTGGTCGGCGATCGAGAGCCCCTCGGTGACACGCTCGGGGTCGAGCGACACGCCGAGACGGCGGAAGATGGCCGCAGCCTCCTGACGCATCGCCTTCCGGTCGATCCGGCCGAAGCGGTTCGCGGGCTGGCGGCCCATGAAGATGTTCTCGGTGACCGAGAGGTCGGGGAACAGCGTCGGCTCCTGGTAGATCACCGCGATGCCGGCCGCCTTGGACTGGGCCGTGCTGCTGAAGTCCACCGACTCGCCGTCGAGGAGGAATTCGCCGGCGTCGCGACGGTAGAGACCGGCGATGATCTTGACGAGCGTGGACTTGCCCGCGCCGTTCTCGCCGATCAGCGCATGGATGGATCCCCGCTCCAGGGTGAGGCTCCCGGACCGGAGGGCGACCACTGGTCCGAACGACTTCACCACCTTGCGCAGCTCGAGCGCGGGACGCGACCCTTCGGTTGCGATGGTTGACATCGCGCCTCCTCGTTGAGCGTGGATGAATCGATTCAGGCTGTTTCAGGCTACTCTAAGGACAGGAATGAACCATGGTCAAGTCGAAGAAGGACAGTGACCGAATCGTGATCCGAGGAAGGATGACGCTTTGCCTGTGAGCATTCGCGACGTCGCGGTCCGCGCGGGTGTGTCCGTCGGGACCGTTTCGAACGTCCTGAATCGACCGGAAGAGGTTTCCGCCGAGTCGGTTCAGCGGGTCACCCAGGCGATCGATGAGCTCGGGTACGTGCGCAATGATGCGGCACGCAAGCTCCGTGCCGGGGTCAGCACCACCATCGGATTCGTCGTGCTGAGCGGACAGAACCCCTTCTATACGGACGTCGTCCGCGGGGCCGAGGACGAGGCCACGCGGCACGGGATCGCGATCCTCTACGGCAACACCGACGAGGACGTCTCTCGGGAGAAGCTCTACCTCGATCTCTTCGAGGAGCAGCAGGTGCGAGGCTTGCTCATCGCACCGTATGGCGACGTGACTTCTCGCTTGCAGCGACTGCGTACGCGCGGCATCGCGGCCGTCCTGGTCGACCGCTTCAGCGGTGACGGCCGCTTCTCCTCCGTCTCGGTCGACAGCACCATCGGCGGCACCATGGCGGTCGACCATCTGATCAGCGAAGGCCGGCGCCGGATCGCCTTCGTCGGCGGACCCTTCGACATCCGTCAGGTGACCGACCGGCTGGCCGGCGCCCGCGTCGTCGTAGACGATGCGGGAAGTGGCGTCAGCCTCGAGGTCATCGCGACCGCCGCCATGAGCGTGGAGGAGGGCGTCGCAGCCGGCGCCAGGATCCTGGCGCAGCCTCGCCGCCAGTGGCCCGACGCGCTGTTCGCGGCTAACGACCTCCTGGCGCTGGGGCTGCTCCAGTCCCTCGTGGTGGACGGCCGGCTGCGCGTTCCCGACGACATCGCCATCATCGGCTTCGACGACATTCCCTTCGCCGCCGCCGCGGCCGTGCCACTCTCCTCTATCCGACAGCCGAGCCGCATGATCGGGCGCACCGCGCTGCGCATCGTTCTCGAGGAGGCTGCGGATCCCGACAGCATCCCCCGCCAGACGGTGTTCAAGCCCGAGCTCGTCGTCCGCGCCTCGACCCGCGCCGTCTGAGTCCTGGGTGGGCCGCCGCTGGCGCCCACCTGCGGCGCGCGGCGGGGCTGATGCAGCGCGCGGCGACTAATGTAGTGCCGCAGGCGATGCTCGGGGAATCGCTTGTGGCACTGCCTGCTGCGCATCCGCAGCGGGCCCACGCCGGAAGGGGCGCTCTTGCCTGCAAGCATCCGCGACGTGGCCGAGCTGGCGGGAGTCTCGGTCGGCACGGTCTCGAATTACTTCAACCGACCCGAGATCGTCTCACATGATTCGGGGGCGCGCGTTCGGGATGCCGTGGCGCAGCTCGGATACGTGCGTAACATGGCCGCCCGCACGCTCCGGGCCGGGGTCGGCACGTCCGTCGGCTTCGTCGTGCTCAACGGACAGAATCCCTTCTTCACGGACGTCGTGCGCGGGGCGGAGGACGAAGCCGCCAGACAGGGCATCGCGATCCTGCACGGCAACACCGACGAGGACGCGCGCCGCGAGACGGCCTACCTCGACCTCTTCGAGGAGCAGCAGGTCAGAGGCATCCTCATCGCGCCCTACGGCGACGTCACGTCGCGTCTCGCTCGACTCCGTGCACGAGGCATCTCCAGCGTCCTGATCGACAGATTCAGCGGAGACGGCCGGTTCTCCTCCGTGTCGGTCGACAGCGTGCTCGGCGGCAGGATGGCCGTCGAGCATCTCATCGAGCAGGGCTGTCGGAGGATCGCCTACGTCGGCGGCCCCTTCGACATGCATCAGGTGACGGATCGCCTGGCGGGAGCCCGGTCCGCCGCCGAGAATGCTGAGCCTGCGGTGGAGCTGGAGGTCGTCCCGACGTCGGCCATGACTCTCGCCGAGGGCTCGGCCGCCGGCATCCGGCTGCTCGCCAGACCGCGTCAGGAGTGGCCCGACGGCATCTTCGCGGGCAATGACCTTCTCGCTCTGGGGCTTCTGCAATCACTCGTCGACGGCGGACACCGACTCGTTCCCAGCGACATCCGGTTGATCGGATTCGACGACATCTCGTTCGCCTCGGCGGCCGCCGTTCCGCTGTCGTCCATCCGCCAGCCGAGCCGCATGATCGGGCGAACCGCGTTCCGGATCCTCATGGAGGAGACCTCCGACGCGGAGTTCCTTCCGCGCCAGACCGTGTTCCCACCGGAGCTGATCGTGCGTGCCTCCACCGCGGGGGCGTGAGGGCACGACGCCGGCGTCTCGATCGCTGCACGACAGGAGGGTCTCCCTGCGTGACGCGGGAGACCCTCCTGTCCTTGCGAGACGGACTACTTCGCGACCTTCGGAGTGGTCTCGGTCACGACCGTCACGGGGGCGAGGTCCCCGAACGTGCCGATCACCTTCACGAAGATCCTTCGGTTCTTGTCCTTGTCGGTGAGCGTGTATGAGTCCGACGGACCGCTCTGGATCGGCGTGGGCGCACCCTGGCGGTACCACTCGTAGGTGAGGCCGGCGAGCGACGGCGACCACTGGCCGACGACCTTGACGGTGCCGCCCACGGCCAGGTTCCCCTCGATGGCCGGGGTGGGCGGGACGACGGTGCTCGCCGACTGGAAGGTGTACTCACCCGCGGCGGTTACCGAATAGACGTCGTAGCCGTCCTCAGTGCGAAGGAAGGTCGCCCCGGCGGACGCCGCGCTGGCCGAGGCATCCGTCGCCAGTGGCACCCAGACCTCTCCGGCAGTGCCGTCCGGCACGGTGACGTCGAGCTGGAACACGTCGCCCTGCTTCCAGGACACCGCGATGTCACCGTGCGGCGTCGGAGTCGTTCCCTTCGCCCATTGGAGATCGGCCGGATGCGGCTTGACCGACCACGTCTCGAAGCCCGGCTCCTCCGGCTGGATGCCCAGCAGGTAGGCCGACATACCCCACGTCGGACCGCTCGCCCAGCTGTGCGCAAGGCTCTTGTTGGCGTCGGTGAGATCGCCGTTCTGCTGGTGATTCTCGAAGAACGCGCCCGTATAGAACGGGAATTCCGGGTCGGCCATGGGGCCCCACAGGAGTCGAACGAGATCCAGAGCGCCCTCGGTATCGCCCGCTTCGAATCGCGCCGCGAGCTCGAACCCGCTGATGTGGGTGCTGATGAGCGTCGACATGTTCGCCTCGGGCGAGAACGGCTGAGGACCGTGCTCTCCCCACAGGTTCGTACGCAGCCACGAGAGGATGCCGTCGACCTTGTCCTCGGGGGCGACGCCCCAGAGGACGGCGAGCGAGTTGGCGTCCTGCGGAACGGCGTTGCCGGACTTGTTGCTCCAGTCGATGTTCGAGAGCTTGTATACACCGCGCTGAGCATCGAACAGCGTTGCATTGATCGAGGCCTTGACCTGGGCAGCCCGGGCCTCCCACGCCGCCTTGTCCGCAGCCCACGCGGCCGCGTCGGCGTGATCCGGGTGCGTCTCGAGCATGTGCCCGGTCAGCCAAGCCGCCTCGGTGAGCGCGTGATAGTAGAGCACGTTGGTCGCCGTGACGGTGCCGGCCTTGCCACCGTCGTAGAAGTCCCAGTCACGCCCGTCGGATCCGGTGGTCGTGACGATGAGGCCGTCGGCGTTGGTGAGCCCGAGGTTGTAATTCATCTGCGCCTTGAGCCGCGGGTACTCGGCGATGCCGAAGTCGAGATCGCCCGAGTACCGGTAGTAATCGACGATGCCGATCGGGTAATAGATCGAGTAGGCCGTCGAGTAGAACTGCGCCGTCGTGGCAGGATCGCCGTTCCAGTTCGCCGACTCGCCGGGAACCGAACCGTTCGCGGCCTGGCGGGAGCCGAGAACGTGGATCGAGTTGCTGATGTAGTCCGACCCCTTCTCGCCGTAGCCGAAGGCGGTGTAGGTCGAGCGTCCCGCGTTGTAGAGGTCGCCCGCCCAGATGCGGCGATCGCGCTTGGCGCCGTCGAGGATGACGGGGATCGTGCTGTTGTTCTGCGCCCCCGCCGGGACCATATTGGTGTCGACCGTGTACGCACCGGTATACCAGAGGTCGTTCAGCTGCTCGTCACTCGACAGGAACCAGCCCTCGTAGTCCGAGGCCGCGTGGTTGGGGTACTTGGACTGGACTCCGACCTTTGAGATCGTCACCGTGCCGGGCGTGGTGAGGGTGACCGCGTGGAAGCGGATGCCGCCCTGGAGGGCGTTGGCGGGCGTGGCGTAGGTTCCGGGACCGGTCACCTGGAAGACGCGGTTGCGGGGCGAGCCGACTCCGGCGCCGAGGTAGCCGGCGTTGTCGCCGACGACGTTTCCGGGAGTGCTCGTGACCGCACTGTCGGCGGCATGCGCCTTCGTCAGCGGCGAGACGGTGACACCGGTGCGGGGGTTGCGAAGCGTCACTCCCGCATCGAACCCAGCCGTGACCGCCGGGCTGAACGAGAGTCCCGACCCGTTGAAGACGACCGGCGCGGAGGCTGGGTAGGCGGCGGTGAGCGGCGAGATGCCGAGACCGGTCCCGCTGGCGCCGGCGGTGCCGACACTCGTCACGGTCACGGATTCTCCGCCGACTTTGATGACGTCGCCGACCTGCCGGCCTGCGACGGAGGCGACCTTGATATTGGTGTCACCCGCCGCGGCGGCCGCCGAGAGGGTCGTCTGGCTCGAGGTGCGGCCGACCGCTGTGATGGTCACGGCCTGCTGGGCGGCCCCGGTCCCGATGAGAAGCTCGGCTCCCACAGGGAAGTTGTTCGTGGTGGTCACTTCGACGTTGGTCGCGCCGGCGGCGATCGGTGCGAATGCCGTGGTGGACACGGCCGCCAGCCCGATGCCGAGGATCGTCGCTGTCTCCTGCTCGGCGCCTGTGCCGATGACCAGTGACTGGCCCACCGTCATCTGTGTCGTGTTCGTGACGTACACCGTCTGGGCCCCGACGGGTGCCGCCTTGACCAGCTGCGACTCGTTCTTCCGAGCGATGTACTTGAGGCTCTCGCTGTAGGCGGTGCGCACACCGACCGTGCCGGAGCTCGAGTCGACGTTGAAGTACGGCAGGCCCCCGACGACGGGGCCGTGATCGAGGATGATGTACGGCGCCTGGCCGGTGCCGTCCCAGGTGAGGGTGGCCGCACCGGCGCCGCCCTTCACGAGCGCCTGGGCGTTCTGCACGTTCCCGGACGTCTCGACGACATGCTCAGCGACGAGGTCGGTCTCGCCTGTTCCGAGGACTTCGCTCTGCCAGCTCGTGTCCTCTTCAGCAGCGGTGGCCGTCGTGGCGAAGCCGGCCATTCCGACCGCGGCCGCGATCGAGATAGCCAAGCCCGTGCGTGCACAGCGCCGGAATCCCGACGAGCGCACGAACGCGGCATGGCGCTCGCTCGATGATGATCGCATTTCTCTCCCTTGAGTAGTCGACGCATGCCGGGTCTCGGCATCGAGGTGATCTTGAAACCTCATTGAATGGATTCACCTTCACCGCCACCGTAGGGGTGACCGACAGCGATCGTCAAGAAGTAAAGTGGCGTTCTGATGCCGAAGTGTCGAATGCGAAGCCATTGAACGCGTACACGCGCGAGGAGGCCCGACGGCCGTGCCCGCCCGATGAGCCGCCGACTAGGGTGTCGTCGGCGGCGACGCGACGCCTCCCAGAGGCACAGCCGACGACCTGCGGATCTTGAGCTCCGGCGTCGCGGTCTCGCGCAGCGGTTCGGTGCGTGAGGCGAGTCGTTCGAGGATCATCTCGGCCGCTCTGCGGCCCATCCACTCGCCGGCCTGATCGACTGAGGACAGGGCGACGAGAGGATGCTGCGCGATCCGGGTGTTGTCGTAGCCGACGACGGCGAGCTCGCCCGCGTCGAGGCCGGCTTCAGCGGCGGCGCGGAGGACCCCGAGCGCGAGGTCGTCATGCGCGGCGAAGATCGCCGTCGGTCGGGTCGATCCTGCCAGAACCTCTCTCGTCGCTCCGTACGCCGCCTCTTCCCCGCTGCTGCACCGCAGTACGCGCGCAGTGGCGGCGAGACCCGCGCCGCGCATCGCCGACTCGTACGCGGCGAGCCGGTGCGCGTGGGGGGTGTCGGTCTTCTGCCTGATGATGAAGTCCTCGTGGGTGAGGTGCGTGATCGAGCGATGCCCGCCGGCGAGGAGATGGTCCATGACGAGCCGCGCGCCGAGCCGGTCGTCGCCGTTGACCGTGTCGTAGAAGGCCGACTGGGCGCGGCTTCCGATCGAGACGAGCGGCACCTCCGAGCCGATTCGCTCCATCCACTCTCTCTCGATCAGCGGTGCGACGGCGACGATGCCGTCCACCCCGAGGTCACGCAGATCCTCGATCCCATCCCGCCCGTCACCCTCGTCATCCGGGGGTGCGGCGGCGAACACGAGCCGCACGTTCCCGGCCATCTCGGCGCGCGCGATCCCCGTCGCGATCGATTCGAAGAAGCGATTGGACAGGCGCGGGATCGCGAGCCCGATCCTCACCACACCGGTAGGGGAGATCCTGGCGGGGTCCGCGGACGGTCGTCCGAGCGCGCGGAACGCGGCATCGACCCGAAGACGCGCCGCCGGGCTCATTCCCCGTGCGCCCTGGAGGGCCCGCGCCACCGCCGACGGCGATACCCCCGCCTCCTGCGCCACGTCCTGGATCGTCGGGGACTTGCCTCGAACAGCCACAGTGCCTCCCCGCTCCCGCCCGCGGCCCCAATCTACGGCAGGGCGGCACCGGGGCGCCAAGGGGCGCAGCCGCGGAATGCCCCGCGACTGCGCCCCCTGGGTCAGATGATCAGCGATCGAGCGGGATGCCTGCCGCCGCCCGCAGCGCCGCCTGCAGCTGCGTCGCCAGCGCGGTCAGCTCTTCCCGCGCGGCAGCGCTCGCGCGCTTGTCCTTCGCGTTGCCGATCGAGTTGAGGAACGAGCGCAGGGCGCTGTCCGCAGGCTGGCCGTCGCCGGCCGCGGACTGGGCGGCAGCCTTCTCGACGAACTTCTGAAGGTTCGCCGCCAGCTGCGCATCCAGCTCGCCCGTCGCCGCCCGCGCCTTCACGGCAGCGGTCAGGTCCGAGTACGAAGCGGTCGGCGCCACGAAGGTGAACCGACCCGCGCCGACCGTGTAGACGGCGTAGTCGCCTTCCACGCGCTCGAGCTTCGCCCGCTTCGGGGTGAGCACGGCCTGGTCGCCGCCGGTCTGCACCCACACCTCGGCGGTCGTGTTCGCGGGCACCTGCACCATCAGGGTGAGACGGCTCTCCGACTTGTCCCATCGGCTCGACGCGACACCGCGCGGAGTCTCGAAGCTCCCCTCGGCCCACGTGAGGTCGCCCGCAGGCTGCGGCTTGAACACGAGCCGGTCGTACTCGACCGACCCGGGAGCCCGGTTGATGCCCACGAGCCCCTTCTGGAACCACTCGACGATCTGAGCCAGGATCATGTGGTTCTTGGAGTCACCACGCGTCCAGCGCTCGCCGATCGTCGTGAATCCCTCGGGGTTCGCGGCCGTCGGCTGCATGAAATAGCCGTAGCCCGGCTGGGTGTCGGTCTGCAGCGCGTCGAAGAGCACCTCGCCGTTGCCGGTCGCCGTCAGCTGGCGGACGACGGCGGCGAGGCCGATCGTGCCGGCGCTGAAGTGCGGTCCGTCATCGGGCCCGAATGCCTTCACGTTCTCCACGAGCTGCTTGACGACCGACTCGCGGTACTCGTCCGGAACGAGTCCGGCATCGAGTGCGAGAGCCTGCGCGGCCTGCGTGGCTCCAGTCGTCCCGGAGTTTCCGCCCGCCGTGTAGTAGCCGAGTGACGTGTTCAGGAACGCCCCGTTGAATGCGGCCTTGATGTCGGCAGCCGCCTGCGCGAACTTCGCCGCGTCCGCGTCGTGGCCGGTCAGTTCGGCCATCGTGGCCATCTTCGTCATCATGACGTAGTAGCCCCACGTTCCCGTGATGCGTCCCGACGTCTGCTCGGCGGCCACCCAGTCGGCCAGCGCCGCGTTGACGATGTGGGCATCGGCGCCCGTGCCCACCTTCTGTCGCTGGATGTACTCCACGAAGTGGACCATCTGGTCGTAGTAACGGCTCATCGTCTCGGTATCGCCGTAGTACTCGTAGAGGAACGCGGGCACCAGGATGATGCCGTTGCCCCAGTTGATCTCGTCGCCGAACTGGCCCGTGTAGCCCCAGTCGTGGACGGGGGTCTTCAGGGCGACGTTGCCGAACATCGACGTGTTCGCCACCGACTGGCCCTCGACGAGGTGGTGCTCGGTGGTCCTCATGTAGGCGTCGAACTCGAACAGCGAGTGGAAGCCGTCCATCGGCATCGTGTAGTCAGCCGGGTACGACTGCTTCTCGCGGCCCGGGCAATCCGTGAACGTCGACATGATCTGTGTGGCCATCGAGTAGTAGGCCATCTTGTTGATCCGGTTGATCCGCGCGTTCGAAGAGTCGAACGATCCGACGACAGGCGTTCCCGCCTGCAGGCGTACACCGCTCACGATGTCGGCCGTCGGCGTGAAGCCCGCCGGCAGCCCCTCGATCTGCACCCACTGCATGCCGAAGTAGTTGAACTTCGGGTTGTACTTCTCGCCGCCGGCGAGACCCGACGTGATGTAGGTGTTGAAGAGGTCGCGACCCCGGCCGCCGGGGCCGAGCGAGGACTGATTGACGGTGCCGTCGGGGTTGAGGCTCTCGGCGGGCTTGACCTTGACGATCGTGCCTGCCGGCAGCTGCGGCAGGTTGATCTCGGGCCAGCCGGCGAAGTTCTGGCCGAAGTCGAAGACCCAGACCCCGGGAGCCGGGTTCGTCACCGACTTGGGGGTGAACCGCTCCGCCTCGTGGATTCCCTCGGCATCACGAGCGACGAGCTTGGTCGCGAGGTTCGGCGCGGGGGCGATGCCCGCCGCCGTCCAGTTCATCGGCGACCCGTCGCGACGGACGGCGCCCTCGCCCAGGTTGGCGCCAGGAGCGTTCCAGCCCACCTGTTCGCGGCGCGAGTCGTAGTCCTCGCCCGCGTACCAGGCGTCGGTCACGAGCGGGCCCGAGGCGGCGCGCCAGCTGCGGTCGGTCACGATCGTGTCGGTCGTGCCGTCGGAGTAGGTGACTTCGATCCGTCCGATGAGCCGCGGAGTGACGGCCGCACCGGCACTGGCATCGCTGGCGGCGATGTTGTTGCCCGATGCCGTCACGAGCGCGCCGACCGCGTGCGAACCGGTGAGCGCCGGCTCGAACGAGATGCCTGTCCCCAGGGCGCCCGCGGTGCCGATCGCGGTGATGACCCGTGACTCGAGGCGATCGCCCCCGTCTCCGGTGTCGATGTTGATCGTGCCGCCCACGTGGTAGTTCGACACGCTGCTGACCTTGACGTTCGTCGCCCCGGCGGATGCCTCGACCGCGAGGGTGCCGCTTCCCTTGAGCTGGCTCTGCCACCACGAGTACGGCGAGGTCCGGCCGACGCTCGGGTTGGTGACCGAGCGGCGGACATACGCCGTGCCGTTGCCCAGCTCGACTCCGACGACGTTCTCGCCCGCGGCGAGCGCGTCGGTGATGTCGTACGTGCGGTACTCGGTCGACAGCTGGTAGTTGGTGTTGCCCGGAGCCAGCTGCTCGTCGGTGACAGGCTTGCCGTTCAGCGTCGCCCAGTGCAGACCCACGCCGGAGAGGTAGAGGGATGCCGCGGCCACCTGCTTGCCCGCGGGAACCTCGAAGCTGCGCGCGAAGATGGGCAACGCCTGCGATTCGGTGCGGCCCGCCTGCTCGATCCAGCGCGCGTCGCCCCAGTCATCCTGCTCGAGCAGTCCGACCGAGAACGTCGACGGCTCGCTCCATGCGGATTCCTTGCCCAGGGCATCCCAGACGCGCACGCGCCACGCCACTGTGTCGCGCGAGGCGAGCTTCTCCTGGAAGACGACGTTCGTCTGCTGGGCCGACTCGACACGACCCGTGTCCCAGATGAGGTCACCCCGCTCCAGTGCGGCGACGGATGCCGCGGCCTCCACCTCGTATGCCGTCTGCTTGTCGAGCGCGCAGACGCCGTTGACAGACGAGTCGAAGCAGGGGTCGCCGGCCTTCTCCTCCGCCGTCATCGTCCACCCGAGCAGCGGGTGCGTGCTGCCGATGCCGAGCGGCGCGTCTTCACGCCCGTTGACACTCAGACCTTCCACGGTCACGGGATGGTCACCACCCTTCGAGGCTGCGGAAGCGGGAGCAGCGAGCAGCGGCACCGTGAGCGCCACCATTGCGGCGGTCGTGGCGGCGGCCATGAGCGAGGCCTTCCTCCGACCTCCTCCCATTGTCGACGGTGGAGCCCCGGCGCTCCATCGGCGGAAGACTTCATCGCGATTCATCGGTCGCACTCCTTCGTAGCGATGTCAAGGTGAAGATGCCTTGAATGATCTTGAATCGATTCAGACATCGGAACGACGATGCCGCAGAGAGACGAGAATGTCAAGAACTGTCAATGACCGAGTTTCTCCGCCGCTTATCGCCCGGGATCGTGACCCATCCGTGATTGACGGCCGGGCAGGCGAGGTTTACTATTGCCGAAAGCCCATCGTTGAATAGTTTTCAAGCCCGAACGATGGGTGCACCGAGTGGTCCTACAAGGAGGTAAGGATGTCTTCATTCACACGGCGAGCGCGGCCCGTCACGCTGGCCGGGCTCGCGATCGCGGGGATCGTTCTCGCGGGATGCTCCGGCGGGGGCGGCGCAGCCGACTCTTCAGGGCCCGTGACCCTGACGTGGTTCTCCGGAGCCGGCGTCGAGGCCAACACCACGACGATGGAGGCGCTCGCGAAGGCGTTCCACGAGAAGAACCCCGACATCACCATCAAGGTCGACGCGTCCGGTCCGAGCGGGTCGCCCGACATCGACAACACCATCAAGACGAAGCTCGCCACCGGGTCGATGCCCGACATGTTCTGGTACAACAGCGGGTCGCTCCTGTCCGCCCTCAACCCCGACCAGACGATGCTCGACATCTCGGGGGAGAGCTTCGTCAAGAACCTGGATCCCGGATTCGTCAAGTCGGTCTCCACCGACAAGGGCGTCTTCGGTGTTCCGACGCAGTCCGCCGGCGGCGGCGGAATCTTCTACAACATCCCGATCTACGAGAAGCTCGGCCTCGAGGTGCCCAAGACGTGGGACGAGTTCATGTCCAACGCCCAGAAGATCAAGGATGCCGGCTACGACGCCGTCGAGATGACCTTCGGCGATGCCTGGACGTCTCAGATCGTGACCCTCGCCGACTTCTACAACGTCTACGAGAGCGACCCGGACTGGGGGACGAAGTGGACCGAGAACAAGGTCAACTTCGCGGATGACCCGGTTGCCCAGAAGAGCTTCACGAAGCTCCAGGATCTGTACGACGGCGGCTTCCTGAACCAGGACTTCGCGTCGGCGAAGCTCGACGACGGGCTGAAGGCGATCGCGACCGGCACGGCGGCGAACTACCCGATGCTCGGATTCGCACAGGCGACCATCGTCTCGAACTACCCCGACAACGCGGGTGACGTCGGATTCTTCGGCGTTCCCGGCGACTCCGCGGATGCCGCCGGCATGACCGTCTGGATGCCTTCTGCGGTCTACGCACCGAAGAACACCCCCCACCCCGAACAGGTCAAGAAGTTCATGGCCTTCGTCGCGAGCTCCGAAGGCTGCGACGTGATCACCAAGGCGATCGGCGTCACCGGTGCGTATGTGGTCAAGGGCTGCACGCTGCCCAGCGACGCCCCCAAGATCGTCGCCGACATGCTGCCGTACTTCGACGCCGGCAAGACCGCTCCCGCACTGGAGTTCCTGTCGCCCGTCAAGGGCCCGAACCTGGCGAGCATCACCGTCGAGGTGGGCTCCGGCATCCGATCCGGCGCGGACGGTGCGAAGGCCTACGACGAGGACTCGGCGAAGGCGGCGCAGCAGCTCGGCCTGCCCGGCTGGTGATCCAGCCTTCACCGTGACACATCCGCCCTCGGGGTCGGCGAGGCATCGCCTCCCGGCCCCGAGGGCCCGTCAGGAAGACTCTCAGATGGCCACCATCAGTCCCGCAGTGCCGAAGGTCGCACTCGAACCGCCTCGCACCCCCCGGCGAGGAGGCGGATTCAACTCGCGCATGTATCCGCGATGGTTCCTGCTCCCGGGCGCGGCGATCTACACGGTGCTGTTCATCGCCCCGACGTTCGCCTCCTTCTACTTCGCCTTCACCCGCTGGTCGTTCTTCGACGTGCAGTTCATCGGGGTCGAGAACTTCGTCACCTTCTTCACCGACCCGCAGCTCAGCAAGGCGTTCGTCAACACGCTGATCTACGGCGCTCTCACCTCTGGCGCCAAGGTGGTCCTCGGCCTCGCGCTCGGCGTGCTGCTGACCTCCGACATCCTCGCGAGAGGGTATCTCCGCGCGGTGATCTTCTTCCCGGTGCTCGTCAGCACCGTCGGCGTCGGCATCACCTTCCAGGCGCTCATGGATCCGTTCGACGGCGCCATCAACCGGACGCTCGCCCTCTTCGGGATCGCCGGTCCGGGCTGGCTCACCGACCCGAACCTCGCGCTGTACTCGATCATCCTGGTCGACATCTGGAAGGGAGTGGGACTCGCGACCCTCATCTACATGGCAGGACTCGTCTCCATCCCTCGCGAGTACTACGAGGCGGCGAAGGTCGACGGCGCCAGCGGGTGGAAGAACTTCCGGCACATCACTCTCCCGCTTGTGAGCCCGGCGACCACGACCGTCATCATCCTGTCGCTGATCGGCGGCCTTCGCTCCTTCGAGATCATCTGGGCCATGACGGGAGGCGGCCCGGGCTTCTCGAGCGATGTGCTCGCCTCCGTCATCTACAAGCAGTACGCCGCCGGCTTCTACGGGCTGTCGACCGCGGGCAACGTCGTCCTGTTCGTCCTCGTCGCCGTGATCATCGTGCCGCTGTTCTCGTGGCTCAACCGAAAGCAGACAGACCTGTGAAGCTCCGACACGCCCGACGGCACATCGTCGGCATCATCGCGATCATCGTCTCCGCGGTCGTGTTCCTCGTGCCCTTCGCCTTCATCGCGATCCAGGCGCTCAAGACGGCTCCCGAGGCTGCCAACCTCGACTTCGCGTGGCCGACGCAATTCGCCCTCGTCGAGAATGTCGTGGCCGTCTTCCAGGCCAACGACTACATGCTGATCGTCGCGTTCTGGAACAGCGTGATCCTGACGGTCCTGTCGGTGACGATCATGGTGGTGGTCGCCGCGATGATCGGCTGGGTCCTCGCCCGGCGCCCTTCGCGGTGGAACCCGTGGATCAGCTTCCTCATCCTCGCCGGGCTCATCGTGCCACCGGCCATCGTGCCGACGGCGTGGATCATGCAACGGCTGGGGATCTTCAACACGATCCCGGGACTCGCTCTCGTCGAGGTCGCCTACGGCATGGCGTTCTGCATCCTGCTCTTCCGCGCCTTCGTGTCGACGATCCCCCGCGAGCTCGACGAAGCGGCGGCCATCGACGGCGCGGGGCCGCTCCGCCTGTTCTTCCGCATCGGGTTCCCGCTGCTGCGCAGCGTCATCGTCACGGCGATCGTGGTGCAGTCGGTCGCGGTCTTCAACGACTTCGCGAATCCGCTGTACTTCCTTCCGGGCTCGGAGAACGCGACGGTGCAGCTGACGCTGTTCAACTTCCAGAGCCAGTTCCAGACCTCGTGGAACCTGCTCTTCACGAACATCCTGCTGATCACCATCCCGCCGCTTCTCATGTACATCTTCTTCAACCGGCAGATCGTGGCGGGGATGACCGCCGGCGCGATCAAGGGATGACGCGCAGCACATGAAGCACCGCTACCTCGGGAACTCCGGCCTCAAGGTCTCGGAGATCACCTACGGCAACTGGCTCACCCACGCATCGCAGGTCGAGAACGACGCCGCCGCGGCGTGCGTCCACGCCGCCCTCGATGCGGGGATCACGACCTTCGACACCGCGGACATGTACGCGAACACCGCGGCGGAGGTCGTGCTGGGCGACGCGCTGCGTGGTCAGCGACGGGAGTCTCTGGAGATCCTCACGAAGGCCTATTACCCGGTCGGCCCCGGCGGCCCCAACGACACGGGCCTGTCGCGCAAGCACCTGATGGAGTCGATCGACGGCTCGCTGCGCCGCCTCGGCACCGACTACGTCGACCTGTACCAGGCCCACCGCTGGGACAACGCGACGCCGCTGGAGGAGACGATGGTGGCCTTCGCCGACATCGTGCGCGCCGGGAAGGCCCTCTACATCGGGGTGAGCGAGTGGACGGCCGACCAGCTGCGCGCGGGCGCCGAGATGGCTCGCGAGCTGCGGGTCCCGTTCATCTCGAATCAGCCGCAGTACTCGGCGCTGTGGAGGGTCATCGAGGCGGAGGTGGTCCCCGCATCACGCGAGCTCGGCATCTCCCAGATCGTCTGGTCGCCTGTCGCACAGGGCGTGCTGACCGGCAAGTATCTTCCGGGGCGCACCCCTCCCGCCGGCAGCCGCGCCACCGACGGCAACGGAGGCGCGGAGATGATCGGACGACACCTCCGCGACGAGGTGCTCGAGCGCGTCCAGCGGCTGCGCCCCATCGCCGATGAGCTGTCCCTCACGATGGCGCAGCTCGCGGTGGCCTGGGTGCTGCAGAACGACAATGTCGCCTCGGCGCTGATCGGAGCATCACGGCCCGGGCAGGTGCAGGAGAACGTCGCCGCGTCGGGCGTCGCGATCCCCGGGGATCTCATGTCGCGCATCGATGAGGCGCTCGGCGACGTGGTCGACCGCGACCCCGCGAAGACCGCCGCGGAGTCGCCCCTGCGCTGACCGCAAGCACTGCAAGAGCCCATGGCCCCCGCGGGACCATGGGCTCTTCTGCGTCGGGGCAGGGCGCCTCAGACGGCGGTCAGCACGTGCGTCCCGCCGATCACTTCCTGGGCGCGACCGTCGGGCAGCACGATGACGGCGGGCAGACCCTCCGGGAGAGTCGCCTCGAGGGTGAAGCCGGAGGGCTCCTTCCGCCACGCGACCGAGATCGTGCCGTGTCGCGACTCGTACGCCGTCTCGGCCCAGTCGATTCCCCGTCCCGGCACAGGCTGGATGCGCACGCGATCGTAGCCGGGCGCGTCGGGCCGGATGCCGCCCACGACCTGGTAGATCCAGTCGGCCACGGCCCCGAGGGCGTAGTGGTTGAAGCTCGTCATCTCCCCCGCGTTGATCGTGCCGTCGGGCAGCATCGAATCCCACCGTTCCCACACCGTGGTCGCCCCCATGGTCACGGGGTAGAGCCACGACGGGCAGGACTTCTCGAGCAGAAGCGCATATGCGTCGTCGATGTGGCCGGTCTCCGACAGCGCCCACGTGACGAACGGCGTGCCGGCGAAGCCGGTCGTCACCGTGTAGCCCGACGCGCGCACGATCTCGGCCAGGCGGTCGCCCGCGGCCGCGCGATCGCCCGCATCGAGGACGTCGAAGGCGATCGCCAGGGCGTACACGGTGGCACAGTCTGAGCGGACGATCCCGCCGTCGACGTAGTGCTCGTTGAACGCCGCGCGGGTGCGGGCCGCCAGTTGCGCCCAGCGCTCGGCATCCGCGATCTCGCCCGCGACTTCCGCTGCTTCGGCGGCGAAGGCCGCAGACCGGACCAGGCAAGCGGTGGCGACGACCGAGGGGTCGGCCTTCGCCGCATCAGGCTTGTCCGGCGGCGCATCGGGGTCGAGCCAGTCGCCGAGCTGATTGCCCAGGTCCCAGAGCCCGGTGGGCGAGAGGTAGCGCTCCACCGATTCGAGGTGCAGCTTCATCGCGGGGTAGTGCGCGGCCAGTCGGTCGCGATCGCCGTAGGCGTTCCACAGCGCCTGTGGCACCCAGATCGAGGCATCCCCCCAGATCGCCGTCGCCGCCCACGGCGGGAGGCTGAAGTCGGCGGGAAAGTGCGCGTACTTCAGCACGTCGGGCACCACCAGCGGAACCCCTCGATCGGGAGCGTGCATCGTCTCGACGCGGAGATCCGTCAGCCAGCTGTCGAGGAAGTCCGACGTGTCGAACGCGAAGGACGCGGATGCCGCGAACGCCGCGATGTCGCCGGTCCAGCCGAGTCTCTCGTCACGCTGAGGACAGTCGGTCGGGACGCTGAGGAAATTGCCCTTCTGCCCCCAGACCGAGTTGTGGACGAGTTGGTCCACGAGCGGATCGGAGCACGCGAAGCGCCCTGTGCGCCGCATCTCGGAGTGGACGACGACGGCCTCGAGGCTGTCGGGAGTGAGCTCGCCCGGCCAGCCGCGCACCTCGGCGTAGCGGAAGCCGTGGAACGTGAGGGTCGGCTCGAACGCGTCTTGCCCGCCGGAGAGCACGAACAGGTCCCGCGCCTCGGCGCCGCGGAGCGGCCGGGTGCCGAGCTCGCCGTCTTCGAGCACCTCCGCGTGGCGGATCTCGATCTCGGTGCCGGACGGGCCCTGCACGGTGAACCGGATCCACCCGACGAGATTCTGCCCGAAGTCCACCAGTGTGCGCCCGCCGGGCGATGTCCAGATGCGCACCGGACGGATCGTCTCCTGGCGGCGGACCGGGGGACTGCTCTGCGGGACGAGGGTCGACCGGTCGATGTCGGTCTCGCGGACGGGGAGGGGCGTGGCCGCGGTGCGCAGCCGGGCATCGATGGTCTGGGCGTTGTACAGCGAGTTGCGCGGGGTGTCCGAGGTCTCGGCCGACCAGCCCGGTCCCGTGACGAAGCGCTGCGTCGCCCCGTCCGCGTAGGCGATGTCGAGCACGGCGGCGACCGCGATCTCCTCGCCGTAGTTCGCGTTCGCACCCGCGAATCCGAGGTCGCCGCGGTACCAGCCGTTACCGAGGGTCAGCTCCACCCGCAGCGGGCCCGATCCGCCGACGACGAGGTCGCGGACGTCGTGGTCCTGGTAGGCGAGACGCCATTCGTACGAGGTCCAGCCGGGCGCGAGCACGGCATCGGTGACGGGCCGGCCGTCGATGCGGGCCTCGTAGACACCATGGGCCGTCGCGCGAAGCGTCGCGGCGACGACGGCCGCGCGCGGCTGCGCGAGGGGCAGCTCGGCCCAGAACATCGGGGCGGCCGCCCGGTCTGTGTCGGCGGCGAGGAAGCGGGCGTCGCCGAGCGGGTCCGTCGTCATCTTGTCGTCTCCTGATGGTGGGGGCCCGAGTGAGGCCGCGGAGGGTGAGAGAGCGGCTAGGCCGCTGTGCGGGCGGCGTCTCCCACGAGGCGCGCGAGTTCGACCGCCCGTGGGTCGGCGCCGCCGGGGTACTGCATGGGCAGGGGGATGTAGCCGAACGCGACGCCTGTGGACGGGTCGGCGAACGCGAGAGCGCCTCCCGCCCCGTCATGGCCGTACGCGCGGGGCCCGCCGAAGGGCTGCCGCGGCTGGGGGAGCATGAACACCAGGCCGAAGCAGTTCGGGATGCCGAGCACGCGGTCCGTCCCCCAGGAATGCTGCTGCGCCATCTCGGCGAAGACCTCGGGCCGTGCGATCGTGCCACCGGAGCCCGGGAGCGTCGCCGCGTACAGCTCGGCGAGCCCCGTCGCCGAGCCGACGCCGCCGATCGCGGCGAACCCGGCTCGCCGCACCGCAGGGTTGTTCGTGCTCGTGCCCTCGGGTGAACGGTCGTCGGGCATCGCGAAGTTGGAGAAGACGGCCGCCGCCATCGCGTCGGCCGGCGGCCGCGACGCGATCTCCGCCGCCTGCGCCGCGGTGAGCGCCACGTCGCCGAGCGGAACGTATCGTGCGTCCTCGCTCGCGGGAAGGCCGAGGTGGAAGTCGGCGCCGACCGGGCCGCGCACGACGGTCTCGTAGACCTCCTGCAGCGTGCGTCCGGCCACGCGCCGGACGAGCTCCTCCATGAGGATGCCGATCGTGAGGGCGTGGTAGCCGAACGCGGATCCCGGGCGCCACAGTGGCCGCTGACCCGCGAGAGCCGCAGCGGCCTCCCGCGAGTCTTCGACGTCGTGGAGCGTGAGCGGTCTCTCCACGACGGGGAGGCCCGCCTGGTGCGAGAGCAGCTGCCGCACGGTGATCCGACCCTTTCCCACCTCAGCGAACTGCGGCCAGTAGTCGGCGACCCGGTGATCGGGATCGATCCGGCCGATGTCGATGAGGTGGGCGATCACGAGGGCCGCGATGCCCTTGGTGCTCGAGTAGACCCCGGTGACCGAGGATGAGCGCAGGGCGGGCCCCGCCGCGAGGTCGACGACCGGCTCGCCGTCGAGGATGACGCTCAGCTGGGCGCTGAACGACGGGTCGGCGGCGACGAATTCCGCGAACCTGGCTGCCACTGCGCGGAAGCGCGCGTCGTAGCGGCCGTGCTCCCCCGCCGCCCTCACTGCGCCGCTCCCGCGACGACGGAGAAGGATGCCTCGCTCCCAGCGTCGATCGCCGGCACGGAGATCGCGATCGAGGCGACCAGGTCGGTGACCGAGAACCCGACCCGCAGGGCGTACTCGCCGGGCTCCCGGCGCCACTCTCCGTCCCAGTGCTCGAACGCGCGGGGCGCCACGGCGACGTGGACCTCCGCCGCTTCGCCGGCCTCGGCCGATGCGACGGCGAAGCCGCCCAGCCACCGCACCGGACGATCCACCGTCGAGGGCGACACCCGCTCGAGGTAGACCTGCACGACGGTCTTGCCCGCCCGGCGTCCGCTGTTGGTCAGGCGGACCGACACCGGGGTCGGCCGGTCGGGTGAGGGGGTCTCCGGCGCGTGGACGGCGTCGACCGTCCACGCGGTGTACCCCAGCCCGTGCCCGAACGGGTAGGCGGGCGCGGCGCCCGCCCGCAGCCACGCGCGGCTCCCGACGTGGATGCCCTCGTCGTAGGCGAGCACGCCCTCGACCGGACGGGTCTCGGCGACGGGCACGGTGGCCTCGTCATCCGGCCACGTCACCGGCAACCTGCCTCCCGGCTCGTCATCGCCCGACAGGATGCCGGCCAGCGCGTGCCCGAACTCCTGGCCGGGGAACCACGTCGCCACGATGGCCGGGACCTCGTGGCGCCACGGCAGCAGCACGGGAGCACCGGAGTTGACGACGACGACGGTGCGGGGGTTGGCTGCCGCGACGGCACGGACCAACTCGTCCTGCCGGCCGGGCAGGGACAGCGAGGAACGGTCGAACCCCTCGGACTCGACCTCCGACGATGTCGAGACCACCACGACGGCGACCTCTGCCGTCGTGGCGGCCGCGACCGCCTCTGCGATGAGCTCGTCGGCGTCGCGGACGGTCGGCGGCAGGCCGACCCCGAGCGACAGGGCATCGGGGATCGCACCCGGGACGGGGTGGAGGCGCACGGCGACACTGACATCGTCGTCGGCAACCGGGAATTCGACGACCGTTGCGGGCGGGTGGAGGACGGCTGCCGCGTGGTCGTCGTCGGGACCCGTGCGAAGCTCGCCGTCGGCGACGACCTTCCCATCGACGGCGATCGAGAAGTCCGCCAGACCGGCGATGCCCAGTCGCGCACGCCCGCCCTCCGACCGCGGACGCCACCGGAACTCCAGTTCGACGGAGTCGGCGACGACGAGGGGCGAATCCGTGTCGAAGCCGACGATGCGCGAAGCGCGACGCTTCTCCTCGAGGAACACCCGGCCCGCGGCATCCCGATACCGCACGGTCATCCCCGGGTCGCCCAGGGCGGTGGTGAACGTGCCGTCGTCGAGGTCGGACAGACCGCCCTGCACCACTGCGCCCAGGTGCCATGACACCTCGGCCTCGGGCCACTGCGCCCAGATGCCGTCGAGCGGGCTCGCCACCATCGCCGGGATGACCGTGGCGCTTCCGCCGCCCTGGGTCCGCGCCGACCGCGCGGCCTCGCCGATCACGGCGATCGAGCCCGGCGCCCCGAGGGGAAGCGTCCCGTCGTTCTGGAGGAGGACCGCCCCTGCGACGGCGGCCTCCCTTGCGACCTCGCGGACCTCCGGACCGCTGAGCGGGGTGCGGCGGGGGGCCGGCTCGATCCCCGACAGCGCCCCCACACGGGCGGCGAGCGTGAGCATCCGGTCGACCTTCCGATCGATCGCGCCGATCGGGATCCGTCCGTCCTCGACCGCCTCCACGAGCGCCGCTCCCCACGGCCCTGCCGGGCCCGGCATGACGAGGTCCTGCGGGTGACGCGCGCTTTCCAGCGAGCGAACCGCTGTCCAGTCGCTGACGACGACGCCGTCGAAGCCCCACTCGCTGTTGAGGGGGGTGGTCAGGAGCGGGTTCTCCGAGGCCGTGGCGCCGTTGATCGAGTTGTAGGCACTCATGACCAGCCACGACCCGTCCCTCACCGGCCGCTCGAACGCCGCGAGATAGACCTCGCGCAGCGCACGCTCCGAGACGCGCACGTCGACGGTGAAGCGCTCGGTCTCGGAGTCGTTTGCGACGTAATGCTTGACGGTCGCGCCCACTCCGAAGCTCTGGATGCCTCGCACATAGTGCGACGCAACGGCGCCGGTGAGCAGCGGGTCTTCGCTGAACGCCTCGAAGTGCCGGCCTCCGTATGGCGTGCGCTGGATGTTGATGGTCGGCGCGAGGACGACATCGACCTGCTTGCGGACCGCCTCACTGCCGAGCGCCGCTCCCACCCGCTCGACCATCATCGGATCCCAGGATGCCGCGACCGCCGTCGGAGACGGAAGATTCACCGACGGCGAGCGCTCATCCCACAGCGGTCCGCGCACGCCCGCAGGTCCGTCCGAGAGCACCATCGAGCGAAGACCGATCGAGGCGAGGGGCGCCGTCGACCACGAATCCCGCCCGGTGAGCAGACGCACCTTCTCGCGCAGCGAGAGGGAATTCCGGAGGGCTCGGATGCGGTCTTCCACGTGTCTTCTCCCCGCGTCGTCGTCGGTGGGTGATCGTAAAACCGATCAACGACATAGTTTCACAGATTTCCCGTCGCTACCATGTCGATATGGCGTCACGTGGCCCGTATGCGAAAGGCCTCGCCAAGCGCGAGGAGATTCTCGATGCTGCTCTCGATGAGTTCGCGCGACGAGGCTATGACCGGACGTCGATGCGCGAGATCGCTCGGCAGACCGGTCTGAGTCAGGCCGGCCTCCTGCACTACTTCAGCACCAAGGAGGAGCTCTTCCTCGCCGTGCTTCGCCGCCGCGACGATCGCGCCACGGGCCCGGGCGAGTTCAGCCACGTGCACTCCGTGAGCCGCCTCCTTCGGGCTGTCGAGCGCAACTCCGACGAGCCGGGGCTCGTGCGACTGTTCGTGTCGATGTCCGCAGAGAGCGTCGACAGCGACGGCGTCGCGCACGAGTTCTTCGTCGACCGGTATCGCTGGCTGATCGCCGAGATCGCCGGTGACATCCGGGCTCAGCAGGAGGAGGGCGAGCTGTCGCGATCCATCGATCCCGAAGACACCGCGTCGATCCTCGTCGCCGTCGCCGACGGCCTTCAGCTGCAGTGGCTGCTCAACCCGGACAGCGTGGACATGGGCGCCCGGATCGGCAAGCTGTGGTCGATTCTGCGAGAGTCGGCCTGATCGCCTCCGGAGGGGAATCGGCGCCTCCACGGTCACACCGCATCGACCGCCGCGGTCAGAAGCGGAAGCAGCCGAACCAGAATTCGCCGATGCCCCCTGCGCGACTCGAGGCGGATCCGCCAGGCCGAAGGTCCTGAGCCAGCGTCGCGCGGACTGCGACCATGACAGCCGAGGTCCCCGCCACCCCTCGGTCGGAGCCCGCGCGACGATCGCGGTGCCGGGAGCGCCTCGACACGGAGGCGAGCATGGGTCCACCCCGCACCACCGGGTCGCCGCCCAACATGAGCGAGCGGAACGCCGCCTCCGCGGCGCCCGCGCTGGCCGTGCGCGATGCGGCTTCGCGGCACCAGGCCGACGTCCTGACTCTGCTCGCCTCCACGCCGCAGGGTCTGACGTCGGCCGAGGTCATCGCACGGATCGCCGTTGTGGGCCCTAACGCGCTGCGCAGCCACCGCGCGCGGCCGTGGCGCGTGCTCGGCCGTCAGCTGCGGAGCCCGATCCTGCTGCTGTTGTTCGTCTCCGCTCTCGTGTCGATGTTCCTCGGCGAGGTCGCCGGCGCCGTGATCATCGGGATCATCCTCGTGGCGAGCATCGGCCTGGGGTTCGTGAACGAGTTCCGGGCGGAACGCACCGCGGATGCTCTGCACGACCGCATCAGGCATACCGCCATCGCCCACCGGGACGGCGCACCCGTCGAGGTCGACGTCACCGACCTGGTGCCCGGAGACGTCGTACAGCTCAACACCGGAACGGTCGTGCCCGCCGACATGCGGCTCCTGGAGGCGGGGGATCTCGCCTGCGACGAGAGCATCGTCACCGGCGAGTCCCTGCCGACCACCAAGACGACCGCGCCGATCTCGGCCTCGGCGGGGATCGGGGACCTCACCTCGTGCGTCCTCATGGGCACGGTGGTGCAGTCCGGCACGGGGACGGCCGTCGTCGTGGCGACGGGGCCGCAGACGGAGTTCGGCCGGATCGCCGGTGAGCTCGCCACGGAACAGCCGCAGACCGAATTCCAGCGTGGACTCGCACGCTTCTCGGTGCTGCTGCTCGAGGTCGCCCTCGTCCTGACGACGGTGATCTTCGTCGTGAACGTGCTGCTGCAGCGACCGATCCTCGAGGCGCTGATGTTCTCGCTCGCGATCGCCGTGGGGATCACCCCGCAGCTGCTGCCCGCCGTGGTCAGCACGAGCCTCGCAGCCGGCTCGCGCGCACTCGCGAAGCGCGAGGTGCTCGTCAAGCGGATGGTGTGCATCGAGGACCTCGGCGACATGGACATCCTGGTCACCGACAAGACCGGCACCCTCACCGAAGGGCGGATCAGCTTCGCCGGCGCACGCGTCGCGGAGCCCGGCACCCCACCCGATCGGCTGCTCCTGCTCGGGCTGCTGGCGACCGAGGCGGACTACACGGCCACCGTGGAGGGCGCGGTCGGCCTCAATCCGCTGGATGCCGCGCTGTGGGCGGCCGCTCGTCCCGAGTCGATTCGGCCCGACGCGTACCGCCGGGTGGATCTCCTCGCATTCGACCACGAGCGCCGCCGCACGAGCGTGCTGGTCGACATCCCCGCGGGGGAACGCCTCGTCGTGACGAAGGGGTCACCCGAGGAGGTGATGCGCGCCTGTTCCCACGTCCCCGCAGGAGCGCAGGCGCTCCTCGACGGCGAATACGCCGCCGGTGGGCGCGTCGTCGCGGTCGCCACGAAGCCCGCACCCGGACTGGTCGATCTCACGATCGAAGACGAGGATGATCTGTCGCTCGTGGGCTTCCTGGTCTTCCTCGATCGGCCCAAGCCCGACGCGCGTGCCGCCCTGGACGAGCTCGCGCGGCTCGGGGTCGCGGTGAAGATCGCCACCGGCGACAGCCCCGTGGTGGCACGGAAGGTCCTCGCGGCTCTCGGCATCCTCTCGACAGGCATCCTCACCGGCACCGAGGTGGATGCGCTCAGCGACGATGCGCTGCGACGGACGGCGTCTGAGACGACGATCTTCGCCCGTGTCTCTCCCGAGCAGAAGGCACGCATCATCAGGATGCTGCGGCGCTCCGGTCGAGGCGTCGGTTTTCTCGGTGACGGGGTCAACGACGCTCTCGCCCTGCACCAAGCCGACATCGGCATCTCCGTGCAGACCGCCGCCGACGTCGCGAAGGACGCCGCCGATGTGCTGATGCTCGACAAAGACCTGGCCGTCCTCGCGGACGGTGTCACCGAAGGTCGGCGCATCTTCGCGAACACGATCAAGTACGTGCTGATGGGCACCTCGAGCAATTTCGGCAACATGTTCAGCGCATCCGTCGCCTCGATCGTGCTCCCGTTCCTGCCCATGCTCCCCGGGCAGATCCTCCTCAACAATCTCCTCTACGACAGCGGGCAGCTCGCCATCCCGGGCGACCGCGTCGACTCCGAGCAGCTGCGGGCGCCGTCGCACTGGGACATCGGCCTGATCCGCCGCTTCATGCTCCTGTTCGGGCCGATCAGTTCGCTGTTCGACTTCGCCACCTTCGCTCTGATGATGTTCGTGTTCCACGCGGCAGAAGGCGAGTTCCAGGCCGGATGGTTCATCGAGTCCATCGCCACGCAGACGCTCATCATCTTCGCCATCCGCACCCGCCGGATCCCGTTCTTCCGCAGCCGGCCCTCTGCCGGGCTGACCGCCGCGTCTCTCACCGTGGTCGCCATCGGCGTGTGGCTGCCGTACTCGCCGTTGTCTGGTCTGCTCGGCTTCCGTCCCCTTCCGGCGGCGTTCTTCCTCGCACTGGTCGGAATGGTCGCCACCTACCTCGTCTGCGTCGAGATCACGAAGAGCTGGTTCTTCGCGCAAGCCGCGCAGCAGCCCGCGCCCCAGCCGCCCGTCGTGACGACCGTGCGCCGCTACCAGCGCCGCGTCCACCGTCGCTCGGCGCGCTTCACCGCGCGCTCACCCTCGACGGCGAAGTGACGGCCGCGGGGAGCCGTCGAGGGACCAAGGGCCCTGCCCGTGCGGGCCGCACGCGCAGACACTGGCGTCGTACCGAGCGCGATCTCACTGAAAGGAGCAGGACAATGGCACTCAACCTCGTTCGCTTCGACCCCTTCCTCGGGTTGGAGACGCTGCGACGCGATCTCTTCGGCGAGGGCCTCCTCGGCGGCGTGCGCGTGAAGATGCCGACCACCGACGTCTACACCGAAGACGACAAGCAGCTCGTCGTCGAAGCGCATCTGCCCAACTTCGAGGAGAAGGACATCACGGTCAACATCGACCGCGGGGCCCTCGTCATCCAAGCCGAACGGCACGAGAAGGATATGGACAAGGCGAAGCAGTATGTGGTTCGCGAGAGCAGCAGCAGCCTCTACCGCAGCATCGCCCTGCCCGAGCAGGCCGACGATGCGAAGACCACGGCGGTATTCGAGAACGGCGTGCTGAAGGTGACCGTTCCGCTGCTCCCCGAGTCCGCCTCGCCTCGACAGATCCAGATCGGATCGACCGCCTGAAAGGTGGGGGGCTCCCCGTCGGCGCCGCGCCGTCCAGGGACGGCGCCGACGGGGAGCGCGCACCCGCCGATCGGCACGACGCATGGCGGCACTCGACGCGGCTATCGCAAGTCCGCGGTCATGCGCGCACGTCGCCGACGAGCGCGAGCATGTCGCGCACCGCACCGCGCAGGACCGGCAGTCGCGTGAGAGGAAGCATGGTTCCCAGGAGCTTCAGGCCGCCGTCGAGGAGTCGACGCGTGCGGCGCCGCCCCTCCGACGTGTCGTACACCCAGAACAGGGCGAGCAGCAGGTGCGCGAGGACGAGCGCACGAGGCAGGAGCGGGCGGATGTCGTCGGGAAGGCCGGTCGTGCTCGCCCCGTCCACGGCGCGCGCGAAGAGGTCCTGGACGATCGAGAGCGCCGAGGCGGACTCCGCGGAGAGCGGATTGATCGGAGAACGCGGCGAGACCGCGGCGGAGAGGAACTCCCCCGCGTGCGCGTGGTAGGGCTCGAGCTGGTCGAGTCCGGTCGCGTAGACGACACGGAGGCGTTCGACCAGGCGGGTCTCGCCCTCCAGGAGCGGCTCGGCGGCGGCGCGGTGCGCGTGCTGCACGTCGAGGTAGAGCTCCTGGATCAGGTGGTTCTTCGACGGGAAGTGGTAGTTGGTCGCGCCCACCGACAACCCGAGTTCGTCGGCGAGCTTTCGGATCGTGGTCGCGTCATAGCCGTTCTCGCGGAACGAGGTGAGCGCGGCGGTGCGGATGCGCAGGCGGGTGCGTTCGCCCTTGCTCGCCCGGTCTTCAGACGACACGGATGCCGCGCCTCGAAGTGTCGTCGGACGCACCGGCCGGTCGCGCCGTGCGGTGAAGGTGCGCATCGGTGAGCGCTTCACCCAGATCGACGTATCGGAAGCGGAAGCCGGCGTCGGTGAGGACACCGGGAAGCACCCACCGGCTCTTCACGATGAGCTCGGGCTCGGTGCGCAATACCCACATCCCGAGCTCGAGCATCCAGCGCCGGACCGGCAGGCCCACCGGTGCCCCGACGATGCGTCGGAGCGTGCGCATCAGGGTGCGGTTGTCCGACGGACGCGGCGAGGCGATGTTGATCGGCCCGGCGAGCGTCTCGTCGTCGCGGATGAACCGGATCGCCGCGACGACATCGTCGATGTGCACCCAGCTGAACTTCTGTCGACCCTCGGTGCGGTACCAGGGCGCGGTGTCGGGGCCGGTGGGGTGCATGCCGATTCCCCGATAGCGGCGGTGGGGCGGGCACCACCCGTCGAACTGAGTACCGCCGAGCCCGCAGCGGGCGAGGGTCAGCAGCATGCGCGTCGCCGGCCCGTCGCCGATCACGATCGCCATGCGCAGCGCGACTCTTCGCGTGCCGGGGAGGGATCCGTCGAACAGCTCCCGCTCCCAGGCGGTCGCGACATCCACCGAGAATCCGGAGCCGATCTGTCCGTCCGCCTCCGTGTGGGGGTTATCCATGGTGTGCCGGTAGATGGTGGCCGTAGACGCGTTGAGCCAGATCCGGGGCGGCCGCTCAGCCCGCTCGATCGCCTCTCGCAGTGCTCGGGTGGTGGCCAGCCTCGACTCGAGGATCTCGTCACGGTTGGCGTCGGTATAGCGGCAGTTCACAGACCGGCCGGCGAGGTTCACCACGACATCGGCACCGTCGACGGCGCGGCCGATCGCCGCAGCGTCGTCCCACCGCGTTCCGGCCCCACGACCGATGAAGCGCAGCGCATATCCATCCGCGGCGAGGGCCTCCGCCACGGCCCTCCCGATGAATCCGCTACCGCCCGCCATGACCGCGATCCGCGCAATGCCGTCGCCCATGCGGCAACACTACTGCATTTCTGAACATGTTCAGATATCAGATGCCGCCCAAGGGCCGCAGCAACCGTAACGGTCGCAGCGACCGATTGATAGGCCGTATACGGCCGGAGTTCCGCCGCCTAGGGTGGGGGTGGCTCACTTCGGGCTGTGTTCCTCCGCATCTCGGGAGATGAAGAGGCAGCCCCCATGGGATCCCCTATGTCAGTTCTGCCCCACGGCGTCTCACGCCGTCGCCGCTATCGTTCGGGCGCAGCCGCGCTCGCAGCGGTCGGCCTTACCCTGGCGAGCTTCGCCATCGCCGCTCCCGCGAATGCCGTCACCGCCGTGGACCTCGGTACGGCCGAGACCTACGTCGTCCTCGGAGGGGCGTCGGTGACGAACACCGGCCCGAGCATCCTGAACGGTGACCTGGCGTCTCGCCGGGCAGCAGCATCTCGGGGTTCCCTCCCGGGATCGTCGTCGGCGGCACCACGCATGCAGCGGATGCCGAGGCGCTGCAGGCTCAGAGCGACCTCACCATCGCGTACGACACCGCAGCGGGGCAGGCATCCGACGGGGCGATTCCGAACGGCGGCGAGCTCGGCGGCCTCACACTCGTGCAGGGCGTGTACACGGCGGCCTCTTCCGCCGGTCTGACCGGCACCGTCACGCTGGACGGGCAGGGCGACCCCGCAGCCGTCTGGGTCTTCCAGATCGGCTCCACCCTGATCACCGCCACCGGCAGCGCCGTCGACCTGATCAACGGCGCACAGGCCTGCAACGTGTTCTGGCAGGTCGGGAGCTCCGCGACGCTGGGGACGAATACGACATTCGTGGGCACGATCATGGCGCTCACCTCTATCAGTCTTGTTACGGGCACCACCGTCGAGGGCCGCGCGCTGGCCCGCAACGGATCAGTGACGCTCGATGACAATGTCTTCCGGGACCTGTCGTGCGCGGCCGACACCGACACCGATGCCGGCGTCGACGTCGATGCAGACGCATCGGTCGATGCGGACCTCGACGCATCGGTCGATGCCGACCTCGACGCGACGGTCGATGCAGACGCGGACGCGACGGTCGACGCCGACGTCGACGGTGCGGTCGATACGGACGCGGCCGTCGACGGTGCGGTGGATGCCGACCTCGATGCTGCGGACGCAGACGCAGACGCGGCGGTCGACGCCGACCTCGACGCGACGGTCGATGCGGATCAGGATGCCTCCGTCGACGCCGACACCGATGCCGCGGCCGACGCCGATGCGGCCGTTGACGTGGACGTGGATGCAAGCAGCGACGTCGACACCGGCGGCGCCACCGACGCCACCGTGAACGTCACGCCCGTCCCCGCCGCGAACGACGCCTCCACGCTGGCCACCACCGGCTTCGACGGCATGTGGCTGGTACCGGTGGGCTCGATGCTCCTCGTGGGTGGAGCCGTCCTCCTCATTGCCCGACGCAAACGCGCTGAGCGCTGATCGCGAGCGAGTGTGGCCGTCCCGCAGAGCGGGCGGCCCCACACGCTTGCCTCCTGGCCGAAGGAAGAGAGCTGACGGCATGGCCTCTGACACGCGCGGCCGGAACATCGCCACGGCGGTCTCGATCCTCGTCATCGTCACCTACGTGTTCGTGACGCTCTTGTTCGTCTCCCCTCCCAATCCCGTGAAGACGGCGTTCGCGGCAGTCACCGGGGCCGCCAGTCCCTACTTCGCCCAGAAGTGGAATGTCTTCGCGCCCAATATCTCGAAGTCCAACCCCGAGTTCCTCGTCCAGGCGCAATGGCGCGACAGCGGCGGCCACCTCGTCAAGAGCAGGTGGCTGAACATCACCCAGGTCGAATTCGCTTCCGTGACCGGGAGCGCCCTGCCGTCTCGGGTGCAGAAGCTCTCCTGGAACGCGCTCACGGCCTACCTCACTCGCTTCCGGCAGCTGACCGGTGAACAGCGTGCCGCCGTGCAGGACACGTTCATCGAGCGCTTCGAGGGTGGCTATCGAGGAACACCGCCGCACACGCTCGTCGATCGGCTTTCGGCGAGAAGATCGAGCGGATCCGGTGGGAGGTGTCACGCGAGCGACCGAACGATTTCGACCGACGCTTCGACGACGCCCCGCAGTACGCGCCGTCCACGACGCGCTTCGGGTGGCGGCAAGCAGATGACCGCATCCGCGCCGATGCGCTCGCCACCTTCGCATCACTGATCGCCAGGTACGGTGACGGCTCGTGAGCACCGCGCTGCGGACCCGCCGGTCGAAACGCTCCGCGAGAACCCGTCTCGTCGACTGGTTCACGGCTGCGGAGAGAGCCACTTACAGCATGTCCGCCCTGCGGATCCTGCTCGGCATCGCCATCCTCTGGTTTCTCATGGCGAGCGCCGGCGACCGGCACTACCTGTGGGGAGCCGGCTCGACGTGGGTCGATCCCGCGGTGGAGCGCCGCGGCTACCCCCAGTTCCTGCGACTGCTGTTTCCGAAGACGGATGCCGTGGCATTCGATGTCAGCTACGGCATCCTCGTGGCGCTCGCCCTCCTGTTCCTCGCGGGATTCGCGAGCCGCGTCGTCACGCCCCTGCTGCTGCTGTTCTGGATCGCGCTGTCGACGAACTGCGTCTTCCTCACCAACGGCGGGGACGTCGTCATCCGCCTCGCACTGCTGTTCTGCATCTTCGCGAACCTGTCGAGACACTGGTCGATCGACGCGTGGTGGTGTCGTCGTCGCGGAGTCGCGTCGGTATACCCGATCGCCGTCACCCGACGCATCCCCGACTGGCTCACCGCGACCGCGCACAACACCGCGGTCATCCTGTGTGGATACCAGGTCGTGCTGATCTACGTGAACTCGGGGATCTTCAAGCTGATGGGCAAGGAGTGGGTCGAGGGGTCCGCTTTGTACTACGCGCTCAACCTCGACGTGTTCCGCGTCTTCCCGGTGCTCAGCGACATCGCCTGGCAGATCACGCCGTTCGTCGCCGTCGGTTCATGGATCTCGATCTGGGCTCAGTTGCTGTTCCCGGTGCTGATCCTGTGGCGGCCGACGCGCTACGCGGCGCTTCTGGTGATCATGGCGATGCATCTCGGCATCGGCCTGCTCCTCGGCCTCTGGCCGTTCTCCCTCGCGATGATGGCCCTCGATCTCGTCTTCATCCGCGATTCCTCGTGGGAACGCGCCTTCGAGCGGGCCCGTAGCGGTTGGCCGCTCCCCATGAGCGAGAAGCCTGCGACGCGGACCGAACCGCGCAGCTCGGAGGCACGGGGGCGAGAGCTGCTATCGGCAGGTCCGCACCGGCCAGAACGCGTGCGCGCGCGCTGCTAGCGGGAGATCGCCGCCCGCACGGCCGCATTCGTGACCTCGCCGGCGCGCACGTTGAGCCCCTGCGCGAGCGAGGCGTCCGCCTCGGCTGCCGCCTCCCACCCGCGATCGGCCACCGCCGTGATGTAGGGCAGGGTCGCATTCACCAGGGCGCGCGTCGACGTGTGCGGGGCGGCGCCCGGCATGTTCGCCACGCAGTAGTAGAGCGAGTCGTGCACGGGGAAGGTGGGTTCGTCGTGGGTCGTCGGACGCGAGCCCTCGAAGCATCCGCCCTGGTCGATCGCGATGTCGACGAGCACCGATCCGGGCTTCATCCCGGCGACCATCTCGTCTGTCACGAGCTTCGGCGCCGCGGCACCGGGAATGAGCACCGACCCGATGACGAGGTCGGCGTCGGCGAGCTGCTCGGCGATCTCGTACCGCGTCGAATAGCGGGTCTGGAGGGCGCCCTGGTACCGGGCCTCGAGTGCGCGCAGCTTCGGGAGCGAGATGTCGATGACGGTGACGTCGGCGCCCAGCCCGAGCGCGTTCGCGGCAGCGGGACGATCCTGCTGTCGCCAGCCACCGTCCACACGCGGCGCGGCATCTGCGTGAGCTCCTCCGGGTGGGAGTGTTTGCACGTTCGTTCAGTCACAGGTCCGGCGACGTTTCGTCCGCCCCGTGGGAGATCGCGGGCACGTTCCCGTCTGCTCTCCCCCCTCTTTGCACGTATGTGCATCTTGGGTGGAACGATTCTCATCGCGCGATCGGCCGTAATAGCCTTCTCGACGTCGTCGCTCGCTCCGACGTTCACAAGCACACGGCGGGAAGCCCGTGCTCGACAGTCGACTCACCGCTGAGCACCGCGACGTCGACGGCTGAGTCTGGACAGCGGACACCCTTGCGTGCACCGAACCTCTCGCTCGACCCCCACACGAAGGAGTAAGGGATCCATGAAAGTCACCTTCTTGAAAAGGAATCCATTCTGGCTGGCGCTCTCAGTGGTGCTCATGCTGCTGTCCGCGATCGTCGCGTCCGCCGTCCAGACCAACGGGGGCACCGTGGCGGTCAAAGACATGCGCTGGGAGACCCCGTCCGGTCAGATGATCAGCGCACTGCTGTTCAAGCCGGACTCGGTCACCGAGGAGAACAAGGCACCTGCGATCATCGTCAGCCACGGCTGGTGGAACAACCGAGAGATGCAGGATGCGAACTACGTCGAGTTGGCGCGACGAGGGTATGTCGTCGTCTCGATCGACATGTACGGCCACGGCAACTCCTCCAACCTGCGCAACGATCAGCTCACTCTCGGCGGAACCGGCATGTACGACGTCGTGAAGCTGGTGTCGCAGCTGCCGTACGTCGATCAGGACAAGCTGGGCGTCTCGGGGCACTCCAACGGTGCGCGCGCGGCGAACTTCTCCGTCGCGCTCGATGACGAAGCGGACGAACAGCTCATCGATGCCGTCCTGCTGGTGGACAACGATCCGGTGTACACCGACGCCGATGGCGCGTACACCAACATCTACGGGACCCGCGACGTCGGCCTCGTGGCGGACCAGTACGACGAGTTCTTCTTCCGCAGCTACAGCCCGGAGGGTGTCGCCCTCACGCCGCCACGCGACTACATCGGAACCCCGAACGCGCAGTCCTTCCTCAACTTCGGCGCGGACCCGGCAGACGGCGAAACCCGCGGCGCCGGCCAGTTCTACGAGCAGGACGGTGCCGTTCGCATCGTCTACACCCCGGCTGAGACCCACCCCTGGGGCACGATCTCCCCCACGACGGTCGCCTCGCAGATCGAGTTCTGGGACAAGGTGTTCGACACACCCAACCCGATCGACGCGGGCGCGCAGATCTGGCCGCTCAAGGAATTCGCGACGACACTCGGTCTGATCGGGTTCGGCATCTTCCTCGTCGCCTTCACCCGTGCGCTGCTCGGGACCCGGGCGTTCGCAGGACTGAGGTACGAGGCTCCGCGGGCACTCACCGGAACGAGCCGACAGGGACTGGCGTGGTTCTGGGGCGGGCTCGCCGTCTTGGCGCTGTTCTCCGGCTTCAGCTACGTGTGGCTGAGCCAGCAACCGTTAATGCAGGGAATCGCCTTCAACGTCGTGCCGACGATCTTCACCCAGGGTGCGGTGTTCTTCATCGCCACATGGGCGGCGATCAACGGCGTCGCGGCGATCATCGTGCTGGCGGTGTCCTACTTCGTCTTCGGGCGCAAGACGGGTCTCGACCTGCGCGAGCAGGGCATCCTGCCCGGCTGGAAGAAGTTCTTCCACGGCATCGGCCTGGGTGCCCTCGTGGTGGCCGCCGCCTTCGGGATCGTGTTCGTGCTCGATTACTTCTTCAAGACGGACTTCCGTCTGTGGGTCATCGCCGTCAAGGCATTCGGGCCGGACAAGCTGTGGATCGGGCTGCTCTACCTGCCGTTCTTCCTCGTGTACTTCCTCGCGAACTCGGTGGCCATCAACGGCTTCAACCGGTTCACGCTGCGGGGCAGGGAATGGCTGAACACGTTCGTCCTGGCCCTCGCGAACGCTCTCGCGCCGATCGTCCTCGTCGTGGCGCAGTACCTGACCTTCGCCATCACCGGGGAGACGATCGAAGGCTTCGGGGGCATCTTCAGCATCTGGCTGTTCCCTGTGATCGTGATCCTGGCGGTCGCGGCGGTGATCTCCCGCAAGATCTATCGCGTGACGAACAACCCGTACATCGGCGGATTCATCAACGCCGCGGTGGTCACGATCATCTCGGTGTCGAACACGCTGACCGTCTCGTACTAGGGGCGGACGGCTGAACGCAGAGTGGGTACCCGCTTCCACGCTGGTACCCACTCTGCGAGCGCTCCGGCGGGACTCGGGCGAGTCCCGATAGGCGAAGGCGCGGGGATCGAGCGGAAGCTCGATCGCCGACGGACTCGCCGGGCTTGAGAGCGCTACTTGGCCGAGCTCGCGTTGAGCGCCGCGGAAGGCTCGGCCCCGCCCCAGGGCGGCCCCGAGACCGACGCGCACCTCATCGTCCGCGAAACGACCTGAGCACCTGAGACGGAAGCCGTCGATAAAAAGCGAAAACCCCCGATAAACGGGGGTTTTCATGGCGGTGACGGTGGGATTTGAACCCACGGTAGGGGGTTACCCTACACAACTTTTCGAGAGTTGCACCTTCGGCCGCTCGGACACGTCACCGCCGAAGAGTTTACGTCACGGCGCCCGGCATCGCGAATCGGCTCGACGCCCGACATCGCGCGCGGCGACGTCCGGTCAGCGGGAAGCCTCCGACGCGTCCCCAGCCCGCGGAGCACAATGTACCCATGGACACTCGCTTCCCCGCGAGGCCGATCCTCCTCGCGATCGAGGGATTGGTGGCGTTGACCGCCGTCGCCGGCGGCGTGGCGCTCATCCTCGGCGCGAGCATCCCCTCGCTCTCCAGCGTCCTCGTGCCGCCCGACGCCTACCTCGAGGGGTCGCCGTTCGCGAGCTACGTCGTTCCCGGCATCCTTCTCGCGGTCGTCCTCGGCGGCGTCCACGCGATCGCCTTCGTCGCCGTCATGCGCCGCATCCGCTACGACCTCTTCCTCGCGGCCGCGGCGGGGTTCGCCGACCTCATCTGGATCTTCGTCCAGATGCTCTTCATCCCCTTCAGCTTCCTGCAGGCGATCTACTTCGTCTGCGGCCTCGCCGAAGTCGGACTCGTCATGGTGCTGCTCGGGCTCTTCGCACCGGATCGCCGACTCACCGCGTCGCGACGCTGACACGGCGGGACGCGGCATCCGTCACCCGAGCTCGCCGATTGCCCCGGCGATGACCTCGACGACCCGCTCGGGCTCGCGGATGCCCACGGAGAAGACATAGGTCGCGGTGAAGCCCAAGTCGGCGAGTTCCCGGGCGCGCGCCGCGATGTCCTCCCACGTGGTCGACGGGTCGATGCCGATCATCGCCGTCTTCTCGACGTCGTCGTAGTCGCGACCGACGGCCTCGCAGTGGCCGCGCAGCACGTCGAGCTTGTGCGCCGTCTGCGGTCCGTACGAAAGGTTGCAGGCATCGGCATACTGCGCGACGAGCCGCAGCGTCTTGCGCTCGCCGCCTCCGCCGATGAGGAGATACGGATGCGGCCGGCTGACGCTCTGCGGCGAGTTCAGCGTGCGCTCGAGCTGCCAGATGGCGCCCTCGTAGGGCTCCTCCGAATCCGACCACATCTGCAGGCAGATCTGGATCGTCTCCTCGAGCTGGCGGAACCGCTCCGCAACGGGCGGGAAGCGGAATCCGAGGCCGCGCGACTCCTGCTCGTTCCATGCGGCGCCGATGCCGAGCCCGACGCGCCCGCCCGAGAGAACGTCGAGCGTCGTGACCTGCTTGGCCAGCAGCGCCGGCTCGCGGTAGATGACACCCGAGACGAGGGTGTGAAGAAGCACCTTGTCGGTGTGCGCGACGAGGAACCCGAGCGTCGCATACGCCTCGAGCATCTCGTGGTCCTCGGGGCCGATCCCCGGGAGCTGCCAGAAGTGGTCCATGACGGTGATGCGACGGATGCCGGAGCCCTCCGCATTGCGCACGTGCGCCGCGAGTGCGGGGCCGAGCTGCGAAGGGCCGCCCGCGAAGGTGAAGTCCGCGATGTGAAGGCCGAAGTCCATTCCGATCCGCTCCGATCCGGTCGCTTCTCGGCGCGACCCGGGAGCCACGATACGACCGCGCTAAGGGGTCGGGGGCCGGGCCGCGGCATCCGTCCCTCGCCCGGGATGAGGACGACGCACGGCCGGTGGCACCGTGGACGGCGGCCCTGACAGACTGGCGGCATGAGCGTGATCGAGAACTCGAAGGTGACCGTCGTCGGCGCGGGGAGCGTGGGTTCGAGCGCCGCGTACGCCGCCCTCATCCGGGGGTCGGCACGGCACGTCGCGCTCTACGACATCGCGACCGAGAAGGTCGAGGCCGAGGTGCTCGATCTCGCGCACGGCACCCAGTTCACGGGGTCGAGCGACATCATCGGCGGAAGCGACCTGTCGGTCGTCGAAGGCTCGCACGTCGTCGTGATCACGGCGGGCGCGAAGCAGAAGCCCGGCCAGACGCGCATCGAGCTCGCCGGGGTCAACGCCGGCATCATCCGTTCGATGATGCCGCAGCTGCTCGAAGCCGCGCCGAACGCGGTCTTCGTCATCGTCACCAACCCCTGCGATGTGCTGACGGTGCTCGCGCAGGAGGCGACGGGCCTCCCGCCGGAGCGGATCTTCGCGTCGGGCACGGTGCTCGACACGTCCCGCCTGCGCTGGCTGCTCGCCAAGCGCGCGGGGGTGTCGACCAGCAGCGTCCACGCCTACATCGTCGGCGAGCACGGCGACACCGAGTTTCCGATGTGGTCTGCGGCGACGATCGGCACGGTGCCGATCCTGGAGTGGGTGAACCACGGACACCCGCCGATGACCGTCGACGAGCTCGACGCGATCGCCGTGGATGTGAGGGATGCCGCGTACAAGGTCATTCAGGGGAAGGGCGCGACGAACTACGCGATCGGCCTCTCGACGGCTCGGATCATCGAGTCGATCCTCAACGACGAGCACGCGGTGATGCCGGTGTCGACCGTGCTCCACGACTTCCACGGGATCGACGGCGTGGCCCTGTCGGTGCCGTCGATCGTCAGCGCGTCGGGCGCCGTCCCGATCCGCGAGACGCATTTCTCGGCCAGCGAGCTCGGGCTGCTGCGGCGGTCTGCCGATGCGCTGCGTGAGGTCGCGAGCTCACTGCGCGGCTGAGGGTCTTGACGGGACTGCGGCGCGGTCTCGGCGTCGCGCTGCGGAGGGATGTCGCGACCCCCGGATAGCCTGAACACATGGCGACCCGAAGGCCCACCACCGCGCCCTACCGGTGCACAGAGTGCGGCTGGACGACGGTCAAGTGGGTCGGCCGCTGCGGCGAGTGCCAGCAGTGGGGGACGGTGGTCGAGGCGGCCGAGCAGACGGGTTTCGTTCGATCCGTCGCGCCGATCGCCCCCTCGGCCGATCGCGCCGCCAAGCCCATCACCCACCTCACGACGATCGAGGCGCCCCGCCGCACGACCGGTGTCGGCGAGTTCGATCGCGTCCTTGGCGGAGGGCTCGTCGCGGGCGCCGCGATCCTCCTCTCGGGCGAGCCCGGCGTCGGCAAATCGACGCTCCTCCTCGAGGTCGCGGCGCAATCGGCGCGCGCGGGCCGGCGAGTGCTCTACGCCTCCGCCGAGGAGTCGACGGCGCAGGTGCGCCTCCGGGCCGAGCGCACGGGTGCCCTCCACGACGAGCTCTACCTCGCGAGCGAGACCGACCTCGCCACGATCCTCGGGCACGTCGACGAGGTCAGGCCCGACCTTCTCATCGTGGACTCGGTGCAGACGGTGTCTTCAGCGCTGTCCGACGGCACGGCGGGGCATCCGTCGCAGGTGAGAGAAGTGGCATCCACTCTCATCCGCATCGCGAAGGAGCGCGCCCTGCCCGTCATCATCGTCGGGCACGTGACGAAAGACGGCTCGATCGCGGGGCCTCGCATCCTCGAGCATCTCGTCGACGTCGTGTGCCAGTTCGAGGGCGACCGCCAGACCTCGCTGCGGTTCGTGCGGGCGCTCAAGAACCGGTTCGGGCCGACCGACGAGGTCGGGTGCTTCGACATGACCGGCGACGGCATCGCGGAGGTCGCCGATCCGAGCGCGCTGTTCCTCGGGCACGGGGCGCCCGTCGCCGGCACGTGCGTGACGATCGCCCTCGAAGGTCGCCGGGCGCTTCCCGTCGAGGTGCAGGCGCTGACGATCAAGAACGGTGGGCCCAACCCGCGGCGCATCGTGAGCGGTGTCGACGCGGCGCGGGTGGCGATGGTGCTCGCGGTGCTCGAGCGGCGCGCCGGGGTGAAGGTCTCGGATCAGGACGTCTACGTCTCGACCGTCGGCGGCGTGCGGCTCGTCGAGCCGGCGGCCGACCTCGCGATCGCCGTGGCCGTCGCCGGAGCCGTGCGCGACAAGTCCCTCCCCAAGGGCACCGCCGCGGTCGGCGAGCTGAGCCTCGCAGGCGAGATCCGGCCCGTTACGCAGGGTGCGCAGCGCCGCGCCGAGGCGGCTCGGCTCGGCTATCGCACGATGGTGGATGCCTCGTCGCAGTCGCTCAGGAACGCCCTGAGCGATCTCGCCACGCGCGGTGCTCCGAGCCGCGACGAGGGGATCCCCGAGTTCTGACGTCTCGGGTCAGGCGTCGAGGGCCTTGATGACCTCGTCGGGAGTGGCCTGCATGGGGTGCGGCCCGGCGATGTCGAAGAACACGGTCGTGATGATGTCGCCGTGCGTGCCGAGGAACGCGCGCAGCGCGCCGGGCGACTGCAGGGCCACGGCCGGCGGCAGAGCCGCAGGCTTGTGCTTGGCGTCGCTGAAGAGGAGGAGCGCGATGTCGCCCGTGTTGGGGTCGCGGTAGGTCCAGACTTCGCCGACGTCGAGCGGATTGTCGCGGGCGCCCGGCTTCATGAGGGGAACCACGGTCGGACCGTGCCGCAGGGCGAAGGCGACGGCCGCCATGTCCTGCGTCTGCAAGGCGTCGCCGAGCGCCGTGTTGCGGAACTCGGTGGGTCCTGGCTTGCTCGCGCGCTTCTTCCCGGCCACCCCTCCACCCTAGACGCGGCCGGCCAGACCGCTCCGTGCCCCGGCCTCGACTGACGCCCCGCCCGCGGCGGCAGCCCCCGCATCCACCTGTCATGCGACCGGCCGCGCGTACCCAACTCAGGATGAAAAAGCCCGAAGCGCGGCGACACGCCGTGCGCGGCACCCGCCGGCCGGTTCTCATCCTGAGTTCGGTACAGCGCGAGGCGGCGAAGCCGAGGATCCGCCTGACGCCCCGCCCGCGGCGGCTGCCCCGCATCCCGGTGTCATACGACCGGCCGCGCGTACCGAACTCAGGATGAAAAAGCCCGACGTGCCGCGACACGCCGTGCGCGGCACCCGCCGGCCGGTTCTCATCCTGAGTTCGGTACAGCGCGAGGCGGCGAAGTCGAGGAAGGCCGCGCCGCGGTTTCGCCTGTCCGGGCGTTCCGGGCGCGGCGGCCAGGCCGCAGGTCAGTAGAGCAGGATCTGCTTCGACGAGGTCGAGGGGATGCCGCCGATCTCCACCGCGACGTGATACGAGGCGCCGCCCGCCGGAGCGACGGGGCGGTTGCCGGTGTCGCACGTCGAGACCGACGACCTGGTCCGGTCCCACGTGAGCGGCGCGGCGCTGGACACGGTCTGGCCGGCGGCAAGGGTCACGATCATGTCGCTCGGCTCGGCCTGGCAATCGGTCGAGCGCCACCAGACGTCGCTGCCGCTCGTGATCGTGAAGACCTGCGTCGTCGTGCCGACGTTGAGCGTGCAGTCGACGCCGCTCTCGTTCGTGAGCCTGATCGAGACCTGCGGATTTTGACCGGCCGCGTAGGTATCGGCATCCGTCACCGCCTCGACCAGCACCGCACTCGGAAGGCACGGCTTCGCGGTCCCCGTGGCGTCCGGCGTCGGCTGCTCGGCCGGCGTCTCTTCGACGGGCGTCGGCTCGGGCGCGGGCTCGGTCGGCGTGAACTCGGGCGTCGCCCAAGGCGTCGGAGAAGCGGATGCCGAAGCCGTCGGAGCAGGATCGGCACCGAGCGCCGAACCCCGCCACGGCTGCGCGATCAACAGCCAGAGGACCACGCCCACGACGACGAGCGCGGCGATCAGCACCACGAGACGGCGACGGCGATAGACGGCGGCCGAGTGGGCGCGCCGACGCGTCGTCGTGCTCGAGGGGGACATGACTCCAGGCTAAGCGCGCCCGCTGAGAGTCTCAGCCGCGACGCTCGTGGGATTCAGAGCTGCTTCAGCATCCGCGTGTTGCCGAGCGTGTTCGGCTTGACGTGGGCGAGGTCGAGGAACTCCGCGACGCCTTCGTCGGGCGAACGGACGAGCTGGGAGTACACGTCGGGGTCGACGATCTGCTCCCCGATCGGAGCGAATCCGCGGCGCACGAAGAAGTCGACCTCGAAGGTGAGGCAGAACAGCCGCGTGAGGCCCAGCACGCGCGCCTGCTCTTCGAGCCCCTCGACAAGCGCCCGTCCGACGCCGTGGTGAAGCCACTCGTCGACCACGATGAGCGTGCGGATCTCGCCGAGGTCCTCCCACATGACGTGCAGCGCACCGCACCCGATGAGCCGACCGTTCTCGTCCTCCGCGACGAGGAACTGCTGCACCGATTCGTAGAGCACGACGATGTCTTTGCCCAGGAGAATGCGTCGCTGGACGAAAGGCTCGAGGATCTCCTGGATGCCGCGCACGTCCGCCGTCCTGGCCGGCCGCACGTGGAAGGAGGTCATGGGTTCCAGCCTAGAGTCGCCGGCCGAGATAGAGGGACGAGGCGCCGCGCCCAAGGTCCACAAACCCGAGTCGACGATAGAGGCGGATCGCTCCCTCGTTGTCCGCGCCGACTTCCAGGTGAACGCCGCGCACTCCCTCGCCGGTCAGAAATGAGCACAAGCCCTCGATGAGGGAGCTCCCCAGCCCGCGGCCACGGCACCGAGACAGGAGGTCGATGTGAAGGTGGGCGGGGAACTCGGCAACGACCTCGTCCGGTGCGATCTGCGGGGAGTGGAGGAGTTCGACGATCTCCTGGTCGGCCGGCGAACGATCGACATCCAGGGAGTAGTCGGCTCGCAGCCCAGGAAGCCAGTGCTGCTCGACCCACGCTTCGTGCGCGCGTGTGTCGCGGGCGCACAGGAGGTAGCCCCCCACGCCCTCCTCGTCGACGACCACCACCGAGCGAGTCAGCGGGGCGACAACGTATGGCCCCGCATAAACGTGGCCGAGGAGCTCTGGAGACCTGGGAGATCCGTCATCGGGCAGGCCGGTCTCATGGCAGATCCGGTAGACCGCCGGCAGATCGTCGAGCCGAGTGGCGCGTATGAACACGGCGACAAGATAGCCCACTTGTCTCGAGGCCAAGGCGTCCGCGGCACGGGCTCGCGAAGTGGTCTAGTCCATCCAAGACCTCTGCCCACGGCCTCCGGTCTCGGACCCGCGACCGCCCCGCGCTCGCCAACCAGACGGTTACAGCCGCATGTGCGGCTCATATCGGTCCAATGATCCCTACTCGATTCCTGGTGGAGTGGTCTAATCACCGGTTTGCAATTCGATAGCCGATCAGTTCTACTCTCCTGGTGCTTTCATCGACGAAGACACGCACGCGCGACCTCCTGCGCGGCCGCCTGCGTGACCTGATCGCAGAACTCGGCCCCGGCCGTCGGCTGCCGAGCGAGCGCGACCTGTCCGCGGACTGGGGCGTTGCGCGCATGACGCTGCGCGCTGCCGTCGATGAGCTTGTTGCGGAAGGGCTGCTCGAGCGGCGGCACGGCTCGGGCACTTACGTCGTCTTCAGCCCGGTCCTGCGAGTGCTCGGCCTGACCTCCTTCACGCAGGACATGCGCGCCCGCGGCATCGAGCCGAGCAGCCGGATCCTCGACTTCCGCACGATCACGGCTGACGACGAGCTCGCGGCGACGCTGCGCATCTCCGTCGGCTCTCCGGTCCACTGGGTCTCGCGTCTGCGGCTGGGCAACGCCGAACCCGTCGCGATCGAGAGCGTGCGCATCCCCGTGGCCTACGCGCCGCAGCTCACCCGCAGCGACCTGCAGGGGTCGCTCTACGAGGCGCTGTCGTCTCGCTACGGCCTCGTCGCCAGTGCGGCGAGCATGCGCATCGAGCCCCTCCTCCCCGACTCCGCGAGCGCAGAACTGCTCGGCATCGGCCCGGATCAGGCTTGCCTGCGCCTGCACATGGTCGACACCGACCCATCGGGACGCGTCGTCATGGTCGCGACGTGCCTCTACCGCGGCGACAAGTACCAGCTGCGGGCCGAGGTAGGCGCAGGCGCCGGCCCGGGCCTTGAGTCAGGAGCGGACTCGTGATGGATGCCGCACCTCGCCTCCTCGCCGTGGACGGCGGACAATCGGCCATCCGCATCAAGCACTCCGTCGGTGTCGGGGCCGTCGTGCCCGGCGTGAGCTGGAGCGGTCCTGAGACGCTCCCGGCGACGGCCGCCTCGATAGTGGAGGCCTGGCGCGCAGCCGGCGCGCCGCTCGTCGACACCGCCGTGCTCGGCCTCACGACCGTGCCGAGCGAGGGCGCCGACTGCGCGCGACTTGCAGGGCTCGTAGGAGACGCCATCGGCGCTGAGCGGGTCGTCGTGTGCGACGACGGGATCACCGCTCACGCCGGCGCGCTGGGCGGTGGCTCGGGGATCGTGCTCTCGGTCGGCACGGGCGTCGCGTGCGCCGTGCGGGGACCCGAGGATGCCGAGATCCGCCTGCTCGGCGGGCACGGCTACATCCTCGGCGACGAAGGTGGCGCGTTCTGGCTGGGGCGGGCGGGCCTGTCCGCCGCACTCCGCGCTGCGGACGGTCGCGGCCAGGCGACGACGCTTGTCGGCGCGGCCGAGTCGCGGTTCGGCGCCGTGCCCCGCATTCCGATTCGGCTTCACTCCTCGCGGCGCGCGGTGGATGAGATCGCGCACTTCGCCCCCGACGTGCTCGCCGCCGCCGACGCGGGCGACAGGGTCGCCGCAGGCATCGTCGACGACGGCATCGACGAACTCGCGCTCCTCCTCCGCACGGCGCGAGGGAGTGCCGAGGCGGACGCCCCGACGCCGCTCGTGATCCTCGGCCGACTCGGGGCCGAGCTCGCTCCGCGGATCGTCGACCGCCTGAGTGCCGAACCCGGCGCCTTCCAGCCGCGAGAGCCCCTGGGAGACGCCCTCGACGGGGCGTTCCTCCTCGCGCGGGACGCTGCTGAGACACACCTTCCCGTCTGGACGAGAGGCTGACCATGCACGACCAACCCGCAGAGGACGAGCCGGGGCGTCGCTATCTCGCGCGCGTCGGGGAACTGCTGCACGAGGTCCTCGACACCCAGTGGGCTGCCATCGCGCAGACAGCCGAGGCGGTTGCCGATGCGCTGCGCCACGGGCGCCAGGTGCACGCCTTCGGGTCCGGCCACTCGCACATGCTCGCGGAAGAGCTCTTCTACCGCGCCGGCGGCCTCGCCGACGTGCGGCCCATCCTGTTCGAGGGCCTCATGCTGCACGCCAACGCGCCGCTCAGCACGCGCCTCGAGCGTCTGCCGGGCCTGGCGAGCGAGATCCTCGACGACCACGGCGTCGCGGAGGGCGACGTGCTGCTCGTCTTCTCGAACTCGGGCCGCAATCAAGTGGCGACCGAGCTCGCCGCCGAAGCTCACGAGAGAGGCCTCACTGTCGTCGCAGTCACGAGCATCGCCCACTCGCAGGCGACGACGCCGCGCGGTGGCGGGCGGCGGCTCTTCGAGCTCGCCGACGTCGTGATCGACAACCGGGGCGAGCTGGGGGACGCGGCTGTCGAGGTGCCGGGCTTCGACCGCCGCGTGGCGCCCACCTCGACGGCCGTGGGGGCGGCGATCGTGAACGCAATCGTCGCGCAGAGCGTCGGACTTTCCCTCGCGGCCGGCATCGAGCCGCGCGTGTACGCCAGCAGCAACGTCGACTCCGGCGACGCCATCAACAACAGCCTCCTGGAGGGTCGGTCATGACCGCCCTCGAGCCGCAAGCTGCGCAGTCGTCGGCGTTCGGCATCCGAGGCGTCGCAGAAGGGTTCTACGGCGTGCCCTGGACCCACGGCGACCGCCTGGAGATGATCCGCTTCATCGGCCGGCACGGCATGAACCGATTCGTCTACTCGCCCAAGGACGACCCCTTCCTCCGCCGGGGGTGGGCAGAGCCGTACGCGGCCGACGCTCTGGCGGAGCTCGCCGAGCTCGTCGCAGCGGGCGGCGAGAGCGGCGTCGAGCTCATCTACTGCCTCTCGCCGGGGCTCAGCATCCGCTATTCCGAAGAGCAGGACGTTGCGCGCGTGCTCGACAAGCTCGAATCGGTGGCCGGGCTCGGCATCCGCCATTTCGGCCTCCTCCTCGACGACGTCCCCGGCCGGCTCCAGCACGACGCCGACATCGAGAGGTTCGACACGCTCGCGCAGGCACAGGCGGCGGTCGCGAACGCCGTCTTCGCCGAGCTCGTTGCCCGGGTGCCCGGCGCAACCCTCGTCGTCTGCCCGACCGCCTACTGGGGGTACGGCGACGAGCCGTACATCGGCGAGCTCGGGTCGGCGCTCGACCCCGCCATCGCCCTGTTCTGGACGGGCCGCGCGATCTGCTCCGCGACGCTGGACGCCCACGATGCCGACGTCTTCTCACAGGCGACGGGGCGACGCCCCACCTACTGGGACAACTATCCCGTCAACGACGTCGCGATGGGCCACGAGCTGCATGTCGGCCCGTACCGAGGCCGGTCGGCCGACCTTGCCGGAAGCGCGGAAGGCATCATCGCGAATGCGATGGAGCGCTTCGAGTCGTCCAAGGTCGCGATCGCGACGATCGCCGACTACCTCCGGTCGCCCGAGGACTACGACGCGGAGATGAGCTGGGATGCCGCGTTGCGTGACGTCGCGGGAGCGGATGCCGCGGCCTACCGCGATTTCGCCGACAACTCCCGCTCGTCGTGCCTCAGTCAGCTCGACGCCCCCGAGGTGACGTTCGCGCTCGAGGAGCACACGTTCGGCCTGCTCATCGGCGATACGGATCGGGCCGTCCGCACGCTCGCGCCGCTTGCGGATCGGCTCGCGGCATCCGCCCATCGTCTGCTGAACGGCCACGTCGAGAATCAGCGGCTCATCGATGAGAGCCGCCCCTGGATCGAGGCGTTCGCCGTCGGCGCCGCCGCCATGCAGAAGCTCGCGGAGCTGACGTCCGAGGGCCGGCTCGAGGAGGAGGGCCCGCGCGTGCTCCGGCCCTTCCTCGACGACCTGCGCTCCCGCCGGCTGCGCATCTTCGGCGACGTCCTCGATATGACGCTCGCCGACATCTGCATGCCTCCCATCCCTTTCGACGCGCACGATGAGCGCTCATCGCAGAGCCGCCCCCTCACCCAGGAGAAACAGCAGTGAACAAGCACCTCTTCACCATCACCGCGGTGGCTGCGACGGGTGTCGTCGTTTTTGCTCTGGCCGGTTGTGCTGGTGGTGGGGCGTCGGCGGCGGATGACAAGACGCTTCGGGTGGCGATGGGTTCTCCGGGTGAGGCGCAGATCCGGGTGTGGGAGTCGGTGGCTGAGCAGTTCGAGGCGGCCAACGATGGGTGGAAGGTCGATCTGAACTTCCAGGATGACGACATGTATCAGACGATCGGGCTGCCGAACCTGTTGAACGGTCGCAATGCGCCGGACGTGTATTTCGAGTGGGCGGGCAACCGCCTTGCCACGCGCAACGACGACGGGTTCGTCGCCGACCTGACGCCGTTCGTCGAAGACGGGCCCTTGACCGGTGTGCTCGAGGACGATCAGTACGGTGCCGTCACGGCCGACGGACGGATCCTGATGGTGCCCCACATCGCCGATGTCACGAACGTCCTCTGGTACAACACCGAGATCCTCGACGCCGAAGGGCTCGAGGCACCGACGTCGTGGGACGAGCTGCTCGAGGCGTGCGACACGCTCGCCGCCGACGGGATCGTGCCGATCGCCTCGGGCAACAAGGACCTGTGGGCGGCGGGGAACTGGCTGGCCCACCTGGTCTCGCGGGTCGTGGGTCACGAGGAGTACGACAAGGCACTCAGCGGGCAGGCGGACTTCGACACCCCCGAATGGAAGACCGCCTTCGGCTACGTGGAGCAGCTTGCGCAGCACAAGTGCGTCAACGAGTCGGTCAACGCGATCGACGACAACGAGGGCGCGCAGCTGTTCTTCCAGGGCAAGGCCGCGATGCACGCGATCGGCTCGTGGCTGGTGAGCTGGGCGATCGACGAAGCCCCCGACCTCGACTTCGACTTCGTGAACCTCCCGGCGATGCCCGGGGAGGCCGACCCGGACAGCGTCATCGGCGTCATCACCGGATACGTCGTCAACGCCAAGAGCGGCCACGACAAGCAGGAGAAGGCCGCCGAGTTCCTCGCTCTGCTGAGCTCGGCGGAGAACACGCAGGCCTTCATCGAGGCCGAGGCCGTTCCCGTCACCGCCACGGCATCGGCGTCCATCGACGAGCGCACCATCCGGCTGAACTCCCTCCTCTCCGAGGCGCCCGTGGTCATCAGCCCGCCCGACACCGGCTACGACCTCGACGTCGCCGACGCGTTCTACCGCAGCCTCGCCGAGGTCCTCGGCGGCCGCACCAGCGCCGACGACGCGGTCACCCAGCTCCAGGAGCAGACCTCCAAGTAACTCCCTGTGCGGGGCCGAGCACCCCCTCGGCCCCGCACACTCCTGACCGGAGGACCCCATGAGAGCACACCGACCCCTCGCCCCCTACCTCTTCATCGCACCCGCGCTCATCGTCTTCGGGTTCGCGGTGCTCGTCCCGTTCGTCTTCACGGGCGCGTTCAGCCTCACCGAATGGGACGGGTATTCCGAGGCGGTGTTCGTGGGCGTCGACAACTACGTGCGCGCCTTCGGCGACGCCGTGTTCCAGCAGTCGTTCGTGAACGTCGTCATCTACATCCTCGTCACGCTCGTCGTGGAGGTGCTGGTCGGGCTCGTCCTGGCCGGCATCGCCATCTCCGTCACACGCGGATCATTGTGGTTCCGGGTCGCGATCTTCACCCCCGTCATGCTGCCGATGGTCGTCGTCGCGGTGTTGTGGTCCTTCATCTACAACCCCGACTTCGGGCTCGTCAACGGAGCCCTCCGCGCACTCGGCCTCGAAGACTGGACCCGCGTCTGGCTCGGCGACGAACAGACCGCACTGCTGGCAATCTGCCTCGTCTCAGGCTGGGTCTACGCCGGCTTCTACATGACGATCTTCTACGCCGCCCTCCGCCAGGTCCCCACCGAAGTCGTCGAAGCCGCCCGCCTCGACGGCGCCCGCGAGAACACCATCTTCTGGCGCGTGCGAGTACCCATCATCCGCAACTCCATCGAGGTCGCCATCCTCCTCTGCGTCACCGGCGGGTTCCAATCCTTCGACCTGTTCTACGTCCTCACCAACGGCGGCCCCTACCACTCCACCGAGATCCCCACCACCTACCTCGTGCAATCCGTGTTCCACACCGGCCAAGTCGGCTACGGCTCAGCCATGGCCGTCGTCCTCACCGCCGTCGTCGTCACCATCGGCCTCATCGCCACCGCCATCCGCCGACGCGGCGACAGCGACGATCGGCCCTCACGCAAGTCCGCGCGAAACACCACCCGAAACACCGCGCGAAACACGGTCGCGCAGCCGGACCCGGCGGACACGGCATCCGTCCCCACCCTGGAGGTCGTCCGATGAACCCCGCCATCCGCCTTGGCAGAGGCCTCGTCTACGTGGGCCTCGCCGCGCTCGCGCTCATCTTCTTCATCCCGCTCGTATGGATGGTGCTCTCCAGCTTCAAAAGCAACCCCGAGATCTTCACCACCCCGTTCTCCCTGCCCACCTCGTTCGACTTCTCGATCTGGGCGCAGGCCTGGGAAATCGGCAACATCGGCCGCTACGCCCTCAACAGCGCCATCGTGACCTCGGTATCGGTACTCGCGATCCTCGCGCTCTCCTCCGCCGCCGCCTTCGCGTTCAGCCGCTACCGCTTCCGCGGAGCCAAACTCCTGCTCGGACTGCTCTCCCTCGGCCTCATCCTGCCGCTGCAGTCCTACTTCATCGCCCAAAGCACGATCTTCACCAACCTCGGCCTCACCGACACCTACTGGGCCCTCATCATCCCCTACACCGCCATGGGACTCCCCCTGGCCACCTACCTCCTCAAAGTGTTCCTCGACGCGATCCCCGAAGAACTCTTCGAAGCCGCCCGCATCGACGGCGCCGGAGACTTCCGCATCTTCCGCATGATCGCCATCCCACTCCTGCGACCAGGCCTCGCCACCGTCGCGGTCTTCTCCGCCCTCTCCTGCTGGAACGAGTTCCTCCTCGCCCTCCTCTACATCCAAGACGACGAACTCAAAACCATCCCCACCGGACTCCTCGCCTTCTCCAGCCGATACGTCACCGACTACAGCCTGCTCTTCTCCGCACTCTCCATCGTCACAATCCCCATGATCATCATCTACATCGCCTTCAACCGACAGATCACCGAAGGCCTCACCGCCGGCAGCCTCAAATAACACCCACAACAACGAAGAGCGGATGCCGAAGCATCCGCTCTCCATTCGTTCGTCAGGCCGGAAGGCCGACGCTATGCGCGAGCCACGAGGTCGAGCGTGTCATGCCCGCGCACTTCGTGAGGGGTGTCCAGCGTGGCCCGCAGCCGTTGACGGCGGGCGGGGCCGGAGCCGCGTCGTCCCACCAGCTCGTCAAGGTGCTCGAGGCCCAGAAGCGCCGAGCCGATGATCGGCGCATCGGTGACGATCGAGACGACGGCGGCGGGGGCGACCGCGCCGATGCCTTCGAGCACGGGCCCGATGAGCGCTGGGTGACGGCTCGTGAGCATGCCGCCGCCCAGCACGACGTCGATGGGCGCGTCGAGCGCATCCATGCGGCGGATCGTCGTGGTGGCGAGCAGCGCGATCTCTTCGGCCTGACGCTGCACGACTTCGGCTGCGACGGAGTCGCCGGCGTCGACGGCGGCGAACAGCAGGGGCACGAGTTCATGCATGCGATCACGGTCGATGGTGCCGAGGTGCATGCCTGTCGCGATCTCGACGGCGGACGAGCATCCGAAGTGCCGTGCGGCGAGCTCAGTGAGCAGGGTCGCCGGGCCACGGCCATCTTCGTGACGACTCGCGTGCCAGAGCACTTCCTTGCCGATCGCGAACCCGCCGCCCCAATCGCCGGTGGCGCGGCCGAGCGCAGGGTAACGCACGTGGCTCCCGTCGCGCGCGATCCCGACGCAGTTGATGCCGCCGCCGCAGACGACCGCAACCCCCGCTGCGGCGTCGGTGCCCGCACGGAGCATGGCGAAGACATCGTTGTGCACCTCGACACGGGGGGCCCACCCGTGCGACGCGATCGCGTCGGCGATCGCCGCCTCCTCTTCCGGGAGATCGGCGTTGGCGAGATAGCCCGCGACGACGTCGACACCGGTGAGTCCGGCGATCGCGAGCACGCGCTCCACGGCAGGTGCCACTGTCGCCACGGCGGGGCCGGCGCCGACGATGTGAGGTGCGAACGGCCCAGAACGCGCCCGTGCGAGGACAGTGCCATCGAAGGCGACGACCAGCACGTCGGTCTTGCTGTTGCCACCGTCGAATGCGAGCAGTCGCGGTTCAGTCATTGCGCCCACGGCAGCCACTCCTTGTTCTCGGCGATGAGTCGGTCGGCGAGCGCCTGCGCGGTCGCGTACTGCCCGATGAGCGGGTGCGCGAGAAGCGTCCGCACCACACGATCGCGACCGCCGTGCAGTGCGGCTTCCACGCCGAGCTGCTCGTAGCGCGCGACATGCGCGACGAGCCCCGAGACGAGTGGGGGCGGCATGGGCACCGGATGCGGGAGAATGCTGTCCGGCCCCACCTTCGCACGCACCTCGATGACCGCCTCGTCGTCGAGGAACGGCAGAGTGCCGCGGTTGCGCACGTTCACGATGTGATCGCGTGCCGCGCCCGTGCCGAGCAGGCTCGCCAGCAGGCCGACCGCAGCATCCGAGTAGTACGCACCGCCACGGCCGCGCAGCTGCGGGGGCGTGCGATCCAGTGCCGGATCGGCGTACAGCTCGAGCAGTTCCGCCTCCAGCGCCGCCACCTGCGCGGCGCGCGAGGGCCGGTCAGCGGCGAGCGACACGAGCTCGTCGTGCTGGTAGTAGTAGCGGAGATAATACGAGGGGATGACGCGCTCGGAGCGCAGCAGGGGGAGCGGCAGCTCCGTCTCATCGACGAGCGCATCGCCGTGGGCGTCGATGAGGCGATCAAGCACCTCGGTGGCTGTCCCGTCGTCATGGCGGATGCGCGCGCCGAGCTCCCAGCTGAGGTGGTTGAGCCCGGCGTGGTCGAGCTCGATTCGTTCCGGCTCGACGCCGAGCAGCGAAGCGAAGAGCCGCTCGAAGCCGATGGCCACGTTGCACAGGCCGACGGCACGATGCCCGTCGTCGAGCAGCGCACGAGTCACCATCCCGACAGGGTTCGTGAAGTCGACGATCCAGGCGTCGGGGTTGACGGCTCGCACCCGGCGCGCGATGTCGAGCACGACGGGGATCGTGCGCAGTGCCTTGGCGAGGCCGCCGGCCCCCGTCGTCTCCTGCCCGATGCAGCCGCACTCGAGCGGCCAGCTCTCGTCGCGACCGCGGGCGGCCTGCCCGCCGACGCGCAGTTGCACGAGCACCGCGTCTGCACCTTCCGCGGCCGCTGAGATGTCGGCAGTCGTGGTGACGCGGCAAGAGCTGCCGGCAGCGGCGAGTATGCGCGATGTGAGCCCCGCGACGACCTCAATGCGTGCGGGGTCGGGGTCCACCAGCACGAGCTCCTCGACGGGGAGGTTCTTGCCGAGTCGAGCGATACCGTCCGCGAGCTCGGGCGTGTAGGTCGAGCCGCCGCCCACGACGGCCAGCCGAATGCGACGCCCGCTCATGTCGTGAACACCCGGTCGCGTGCGATCCCGAGACTCATGAGCATCGCGCCGTCGAGGATCGGGGTGTCGGTCGCCACGGTGAGGGTGAGCTTGGGCGCCGCCGGCAGGATCGCGGCGAGCTGTCGGGCCACCTCGGCGCGCAGTCGTTCGCCGCCGAGCCGCGCGAGCTTCCCGGCGAGCACGATACGCGCCGGGTCGAGCAATGCGACGACGGAGGCGATGGCGCACGCGTAGCGGTTGCAGAGCTCGGCGACGGCGGGCGCTGCGTCGGGATCCTCGAGCAGCGCACTGAGCGCCTCGGCTGCGGACGCTGCCTCGTGCCCGGCTCCCGCGGCCAGCCCGCGGAGTGCCTGCTCGCCGACGAGGCGCTCGAGCGCTCCGTCTGTGCGGCTCTCCGCATCGAGTACGGCACCGGGAATGAGCAGGAATGCGGCCTCGCCGGCCGCGCCGCGAGTGCCGCGATGAAGCGCCCCGTCGATCATGATCGCTCCGCCGACGCCGTCATCGAGCCAGAAGAGGAAGAAGCTGTCCGACTCACCGCTGGCGGCGCGCCGCTCGGCGATGGCGGCGAGATTCACGTCGTTCTCGATGGCGACCGACGCGTCGGGGAACAGCATCCGCAGCTCGGCGCCGACGGAGGGGTGCTGCCAGCCGGGGACATGGTCGACGTAGCTGAGAGAGTCGGTCGCGATGTCGTACGAACCGGGCACGCTGACGACGATCGCGTCGAGCTGGGCAGGGGAGAGTCCTGCCGAGTCGCAGCAGGACCGGATGATGGCGGCGGCACTCTCAGGGCCGTTGACGGGCTGATCGCTTTCATCTGCGCACTCCGTGACCACCGCTCCCGCGATGTTCGAAATGCGCACCCGCACGCTCCCCGGGCGAACGTCGACGGCGGCGGCATACCCCGCAGTCGGATTGATGCGGTAGAGCTGCGGTGCACGGCCGCCGGGGCCGGTGTCGCCCAGCCCGCTCGGGCGCACGAGCCCGCTCTCTTCGAGCCGCTGAAGCAGCAACGACGCGGTGGGCTTCGAGAGCCCTGTAAGCGTGCGCACGTCGCTGCGGCTCAGGGTGTCGTGCTCGATCAGAAGGTCGAGCACGACACGATTGTTCAGGGTGCGCAACAGGCCTGGCTGTGCGGGCGCCGGGCCACGGCTGTCGCCTTGTACCGATGTGTTCACCGGGAAGTCCTCCGCGAAGTTAGGAAACTTTACTATCTAGACATTAGTGATCGCGAGGGAAGGTGTCAACGCCGGCCTCCGCCTCCTTTATGCGGCTCACGGCTCACTGGAGCTCAGAGAGCTGTCCCGGTGGGAACGCGCGGGAAAGCCGGCTCGCTCGGGGCTTGAGGATACCCGTCCTGGGCGGGTGCGCGGGCGGTGCCGGCGGTGTTGACAGAGAGGGCCACCACACGACGTGGTCTCACGCCGGTGTGGTGGCCCTCTCATGCGACTCGCGTCGCGCTACTCCTTGATGATGCCGTGGTAGCGGCCCATCCAGTAAGGCAGCGTGAAGGTGAATCCGACGACGAAGCTCCCACTGCTGTAGTCGTAGTCAGGGTAGACGCCGGCGGCCTGGTGCTCGGCTTCGAACGGATTGCCGTTGTTCTTCATGGCACGTCGCTCATCGGGCGGCAGCACGTAGTTCGTCTGCTTGTAATCGTCGCGATCGCCGGGCTCGATGTAGAAGACATCCTGACGGTTCGTCTGCACCGGGAATTCGATCTGATATTCGTACTGCCGATCCAGGTATCGGACGGCCGACTGGAGATCGATGTCCTTCCTCTCCGGGTGTGCCAGCTGATAGAGGAACGTGTAGTACGGGTTCTCCTCACGCACCTCGTTGGCGTACCACTGATCGAACGCCTCGACGATCTGCGGGCGCTTGGCCGGATCGTTCTCCTGCAGAATGAGCGGATACAGCGCGAACCAAGCCAGCTCCTCGTCGGAGTAGTTGATGTACTGCGTCCAATCGTGGTGCAGGGTGGCGTTGATGTTGGACCGGTCTTCGATGTCGTCGCCGGCCTCGGCATACGCGGCTTCATAGTTGTCGCGGGTCACCAATTCATTGTTGTTGATCCCGTATGCATTCGTCGCCTGCCGGATGAGACGGCGATCGATATACTCGGTCGCCATGTCGATATAGCCCTTGCCGTTGAAATACGGCTCTTCCTTGCTGTATCCCGACGTGTCGAACAGCACGTCATAGGCGTCCTTGTACTCCTGCTTGCCGATGATGTTGCCGGCCGTCTTCAGGATGGACATCACTTCGAGCGCATTCAGCGGCGCGTCCTCGAACCCGTAGGAAAGCGAGTCTTCGCCGTCAGCGTCGACGCCGACGTTGGAGGCCCATTCCGGACGCTGCTCCATCGCACCCGTGGTGTCGTTGAAATACTTGGCGAACCACTTGGACCACAGGGTCGACTTGCCCGTCGCATCCTCGATGTAGAAGTGGTCATCCTTGAGGATCAGATCGGTCATGCGCTCGGTTGTCTGCTCGATGATGCCCTTGAGCGCGGCCATCTCCGGAGCGGGACTGTCGCCCACCAGGAACTCGTCGGCTGCGAAGAACAAGGCGTAATGTCCGATGACTTCATCCGACGACGTGTCGGCCTTGTAGACGATCTGGCTCATGTCGATGTGGCCATCCCGGATCGCCGACTCTGGGAACAGGTCGTTGAAGAAGGTCGGGATCTGCTCGTAAACCGGCACCGTGAGCTGGAACAGGGGCGGGTTCGCAGCGCTCGTCCCCGTGTCAGCGCCCGGCTTCTTCTTCGTGTTGGTAGCCGAGGTGATGACAGGAAGCACCTGCTGCACCGAATCGGTCACCTTCACATAGACGTCATCGCCCAATTGCGCATCGGCAGGTCGTGAAGCGTTCAGCTTCGTGACCGCATCCGCCGTCAGCGTGAGGCCGTTGTAGTTCATCTCGCCGTCTCCACCGGAGGGGAACAGCTTGCCGCCGATCTTGGTCATCGCGTCTTTGGTGACACGGGCGATCGAGTAGCCGATCGGCTCGATGGGCTGGTTGTCCTCATCGACACGTTCCATGCTCGGGATGATGCCGTTCGGATTCGGCGAGCCGTCCATCACCGGATGGAACCAGAATCCGTTCTGGTTCTGGAAGCCGAAGTCTGTGCCGTCAGACGTCTGTGCACCCGCTTCGCTCGTCAACATGTACGAGCGTGCCGGGAAGCCATTGCCACGGCCGGACACATAGTCCAGCAGCAGCACCGCCTTCGTGGCGCGAAGTGCGGCAGTCTTCGCTGCAGCGACTTCCGCCGGCGAGCCGCCCTGCTCGAGCAGCGTCCTGTAGCGGTAGATCTCACCGATCGCGTACATCGCCGTCCACAGTCCGTCGTTGTCGCTCGTCTCTGCATGTGACGTGAATGTGCCGTCGCTGTAGTTGATCCCGCGAGCTGCGTCGGTGGGGGTGAAGGTGAACCGTGCGTCGGAGGTCATCCCGCGGCGATCGTGAACCGACTGGATGACGTCTTCATAAGCGGTGGCTTTCTCGCGCAGCGTCTTGAACGGCATTGCAATGTGCGTGATACCTCGCGCATTCTTGACCCACACACCGCCCTGTCCGTCACTGGCCAGCGCCGTCACGTGATCGTCACCGTCGAACATGTAGCGTGGTCCGGCGAAATACTGCACGATGTCGCGCTCATCCTCTTCGTCGAAGTTGACGCGCTGCAGTCCGTTCTGAGTTCCGATCCAGTAGACGCCCTCTGCGTCCTTCACCACGCTCGTGACATCATCGGTCACTCCGACCGGCAGGAAGGTGGGCGCATTCTTGTCGGTCACCCATTGGATCGCCGGCGTCGCGGTCCCCGGCTTGTAGTAGGTGACCTCCTTCGTTCGAACGGGTTCCAGCTTGACGGCCGAGAAGGAGGCGCCCTGCGGCTTCGCCGCGAGAGCCGGCGCAGCAGGCAGCGAGACCAGCAGAGCGGCGGCTGCAGCGCAGCCGATCACTCTCTTGAGGTTCTTGTTCATGATTGACATTGAGTGGCTGCCCTTCCTTAGCCGTAAATCCGGGCAACGCCGGATTCCGTGATCGCGAACACGCCTTTGCCGCCGTCGGAGATGAGCAGCAGTACCTCGTCGTCGACGAGCTGCTTGTCGGCGGTCTTGTACTCCGTCGCCCTGTTGCTCTTCAGCTCGATCTTCGTGACGCCCTTATCCGTGCCGATCCACAGGTTCTTTCGGTTGTGGTCGAGGACCGAGGTGTTCACACCGCGAAGCGCCGGGAAGAGAGACGGCTTGACATCGAATTCGTAGTTGACGAAGGTCTTGGCGTTCGCAAGATCCGTCGGCATGTCGACACCGGGGTTCGCGGTTGCGGGACGATACGTCGCGTCCTGAACGAACCCGAGGTACATCTTCACAGCGGCTTCTGCATCGGACGAGCCGAGCTTGGTCAGCGCCTGATCGTAGGTGTAGAGCACCGTCGCCTTCCCTGCGGTGACAGGCGGGGCAGCGAATGCTGCCGGCGCCGCTCCCGTGAGGCCGGCGAGTAGAGCAAAGATGAGAACCGCTGGCTTCCACTTGAAGCGCATGGTTTTTCCTTCCCTGGTTGTGATGTTGAGAGGTCGTGCTGAATCCGATCCGATGGATGCTTCGGGCGTTCGTCAGTCCGTTGCGCCACGATCTCCACCGAGTTAGGAAACCTTACTATCCTGCACCGTAGTGGCGCGGTCCCACGGTGTCAACGGTCGACTTCGCCCTCACGGGCTCGTGCCACGGCGGCGACGCGCCGCCGTTTTCCCGCCCTGTGATCCTCGGGATTGACAGAACCCCCGTGCCTAGGGTCTAATCTCCAGATAGGAAACTTTACTAACTAGAAGGTGACACATGCGCAGAGTCGCACATGCCCGCCCGCTTCGGGCCGCCACAGCCGCATCCACGGCGAACAAGCGTCTCCACAGCGCCGCCGCGGTGGCTGTGGTGGGAGTCGTGGTTCTCGCCCTCGCCGGTTGTGCTGGTGGTGGGGCGTCGGCGGCGGATGACAAGACGCTTCGGGTGGCGATGGGTTCTCCGGGTGAGGCGCAGATCCGGGTGTGGGAGTCGGTGGCTGAGCAGTTCGAGGCGGCCAACGATGGGTGGAAGGTCGATCTGAACTTCCAGGATGACGACATGTATCAGACGATCGGGCTGCCGAACCTGTTGAACGGTCGCAATGCGCCGGACGTGTATTTCGAGTGGGCGGGCAACCGCCTTGCCACGCGCAACGACGACGGGTTCGTCGCCGACCTGACGCCGTTCGTCGAAGACGGGCCCTTGACCGGTGTGCTCGAGGACGATCAGTACGGTGCCGTCACGGCCGACGGACGGATCCTGATGGTGCCCCACATCGCCGATGTCACGAACGTCCTCTGGTACAACACCGAGATCCTCGACGCCGAAGGGCTCGAGGCACCGACGTCGTGGGACGAGCTGCTCGAGGCGTGCGACACGCTCGCCGCCGACGGGATCGTGCCGATCGCCTCGGGCAACAAGGACCTGTGGGCGGCGGGGAACTGGCTGGCCCACCTGGTCTCGCGGGTCGTGGGTCACGAGGAGTACGACAAGGCACTCAGCGGGCAGGCGGACTTCGACACCCCCGAATGGAAGACCGCCTTCGGCTACGTGGAGCAGCTTGCGCAGCACAAGTGCGTCAACGAGTCGGTCAACGCGATCGACGACAACGAGGGCGCGCAGCTGTTCTTCCAGGGCAAGGCCGCGATGCACGCGATCGGCTCGTGGCTGGTGAGCTGGGCGATCGACGAAGCCCCCGACCTCGACTTCGACTTCGTGAACCTCCCGGCGATGCCCGGGGAGGCCGACCCGGACAGCGTCATCGGCGTCATCACCGGATACGTCGTCAACGCCAAGAGCGGCCACGACAAGCAGGAGAAGGCCGCCGAGTTCCTCGCTCTGCTGAGCTCGGCGGAGAACACGCAGGCCTTCATCGAGGCCGAGGCCGTTCCCGTCACCGCCACGGCATCGGCGTCCATCGACGAGCGCACCATCCGGCTGAACTCCCTCCTCTCCGAGGCGCCCGTGGTCATCAGCCCGCCCGACACCGGCTACGACCTCGACGTCGCCGACGCGTTCTACCGCAGCCTCGCCGAGGTCCTCGGCGGCCGCACCAGCGCCGACGACGCGGTCACCCAGCTCCAGGAGCAGACCTCCAAGTAACTCCCTGTGCGGGGCCGAGCACCCCCTCGGCCCCGCACACTCCTGACCGGAGGACCCCATGAGAGCACACCGACCCCTCGCCCCCTACCTCTTCATCGCACCCGCGCTCATCGTCTTCGGGTTCGCGGTGCTCGTCCCGTTCGTCTTCACGGGCGCGTTCAGCCTCACCGAATGGGACGGGTATTCCGAGGCGGTGTTCGTGGGCGTCGACAACTACGTGCGCGCCTTCGGCGACGCCGTGTTCCAGCAGTCGTTCGTGAACGTCGTCATCTACATCCTCGTCACGCTCGTCGTGGAGGTGCTGGTCGGGCTCGTCCTGGCCGGCATCGCCATCTCCGTCACACGCGGATCATTGTGGTTCCGGGTCGCGATCTTCACCCCCGTCATGCTGCCGATGGTCGTCGTCGCGGTGTTGTGGTCCTTCATCTACAACCCCGACTTCGGGCTCGTCAACGGAGCCCTCCGCGCACTCGGCCTCGAAGACTGGACCCGCGTCTGGCTCGGCGACGAACAGACCGCACTGCTGGCAATCTGCCTCGTCTCAGGCTGGGTCTACGCCGGCTTCTACATGACGATCTTCTACGCCGCCCTCCGCCAGGTCCCCACCGAAGTCGTCGAAGCCGCCCGCCTCGACGGCGCCCGCGAGAACACCATCTTCTGGCGCGTGCGAGTACCCATCATCCGCAACTCCATCGAGGTCGCCATCCTCCTCTGCGTCACCGGCGGGTTCCAATCCTTCGACCTGTTCTACGTCCTCACCAACGGCGGCCCCTACCACTCCACCGAGATCCCCACCACCTACCTCGTGCAATCCGTGTTCCACACCGGCCAAGTCGGCTACGGCTCAGCCATGGCCGTCGTCCTCACCGCCGTCGTCGTCACCATCGGCCTCATCGCCACCGCCATCCGCCGACGCGGCGACAGCGACGATCGGCCCTCACGCAAGTCCACCCGAAACACCACCCGAAACACCGCGCGAAACACCGCGCGAAACACGGTCGCGCAACCGGACCCGGCGGACACGGCATCCGTCCCCACCCTGGAGGTCGTCCGATGAACCCCGCCATCCGCCTTGGCAGAGGCCTCGTCTACGTGGGCCTCGCCGCGCTCGCGCTCATCTTCTTCATCCCGCTCGTATGGATGGTGCTCTCCAGCTTCAAAAGCAACACGGAGATCTTCACCACCCCGTTCTCCCTGCCCACCTCGTTCGACTTCTCGATCTGGGCGCAGGCCTGGGAAATCGGCAACATCGGCCGCTACGCCCTCAACAGCGCCATCGTGACCTCGGTATCGGTACTCGCGATCCTCGCGCTCTCCTCCGCCGCCGCCTTCGCGTTCAGCCGCTACCGCTTCCGCGGAGCCAAACTCCTGCTCGGACTGCTCTCCCTCGGCCTCATCCTGCCGCTGCAGTCCTACTTCATCGCCCAAAGCACGATCTTCACCAACCTCGGCCTCACCGACACCTACTGGGCCCTCATCATCCCCTACACCGCCATGGGACTCCCCCTGGCCACCTACCTCCTCAAAGTGTTCCTCGACGCGATCCCCGAAGAACTCTTCGAAGCCGCCCGCATCGACGGCGCCGGAGACTTCCGCATCTTCCGCATGATCGCCATGCCACTCCTGCGACCAGGCCTCGCCACCGTCGCGGTCTTCTCCGCCCTCTCCTGCTGGAACGAGTTCCTCCTCGCCCTCCTCTACATCCAAGACGACGAACTCAAAACCATCCCCACCGGACTCCTCGCCTTCTCCAGCCGATACGTCACCGACTACAGCCTGCTCTTCTCCGCACTCTCCATCGTCACAATCCCCATGATCATCATCTACATCGCCTTCAACCGACAGATCACCGAAGGCCTCACCGCCGGCAGCCTCAAATAACACCCACAACAACGAAAAGCGGATGCCGAAGCATCCGCTCTCCATTCGTTCGTCAGGCCGGAAGGCCCCGATCGAATCAGTCCGAGGTGATCGCGAGGTCGGGCGACGCTACTTCCTCTTGCCCTTGCCCTTCGGCACGGTCGTGGTCGGGTCCGGTGAGACCACAGCCGACGAGCACGTCGCTGTGATCGTCCAGGTCAGGTTGGCCGGGGTGGGCTCCGTCGACTTGGCCAGCGCCCAGCTGAGGCTGTAGCTTCCGGCCGCGGGCGCCGTGTAGGTGACGCCCGTCGCCGCGAAGCCCTCGTAGAAAGCGAAATTCAGCCCGTTGGCGGCCGAGAGCAGGATCTTCTGGGTGGAGGTCACCGGAGAGGCGGTCACGGTGATCTTGTCGCCCGCGTTGAGGACCACCGCGGAGGCGGAGTAGCTGGGGGCGGTGACGCTGACCCCGTTGAGCGAGCTGCATCCGACCGCAGCCGAGGCGGTCGGCGCCGCGGACGGTGCGACGACCAGGGCCGCGGCCAGCGCTAGGGAAGCGGCCGCTCCCACGAGTCCGAATCTGGTGGCGCGCTCGATCATTGCTGTTCCTCGTTTCCTGCGGTCGGGTGGGCGGGGGCACTCACGGCCGCACCGAAGCGCAGCACATAACGTATGGCTCAGAAGCCGAAGGTAACGACACGGGCTATTTCTGACCGCCTGGTACCACCCTGCCAAATCTCCGGTCGATCTCCCACTGGATGAGGGAACTCTCACGAGCGCGCAGACGTCGACGAGCAACCCGCAGACGACGAAGAGCGGATGCCGAGGCATCCGCTCTTCGTCGTTTCGTCGGGCCGGAGGGCCCCGATCGAGTCAGTCCGAGGTGATCGCAAGGTCGGGCGTCGCCGAGATCTCCGGCGTCGAGACGACCCCGACGGCCACCTTCTCGCCGCGCGGGCCGTTCTCGAAGACGAACTCGCCGTTCTGCGCGTCCACCCTGATGTGATCGCCCGTGTTGAGCTCGCCGTGCAGGATCTTCTCGCTCAGGCGGTCCTCCACCTCACGCTGCATCGCGCGACGCAGGGGTCGTGCGCCCAGCGTCGGATCGAAGCCGATCTCGATGAGCTTGTCCTTCGCGGCATCGGTCAGCTCCAACGTCATGTCACGGTCGAGCAGCCGCTCACCGAGTCGCTTGGTGAACAGACCCACGATCTGGCGCAACTCGTCCTTGTCGAGCTGCGGGAACACGATGATGTCGTCGACGCGGTTGAGGAACTCGGGCTTGAAGTTGCGCTTGAGCTCCTCGTTCACCTTGCCCTTCATCCGCTCGTACGTCGTGCCGCTGTTGCCCTCGACCTGGAACCCCACCGGGCCACCGGCGATGGCAGACGAGCCGAGGTTCGTCGTCATGATGATGACGGTGTTCTTGAAGTCGATCACACGGCCCTGACCGTCGGTCAGACGACCCTCTTCGAGGATCTGCAGGAGCGAGTTGAAGATGTCGGGGTGCGCCTTCTCGATCTCGTCGAACAGCACGACCGAGAACGGCTTGCGACGCACCTTCTCGGTGAGCTGGCCGCCCTCTTCGAAGCCGACGAATCCGGGAGGGGCACCGAACAGCCGCGAGACGGTGTGCTTCTCACCGAACTCCGACATGTCGAGCGCGATGAGCGCCTGCTCGTCGTCGAAGAGGAATTCGGCGAGCGCCTTGGCGAGCTCGGTCTTTCCGACACCCGTGGGTCCGGCGAAGATGAACGAGCCCGAGGGACGCTTGGGGTCCTTGAGGCCCGCGCGCTGACGACGGATCGTCTTGGCGAGAGCAGCGATCGCCTCTTCCTGGCCGATGACGCGCTGGTGCAGCGCCTTCTCCATGAAGACGAGACGGCTCGACTCCTCCTCGGTGAGCTTGAACACCGGGATGCCGGTCGCCTGGGCGAGCACCTCGGCGATCAGGCCCTCGTCGACGACGGCGTGGCTGGCGACGTCACCCGAGCGCCACTGCTTCTCGAGGCGCAGGCGCTCGGCGAGCAGCGACTTCTCCTCGTCGCGCAACGACGCGGCCTTCTCGAAGTCCTGGTCTTCGGAGGCCTGCTCCTTGTCCTCCCGGACCTTGGCGATCTTCTCGTCGAACTCGCGCAGCTCGGGCGGGCTCGAGAGGATCGACAGGCGCAGGCGAGCGCCGGCCTCGTCGATCAGGTCGATGGCCTTGTCGGGCAGGAAGCGGTCGCTGATGTAGCGGTCGGCGAGGTTCGCCGCCGCGACGATCGCGCCGTCGGTGATCTGCACCTTGTGGTGCGCCTCGTAGCGGTCGCGCAGGCCCTTCAGGATGTTGATGGCGTGCGGAAGGCTCGGCTCGGCGACCTGGATCGGCTGGAAGCGGCGCTCGAGCGCGGCATCCTTCTCGAAGTGCTTGCGGTACTCGTCGAGGGTCGTCGCACCGATCGTCTGGAGCTCGCCACGGGCGAGGAGGGGCTTGAGGATCGACGCGGCGTCGATCGCGCCCTCGGCGGCACCGGCCCCGACGAGCGTGTGGATCTCGTCGATGAAGACGATGATGTCGCCACGCGTGCGGATCTCCTTGGTGACCTTCTTGAGGCGCTCCTCGAAGTCGCCGCGGTAGCGGGAACCGGCGATGAGCGAGCCGAGATCGAGCGAGTAGAGCTGCTTGTCTTTCAGCGTCTCGGGGACATCGCCCTTCACGATCGCCTGGGCGAGACCCTCGACGACGGCGGTCTTGCCGACGCCGGGCTCGCCGATGAGGACGGGGTTGTTCTTGGAGCGGCGCGACAGGATCTGCATGACGCGCTCGATCTCTTTCTCGCGCCCGATCACCGGGTCGAGCTTGTTCTCGCGCGCGGCCTGCGTGAGGTTGCGGCCGAACTGGTCGAGGACCTGCGAGCCGCCCTGGGCAGCCTGCGGGTTGTCGTGCGCGGCGCCGGAGACGGCGGCCGGCTCCTTGCCCTGGTAGCCCGACAGGAGCTGGATGACCTGCTGGCGCACCTTGTTGAGGTCGGCGCCGAGCTTCACGAGCACCTGGGCCGCCACGCCCTCACCCTCGCGGATGAGGCCGAGCAGGATGTGCTCCGTGCCGATGTAGTTGTGGCCCAGCTGCAGCGCTTCGCGCAGTGACAGCTCGAGCACCTTCTTGGCACGCGGCGTGAAGGGGATGTGACCGGTCGGCTGCTGCTGCCCCTGGCCGATGATGTCCTGCACCTGCTCGCGCACCGCGTCGAGCGAGATGCCGAGCGACTCGAGCGCCTTGGCGGCGACGCCCTCGCCCTCGTGGATGAGCCCGAGCAGGATGTGCTCGGTGCCGATGTAGTTGTGGTTCAGCATCTTCGCCTCTTCTTGGGCGAGGACGACCACACGACGGGCACGGTCGGTGAATCTCTCGAACATCGTTCTTCCTCCGGGACGCACTGCGTGCGGATGCACCGGGCGCCTTACAGACGAGGGTAACGAGCGACCGGATGCCGCAAGCCGCTGTTCGCCGTGGGCATAGCGTCCGGAGCCTCCGGACGCCATGCCGGGTCACACGGCGTTCGAGCCGTAGATCGGGACCTTCACGTTCTCGTACTGGTCGCCCGTCAGGACGAGCTCGACGTTCGACCCTTCGCTGAGATCGTTGACCGCCGCGACCTGGGCGCGGGGCGCCATGTCCATCGTGCAGACCTGGTCGGCCGGGGGCGTCTGGAAGGTCGCCGTGACCTGGGCGGGCCCGGTGGCCGCGACATCCTGAACCACGGGCACGCAGCTCGACGAGCCCCACGTGAGGAGGACGAACTGGCCGGGGGCGGTCGCCCATCCGGCGCTCGGGTTGTAGTCCGTCTCACCGCCGGCCGTGAGACCTTCCACGCCCGCGAGCTCGACCTCGCCGTAGTAGTCGTCGCCCGAGACCTGGATCTGGAGATCGGCGGCAGGGTCGACGTCGGCCGGGACGCCGACGAGGGTCACGCGAGGAACGAGGTCGGCGGTGCACGCCCTGTTCGACTCGGGCGCCATGAGCGCCACCTGGAGCACGCCGTCGCCATCGAGCTTCGGCTCGTCGGCGACCGGGACGCACGTCGAGCTTCCGAGCGTGACGAGGCCGATCATGCGACCGCCGTCGAGCCACGCGGCGCCGAGATCGGGGTCGGCCTGCACCAAGGGCGAGGGCGAGGTCTCGCTCGATGCGCCGGGGGCCCCCGAAGGAGTGGAGCAGCCGGCGAGGAGCAGGCCCGCGAGCGCGAGCGCGCCGATGCCTGCCAGAACGGAACGTGCGGACATGGTCATGCCTTTCGACGAGGGGGCATCCACGGCCGCGCGGCGACCGTGAGGTCGATCATCCCAGGCGCCGCCTGGGAAGAGAACGATCGGCGGCCCCGCCTCACCTGAGAAGGGCGGGGGCGCCGGCTACCCTGAGGTACTCGTCGGCGTCGGCGCGCGGCATCCCGAACAGCACGACGGCCAGCCGCACGAGCGGCGGCACCTCTTCGCGCACCATGGCGTCGTAGGCCGAGACGTCGCGGCCCTGCGGATCGATGATGTCGTCGTCGGAGCGCGAGTGCGGTGCCGCATCGGCGCGCCGGTCTGCCATGCGTGCGACGACGGCGCGCAGATCGTCGGGCGAGTGCGGATGCCCCGGCGCGGCGAGTGCCGCGATGCGGCCGGCCTCGCGGATCGTGAAGCTGCGCCGCAGAGCCCGGGGGTCGCGGCGCACGATCTCGTCGCGGTGCGCGCGCGAAGCGGCCAGCACGAGGTCGGCCTCGGCGATGAGGCGATCGGTCACGGCACGCGCGCGATGCGAGCCGTCCTCGGCGCCCAGCGACCGTGCGATGCGCCAGGTCGTGACGCCCATCGGCGCGCCGACGGCTGCTCCCGTCCCCGCGCTTCCGACCGTCACGTCGCGGCGGAGATCCGCCGGGAGGTACCACTGCGCCCAGGTCGCGAGGAGTTCGTGCGCGAGAGCGGAGCGATGGATGTTGCCGGTGCAGACCGTCAAGACCGTGAAGCCCGTCATCGGGCGTTCCGCCGCGTGCGGGCGGCCAGCACCTCGCGGTAGAACCGGCGGTGCTCGGCCGAGATCTCGGCATCCTCCTGCAATCGCGGCGTCCGCGCGCCGCGGTCTGCGAGCTGTTCGCGCAGGCCCGCGTCGTCGGCGAGTCGTCGGAGCGCCGCCGCGAGCGCACCCGCGTCGCGCGGGGCGACCCGAAGCCCGTTGACGCCGTCGTCGACCCATTCGGCCGGCCCGCCCTCGTCGGCGACGATCGTCGCGCAGCCGGCGGCGAGGTACTGCAGGACGTTCTGCCCGAGGGGTTCGGCGCGGAGGGATGCCTGCACGCCGACGTGCCAGCGATCCAGCAGCGCGTCGACGTCGGCGACGTGGCCGAGGAGGTCGAGCTGCCCGCTGACGCCGAGCTCCTCCGCGCGGGACCGGAGGCGGGCGGCGAAGTCCTCGTGGCCGAACGGAGCACTGCCGGCCAGCTGCAGTCGCTCCTGGCCGCCGCCGAAGGCGCGGGCGAAGGCGTCGAGGAGGAGCTCCTGCCCCTTCCAGGGGTCGATGCGCGCGAGCATTCCGACGACGAGCGGTCCGTCGGGGCGCGGCGCGGGCGGGCGCAGCTTCAGGCCCGAGGCGCTGGGGATGACGGCCGCGGGGATCCGCGGGTCGGCGAATGGCAGCGCCGAGGCCAGCGCTCGTCTCGTGTCGGCGACGATGCCGTCCGCGCGCGGGAGCACGATCCGGCGCATGATCGCCGCGCCGGCGCCGCCGAGCGCCTCGGCATCGGCCATGTCGCGGATGTGGACGACGAACGGCACGTGCGACAGCCATGCCGCGAGAGCCCCGTAAGCCGCCGAGCGGGTGGTGTTCGCCACGACGACGTCAGCAGTGCGGAAGGCACGGTTCAGGCGGGTCGAGATGGCCTGCGCGGCGAGCCGCAGCGCGTTGCCGACCTGTTCGGCCGCGGACGCGGTGCTCGCTCCGAAGCGCTGGGCGACGCCGGCGGATCGGACAGGGAGGGGGAGATCGGCGAACACGCCGGCGTCGCCACCCGGGGGAAGCAGCACGACGGCGTTCCAGTCGGGGTCGGCCCGCAGCATCCGCACCAGGGCCAGCTCGGCGCCCCCGGGCACCGTGACATGGTCCAGAAAGAGCGTGCGCGGACGCCGACTGCTCTCGCCCACGTTCGCCTCCCCAGCCGAGTGGTCGCCCGGGCCGGGCCCGATAGAGTTTCGCCCATCGAGTCTATGGGGGTGAGCCGTGCGCGTGCTCAGGATCTCGCATAGCGCCGGCGTGGACGCGTGGCGCGGCCGCGAACGTGCTCTCGCCGCACGCGGCGTCGTGGTCGAGGTCGTCTGCGCGGCGCACTGGGTCGAGGGCGGCGTCGAGGTGACGCCGCACCCCCTACCCGGCGAGCAGGTGACGTCCGTCCGCACGTGGGGCACGCACCCCGCCCTCTTCGTCTACGATCCGAGGCCGCTGCTGCGCGCGCTTCGTCGCGGGTGGGACCTCGTCGACATCCACGAGGAGCCCTTCGCCCTCGCGACGGCGGAGGTGCGGCTGCTGCGGGCGCTGAGCCGCGTTCGGAGTCCGTTCGTCCTCTACACCGCGCAGAACATCGCCAAGCGCTACCCGGTGCCGTTCCGGTGGCTCGAGCGCTCTGCGCTGCGCGCGGCGGCGGGCGTGTCGGCGTGCAACACGGCGGCTGCCCGCATCGCCGAGCGCAAGGGCTTCCCGGGCCGGGCCCGCGTCATCCCGCTCGGGGTCGATCTCGACGAATTCTCCCCCGCGTCCTCCTCACCGGCCCCATCCGACGGGCCGAGCCCGTCGAACGCGCCGCAGACGGAGAGCGGGCCCGGCTCGCCGGCGATCACCGTCGGCTACGTCGGCCGCCTCGTGCCCGAGAAGGGCGTGCTCGTGCTCCTCGACGCCGTCGCGGGCGATCCCCGCCTGCGCGCCCGCATCGCCGGCGACGGCCCGCTCGGCCCTCTGCTGCCGAGCGAGCTCACCCGTCGCGGCCTTTCCGACCGCGTCGAGCTCATCGGTGGTCTTCCTCCGGGCGCCGTGCCCGACTTCTACCGCGGAATCGACGTGCTCGCGGTTCCGTCGCTGACGACGCCGACCTGGGTCGAGCAGTTCGGCCGCGTCGCGATCGAGGCGATGGCGAGCGGCGTGCCGGTCGTCTCGAGCGACTCCGGAGCGCTCCCGGATGTCGTCGGCGGGGCCGGCATCGTCGTGAGAGAAGCGGATGCCGCGGCTCTGTGCACCGCTCTCGTCGAGGCCGTCACGACGAGGCGTGACGAGCTGCGCGCGCTCGGATCGGCGCGGGCGGCCGAGTGCTCGTGGGAGTCCGTCGCCGACGACTACCTCGCGCTGTACCGGTCCGCGCTGCACGAGGACGACCCGACGGCGACCTGGCCCGAGGTCGAGATCATCGTGGTCGCGTACGGCGCACCGGAGCTTCTCCGCGCGGCGCTCGAGCCCGTGGCATCCCTCCCGGTCACCGTCGTCGACAACTCGTCGCTCCCCGAGATCGCGGCGCTGTGCGCAGAGCTCGGCGTGCGCTACCTCGACCCGGGTCGGAACGGCGGCTTCGCCGCGGGCGTGAACCACGGGCTCGCCCACCGTCAGCGCCCCGGCGCCGACGTGCTGCTGCTCAATCCCGATGCGCGCATCGAGCCCGACGGGGTCGCCGCCCTGCAGGCCGCCCTGCGTGCCGACACGCGGCTCGCGAGCGTCGCTCCCGCGCAGACGGATGCCGCCGGACACCGCGCCCGCGTCGCGTGGCCGTTCCCCTCGCCCGCCCACGCCGTGCTCGAGGCTGTCGGGCTCGGCCGGCTGCAGCGCGGGCCGACGTATGCGATCGGCGCCGTGCTGCTGCTGCGCGCCGAGGCGCTGCAGCAGGTCGGCGGGCTCGACGAGGCGTTCTTCCTCTATGCCGAAGAGACCGACTGGGCGTACCGGGCCTCGCGCCTGGGCTGGCGCCACACCCTCGTGCCGGGCGTGGAGGCGCTCCACGAGGGAGCCGCGACGAGCAGCGACGCGCGGCGGCGCGATGCCCATTTCCATGCGTCGCAGGAGCGGTACTTCCGCAAGCACTTCGGCTCCACCGGGTGGCAGGTCGCGCGCGTCGCCGTCTGGGCGGGTGCCATGGTCCGCTCGTTCATGCTCCCTGGCCAGGCGGGTGCGGCCGCCCGGCGGCGCGCGGCGCTCTACCGGCTGGGGCCGCTCCGGGTCGAGCGGCGTCTCTCAGACAGCTGAGCCGTCGCGCATCGGGCCTTCGCGCACCGAGTCGTCGTGCACCGGGCCGTCGCGCACCGGACCGTCGTGCACTGACCCGGCCTGCCCGGGGCGCTCCCCGTGCAGGCTCTCGTACACGTCGCCGACGAACGCCTCGACGGCGAGGTCGCCCGTGACCGGCCCCCCGGCGAGGAGGCCGTCGGCGCCGATGAGCACGGCGGTCGGCGTCGCCCAGTCGCCGATCGAGCCCGCGACGTACTCCTCGACGTCGTGGAGCGACTGCGGCTCGTCGCGCTCGGTCCAGCGGCTCATCGCGGCCGGCTCGGCGAGGAGCAGCCGCACATCGACCTCCGGAAGCAGGGCGCGCCACTGGTCGCGCCTCTCGTAGATCGACTCGCAGGGGCCGCAGACGGACGAGACCGCGAGCAGCAGGATCGGCTTGCGCGCGGCGAGCGTGCGGAGGTTGACGACGGTCCCGTCCGCCATCGTCACGGGAACCGCCGGCGTGCGCGTGCGGATGTAGTCGAGATCGTCGGCGCCGCCGACGGCAGGTGCGGCGGCGGGCGGCGATACGGCGACGGATGCCTCACCCTCGGGCCAGACGACGAGGGCGGCCGTGACGGCCGCCACCGCGAGGGCGACGACCCACACGAGGTCTGCCGTGGCGGCGACCACGGCGCCGCCGAGGAGCGGGTTGGCCCACACGACCGCGGCGGTGACGAGCGCGAGAAGGCTCAGCCAGATGTTGCGGACGAGCGTGACCCGAGTGACGCGCTTGCGTGCGCCGAAGCACGCGCACGAGGTGTCGTCCGACCGCCGCACGACACGCGCGACGAGCACCGTGTACGCGAGCATGAGCGCGAGTGCGACGAGAGCGGCCAGGAGCCCGAGCCACCCGCCGAGCACCGCGAGCGCCACGCCGAGCGCGAGCTCAGCCCAGGGGTGGAGGCGTCGCAGCCACTCGCGTCGGAAGGCCGCGGGTACGCCGAGATCGCGCCATCCCGCGAGGTCGTCCGGCGCGCGCAGCTTGGCCACGCCGCTCGCGATGAGCACGACCGCCAGAACGAGCGGCATCGCGACCGGGAAGGCGTCGGGCATAGGCAGATGCTAGTGCCGTGAGCCGTGCCCCTGCCTGGATAGGCTGAGGGGGATTCGGTCGAGGGGAGACCGCGTGACCAGCATCGTGCAGATCGTGCCGTTCATGGGGGCTGGGTCCGGTGTCGCGGGTGTCGCGTGGAATCTGGATCGCGAACTGCGGCTCCTGGGAGTCGCGGTCGATACCTTCACCTTCACCCGGGCGCGGCAAGGCGCCCGCGACCCCATCGCGACGCGAGGCCGGATCTCGGCGCGCATCGTGTCGTCGTGGCGGGTCGTCTGGTTCTCGACGGTCGGCACGAAGCGCGCGAAGGAGTATCTCGCCGAGCATCCCGACACGATCGCGATCGTGCACAGCAATGTCATGGCCGGCGACGTCTACGTCAACCACGGCGTGCTCTTCGCGGCCATGCGTGCACGGGGCAACACCTTCTGGCGCTTCCTCCGCGACCCCACGCACATCTACACGCACTTCCGCGACCGCGCGCGCTATCGCGGGCACATCCATCGGCGCATCGTCGCGCTCACTGCCGCCGAGGTGCAGACCCTGCGGGACTCGTACGGCCGCGTCGCGCCTCCCGTCGTCGTGATCTCCAACGGCGTCGACCTCGACGCGTACCGCCCGCCGACGCCGGAGGAGCGCGCCGAGGCCAGGGCGATGTTCCAGCTGGATGACGAGCACCGCGTCGCGGTCTTCGTCGGCCACGAATTCGACCGGAAGGGCCTGCCCGCCGCGATCGAGGCGCTCGTGCACGCGCCGACCGTACTGCTGCTCGTGATCGGCGGCATCCGCAAGATGGTCGACGACGCTCGCGCCTACGCCGAGAAGCTCGGCGTCTCGGATCGCGTCATGCTCCTCGGAGAGCAGCACGGACTGCAGAAATACCTCGCGGCGGCCGACATGTTCGTCCTGCCGAGCGTGTACGAGTCCAGCGGCCTCGTCTTCCTCGAGGCGCTCGCCTCGGGGCTCCCTGTCGTCGCGACCCGCGTGGGCGTCGCGCCGGAGGTCGTGGTGGACGGCGTGAACGGCTACCTGGTCGGCCGCGACCCCGTCGAGATCGCCGACCGCCTCGAGCGCATCGCCGCCCGCCCCGTCGGCGCCTTCACCGAGGCCGCCCGCGCGAGCGTCGCGGAGTACTCGTGGCCGAAGATCGCCCGGCGCTACCTCGACCTCGCCGAGGAGCTCGCCGCCGAGAAAGCGGCTGAGTCGGCGGCCGCTCCGCGGGCCGCGACATGACCGGCCCGCTGCGGATCGTCCACGCCATCAGGTCGGCGGCGTTCGCCGGCGTCGAGCAGTTCGTGCTCCGCCTCGCGGTGCAGCAGGCCGCCGACGGCCACCGCGTGCACGTCATCGGCGGCGATCCCGCTCGCATGCGTCCCGGCCTGGCGCACCCGGCGCTCTCATTCGCACCGGCCACGCGCACGGCGGAGACCGTTCAGGCGATCGCCCGCGCCGCACCGGGCGCGGATGTCGTCAACACCCACATGACCGCCGCCGACGCCGCCGCCGTCATGGCGCTCGCGGCGAGGCGTCGACGGCCCCCGATCGTCTCGACCCGCCACTTCACGAGCCCGCGCGGACGCTTCGCCGGCCTCCCCATCGACGCCCTCGTCGCGGGGACCATCGACGCCGAGCTCTCGATCAGCCGAGCCGTCGCAGACGCGATCGGTCGCGCGAGCACCGTCGTGCACTCCGGCGTCGCCGTCTCCGACCTGCCCGCCCGCCCGCGCGAGCGCACGGTGCTGATGGCCCAGCGCCTGGAGTCCGAGAAGCGCACGGATCTCGGCATCCGCGCTTTCGCCTCCTCCGGGCTCGCCGCGCACGGCTGGTCGCTCGAGATCGCCGGTGAGGGCGCGCAGCGCGCCGCGCTCGAAGAGCTCGCGGCCCGGCTCGGCGTCGACGCACGGTTCCTCGGCTTCCGCGACGACCTCGCCGAGCGGTATCGCACCGCCGGCGTCCTTCTCGCCCCGTGCCCCGTCGAGGGACTGGGGCTCGCGGTCATCGAAGCCCTCGCGGCGGCGCTCCCCGTCGTCGCGGCCGACGCCGGCGGGCATCGCGAGATCCTCGCGGGTCTCGATCCGCGAGCACTGTTCGAAGCGGATGATCCGGATGCCGCGGCCCGCGCGCTCGCATCGCTCGGCGATGACGCGGCAGGCCGCTTCGCCCTCGGCGAGGCGGGCCGCGCGCGGCAACGGGCGCAGTTCTCGATCGCCGCCCAGGCGCGCGGCACGGAAGAGGTCTACCGCGCCGCGATCGCGGTGCGCGCGAGGTCTCGGCGATGACCGATCTCGTCGTGATCTCACTCGAGGCGTGGGACGACGTCTGGCGGCGGAACCAGCATCTCGTCGCGCGTCTGCTCGAGGGTGACCCGTCGCTGCGGGTGCTCTTCGTCGAGCCGCCCGCCGACCCCCTGCACGACCTCGTGTCGCGGCGGAGACCCGCGAGGGGCCTGGATCCCGCTCCGGCACCGGGCTTCGAGGGGAGGCTTCTCCGGTTCCGTGCGGTGAAGGCGCTCCCCCGCCGCATCGATCGGCGCGCCGACGAGCGGCTGGCGCGCGCTGTCGAGCGCGCTGCGGCGGCGGTGGGGATACGGCATCCGCTCCTCTGGGTCAACGACCCCGACGGCGCCGCCGTCGCGCGACTCACCGGGTGGCCGACGCTCTACGACATCACCGACGACTGGGCGGCGGCGGAGCGGGCGACCGCCGAGATCGCACGCATCCGCGACGACGAGGCGTGGCTCCTCAGCCACGCGGGCGCCGTCGTCGCCTGCTCCCCAGAGCTCGTCCGCCGCAAATCGGGCGGGCGCCCGGGGTCGATCACACTCATCCCGAACGCGGTCGACGTCGAGGCGTACCGTGCCCCCCGGCCGCGCCCCGCCGACCTCCCGCCGCGCGCCGCCGTGTACGTCGGCACGCTGCACACCGACCGCCTCGACCTCGAGGTCTGCGAGGCCACGGCGCGCGCCCTCGGCGCCGACGGGCGGCTCGTCCTCGTCGGACCGAACGCCCTCGACGACACAGCGACGCAGCGCCTGCGCGAGGCGGGGGCCCTGCTCCTCGGGCCGCGCTCCCGCGACGATGTCATCGGCTACCTTCAGCACGCCGAGGTGCTCGTCGTGCCGCACGTCGTGACGCCCTTCACCGAGAGCCTCGACCCCATCAAGCTGTACGAATACACCGCGGTCGGCCGCCCCGTGATCGCGACGCCCGTCGCCGGCTTCCGCGACGCCGCCGATGCGGATGTGCGGGTGGTGGCGGCATCCGATTTCCCCGGTGCGGTCGCCGCCGCACTCGCGCAGCCGACGCCGCCGGCGGGGCGCACGAAGGCTCCCGTGGCCAGTTGGGACGAGCGCGCCGCGGCCATGCGCGCCGTGATCGACGGGCTCGCACGCGCCTGACGGCCGCGGCGGCGGAGGGGCGTGCCGGACGGGCCGGTACGATCGAGGCGTGCGCCCGACCGTCATCACGCCTCCGGGGAGGTTCGCCCTTCCGCCCTGGCGCGAATTGTGGGAGGCGCGCGAGGTCGCCTTCCGCTTCGGCCAGCGCGACATCGTGCTGCGGTACCGGCAGACGTTCATCGGCGTGGCCTGGGTGCTCATCCAGCCCCTCGCGACAGCGGGCATCTTCGCTCTCGTGTTCGGCGCCGTCGCCCAGCTTCCCTCAGGCGGCGTGCCGTACTTCCTCTTCTCGTTCATGAGCATGCTCGCGTGGACGCTCTTCTCGAGCACGGTCTCGCGCGCGGCCCCGTCGCTCGTGGCGAACCAGGCGCTCGTGTCGAAGGTCTTCTTCCCGCGGATGCTGGTGCCGCTCTCGACCGCGAGCTCGACGCTCCTCGATTTCGGCGTCGGATTCCTGCTCGGTGTCGTCCTCCTGGTCATATACCGCGTGAACCCGGGCTGGCCCGTGCTGCTCGTGCCGGTGTGGGTGCTCGTCATCGGCGCGACCGCCGTCGGCATAGGCCTGGCCGCATCGGCGTGGATGGTCAAGTACCGCGACGTCCAGTACGTGCTCCCGTGGGTGCTGCAGGTCGCGCTCTACGCGACTCCCGTGGCGTATTCGACGGATGCCGTGCCCGCCGAGCTGCAGCCCCTCTTCCTCGTCAACCCGCTGGCGTGGATGATGGACGGCTTCCGCTGGTCGGTGCTCGGGACTGCCATGCCGCCCGCGTGGCAGCTGATCGGCTCCGCGATCGCCGCGGTCGTCGTGTTCTTCGTCGGCGCGACGATCTTCCAGCGGTACGAGCGGGTCTTCGCCGACCTCATCTGACCGGACTCGGCGGGGTGCCGGACGCACCGGCGACCGGGGCCGCCGATCGGCACCGCCTGTCGGAGCGGCCCGGATACGCAGAAGGCCCCGCCGGAGCGGGGCCTTCGCGATGTCAGTGAAGCGGGATCAACCCGGGCGCTGCCACGTCACAGTGTTGTCGACGACTGTGCCGCCCGGTGCCGGAAGCGCCGGCTCGGTCGCGCCCGATGTGCCGGCGACGATCGCCGTGAGGAAGCCGCCCGTCACCTGGACCGTGTCGCCGACCGCATAGGCCGTGTTGGCCTGCCACGACGGAACGCCGCCGATGGCCGAGTTGATCGTGACCTTCTCGGCAGCGGTGAAGGTGCTGCACGAAGCGCCGTTGATCGGGGGCGCCGAGGTGACCGTGGCGGTCACCGTGGTGAACGTGTTGCCGCCGTCGATCGTGTACGTGACCGACAGCGTGCCGTTCGAGCTGTTGGTCGCGTTCTCGGTGAGGAGGGCGAGGTTCGGGTACGACGTGTTCGCCGGGATCAGGAACGGGTTGACCTGGCTGTTGCCGGTGTCGAGGTTCACGATCTTGACCTGGCCGAGGCTCACGTTGTTGAGCGTGATCTGCGTGATGTTCAGCGTGATCGAGCTGTTGGTCGTGTTCGCGATCGACAGGCGGAACGCATAGCCCTTGTAGATGCTGTTCGAGTTGCCGGGCAGCTTGCAGCCGGCGCCCGAGAGGTTGAAGCTGCCGCCGGACGCCGCGAATGCCGGCACCGGCGCGGCGATCGCGATCGCGGGCACGGCCCAGACCATGGCCTTCGTGACGGTGCGGCGACTGATGCCGCCCGTGGGCTGCTCTTCGAATTCGCTCATCGTGGACCCTCCCCAGAGTCGGCCGGCGATCCCAGTTCGACGGCCAGAAGTCTTTATTGCGCTGTGCGGGGAACGTGTGCTGCGTTGCGAGGATGTGTCCGATGACCCCAGCTCTCGGAACACCCGCACGCCCGATAGGGGCGACGTTGGCGATGATACCGTAAAAACCCGGCGAGCAAACCCCGATGTCTCGGCGACCGAACTGCGGAGGACCCATGGCGAATCGCGTGTCCGCGATCACCGCGCACGACGTTTCCAAGACCTACCGCATCAGCCACCGCTCCTCCTCGAACCGGGTTTCCGAAGCGGTCGTCGAATTCGCGAAGAACCCGTTCCGCCGCCACGAAGTCGAATCCTTCGACGCCCTCCACGCGCTCGACTTCGAGATCCCCCAGGGCGAGGCCGTCGGTATCATCGGCCGCAACGGCGCGGGCAAGTCGACCCTGCTGAAGCTCCTCACCCGCATCACGGCGCCGACGACGGGCCGCATCGAGCTGAACGGAAGGGTCGGGAGCCTCCTCGAGGTCGGCACGGGGTTCCACCCCGAGCTCACCGGCCGCGAGAACATCTTCCTCAACGGCACGCTCCTGGGCATGCGGCGGCGCGAGATCGTGCGGCGCTTCGAAGAGATCGTCGACTTCTCTGGTGTCGAGAAGTTCCTCGACACCCCGGTCAAGCGCTATTCCTCGGGCATGTACGTGCGGCTCGCCTTCGCGGTCGCCGCGCACCTCGACACCGAGATCCTTGCGATCGACGAGGTGCTGGCGGTCGGAGACGCCGAGTTCCAGCGCAAGTCGCTGGCGAAGATGCGGGATGCCGCGGCCGACGGCCGCACTGTGCTCTACGTGAGCCACCAGATGCAGACGGTGCTCACCCTCTGCACGTCGGCCCTCTTCCTGCAGACCGGCCGGCTCGTCGCGCACGGCCCCGTCGACGAGGTCATGGGCCGTTACCGCGCATCGTTCGAGGACTACGCGGCCGCGCAGGTCGAGGCATCCCGTCGTCCCGGCACCGGCGAGCTGCGAGCGGCCTCCGTCACGACCGACGCCACCTTCCACGTCGCCGACACCAAGGTCATCGAGATCGAGGTCGAGGGCAACGCCGACGTCACGCTCCCCTACTTCGTCTCGGCACACGTCAACGACGCGAACGGCGTCGTGCTCGCGCAGTGCGACTCCCGCGTGCACGGCGTCTGGCTCGACGGGTCGGCGCCCCGCCGGCTCACGCTCACGATCGACGGCCTGTGGCTTCGGCCCGGACGCTACTCGGTCGACGTCTTCGTCTGCCGGCAGGGGATCCTCGATGCGTGGGAGGGCGCGGCATCCTTCGAGATCCTCCCCGACCTGCCGTATCCCGAGATCGCCGATGGCGAGGCCATCGCGGGCGGGGTCGTCCTGACCGACTTCGCCTACACCGTCGCCTGACGCTGCCAGCGGGCGGCTGTGCGGCGCAGCGCGGCCGGAGCTTCGCCGAAGCGAGTGAGGCCGTAGGCACCTGTCGCCCACGCCGCCACGACGAGCGCGCGCCGACGCTGCGGCCACGTCGCGCGGCGCAGACCGCCGAGCGCGAACCGGCGCAGGAACCGCACGCGGGCGCCGGAGCCGGCCCCGACGAGCTTCGAGAACAGCAGTCCGTTGCGGAGGAAGTAGAAGCTCCCGAGCGAGGCGGCCGCCCCCCGGAACGACGCCGAGACGGCGTGCAGGATGCGCACGTCGCACGCGACGAGGAGACGGATGCCGCGGCCCCGCGCTCGCACGCTCCACTCGGAGTCTTCGAAGTTGAGGAAGAACCGCTCGTCGAAGAGGCCCACGGCCCGCCACGTCTCGGCGGAGGCCGTGATGCAGCATCCGGCGAGCAGTTCCGTCGTGCGGACGCCGTCGACGCACGGCGCAAGGGCGTCGTCCGGGGTGTGGTGCGGGTAGCCGTCGGGCATGTCGAGCGTGCCGCCGCCGAACCAGATCCGGTCGGGCTCGTCGCGGTACAGCACGGTGGGACTGACCGCGCGCCGCCCGGCCGAGAGTTCCGCGAGCCGCGAGAGCGAGCCTGCGGGCACGAGCGTGTCGTTATTGAGGATCGTGACGACGTCGGCCCCCGCGGCGAGGGCTCGCTCGACACCCCGGTTCATCCCGCCCGAGAAGCCCGTGTTGCGCTCGAGCTGCAGCGTGCGCACGCGCGGCTCGGGCGCGAGCTCGTCGAGCGTGCCGTCGAAGGATCCGTTGTCGACGACGAGCACCTCGACGTCGGGCTCTCCGTCGAGGATCGACCGCACGCACGCAAGCGTGTCGTCGCGGCCGTGCCAGTTGAGGACGACGACGATGTGCATCACGGCGACTCCCCCGGGCCGGGAGCACGCCGCTCGAGGCGGGGCCAGAGACCGCGGGCGAAGGGATGGATGTCGCGTGCCCACCGCCACGTGAGGGGAGCCGGGAGCCACACGGCGGCGTAGTAGAGGCGGCCGCGCCACCCGCTGGCATGACCCCAGGAGCGGGTCTTCTGCAGGATCTCGCGGGGGCTTCGCGCCCACGAGTTGTGGATCACCGCCTGCTCGGGCTCGACCCCTTCCCACCGCTCCTCCCCGGGGGCCAGGGGATGGGCGAGCTGGAGCGATGCCTTGTCGCCGGCCACGACGGGGCGGAGGAACGGGACACTCACCCGGCGGGCGTCCACGACCCGCACGTGCGGACGCACGGCGATCGCGCCCGGGTAGTCGTAGCGGCGGGAGCGGTCGCCCGCCACGACTTCGAAGAGGTGCCTGCGCGTGCGACGGAAGAGGACCCGCATCGGCCACTCGACCGCATCGAGGCCCCGCTTCTCGGCCTCTTCGATCGCGGCGACGAGGGCCGCGGCATCCGGAAGCAGTTCGTCGTTGTCGAGCTGGATCACCCAGTCCACCTCGCCGGCGAGTGCCGCAAGCGCGGCGTTCCGCTGCGCCGTGTCGGCACGCATCGGCTCGTGGGGGCGCGTCCAGGTCCCCGACACACGCCGCAGGAGACCGCGCGTATCGACGCGCTCGATAGCCGCGAGGGCCTCGTCGACCGGGATGGGCGCTCCCGTCCACCCCCGCCCGTCAGCGGGAACGGGTACGACCAGAGCGTCCAGGAGCGGGTAGTAGGCGCGGAGCGTGCGCTCCAGCCAGACCGTGTCGCCGGGGAGCACATAGGCACCGATGCGCCGCGCCATCTCGTTCCCCCCTCCGGCCGGTGGGTCCATTCAACTAGATCGGCCGGGAAGGTTCGCGACACGGCCGCTCGCACCGCGCACCCCGTCGGCTAGATTCGTCGTGACCGCATACAGCTCAGGTGGGGGTCCGATGTCGAGCTTGCGCCAGGCCGTCAAAGCCGTCGCTCCCGCACCGGTGCGCGCCGCCGTCGGATGGTGGCGAGGTGTGTGGAGCGATCTGCGCCTTCGACTCCTGACCGATCTCGGCTATTTCCCGTCGCACCGGGTGCGCGGCTATTTCTACCGACGGGCGGGCCTGGTGATCGACCGCACCTCGAGCATCCACTGGCGCGCGGAGTTCTACGCGCCGGAGCGGATCCGCATCGGCCGGTACTGCACGATCGGCGACTCGGCCTTCCTCGACGGCCGGAGCGGCCTCACGATCGGCGACAGTGTCAACTTCGGCAGCCACGTCACCATCTACACACGCCAGCACGATGTCGACGCCGCGGACTTCGCCGAGGTCGGGGCGCCCGTCGTGATCGGCGACCGCGCATGGGTCTCGAGCCACTCCATCGTGCTTCCCGGCGTCACGATCGGTGAGGGCGCGGTCGTAGCGGCAGGATCGGTCGTGACGAAGGATGTCGCACCGTTCACGCTCGTCGGCGGCAACCCCGCGCGCTACATCCGCGATCGCTCCCGCGACCTGACCTACCGCCTCGGCTACGCCAAGCGGTTCGTCTGACCTCATGCCGACCGATTCCGCTTCGCGCTCCGGCGACCTCGTCACGGTCGTCGTCCCCACCTACAACGGCTCTCGCTTCGTCGAGGCCACCCTGCGCAGCCTTGCGAGCCAGTCCTACGTCGATCTGGAGATCGTCGTGGTCGACGACGGCTCCCGCGACGACACACTCGACGTCGTCCGGCGCACCGGCATCCCGACCGACGTCCTCGTGCAGCAGAACCTCGGGGTCGCCGTCGCCCGCAACCGCGGCTTGGCCCACGCACGGGGCCGGTGGGTGGGCTTCGTCGATCAGGACGACCTGTGGCGGCGCGACCGCGTGCGTGACCTGGTTCGCTACGCGACGACCCACGGCATCCGGGCCGTCGCGTCGACGGAGCATCCGTTCGCGCTCGAAGCCGACCGCCAGGCCCTCCGCGATGTCGGAGACGGACGGCACCTCTGGCCGCGCGACTGGGTCATCGAGGGCGAAGAGAACGCACTCGTCGACTCCCCTTCGAAGCGCGCCGGCAATCCGGAGGAGATCGGGGTCGAGCGACTCCTCGAGGGCGCCGCGATGCTGACCACGGCGGTGCTCTACGACCGCGAGACCGCCCTGTCGGCGGGAGGGTTCGCCCCGCACGCCCGGGCCCTCGACGATCACCTGCTCAACCTCAACGTGGCGCGCATCGCAGGCCCGATCCACCGCATCGACACCGCCGACCTGCTCTACCGCGTTCACCCGAGCTCCACCTCCACCGTGTCGCCCATGGCGGGGCCCATGCTCTCGGCCATGATGAGCGTCCGACTGGGTGGCATCTTCCCCGCCGACCGACACCTCGGACCGAATCTCGAGCATCTGCTGCGGGAGCTCCCCCGCACCGGCCTGTCGACCGCCGACCAGCTCTCGCTGCTCCTCGGGAGCGCGCCGCCCGGCAATCGCGGCCGGTGGCTGGCGCGGTGGGGGAAGGGCACGGTCGGCCGCCTGAGACACCGGAAGCCGCGATGAGCACACTTCGCCGACGAGTTCGCGACAGCCTTCCGGCATCCGTCGTCGCCCGCGTGAACCGCGCGCGGCTTCTCGCGAACCTGCAACGGGAACGCTGGGGGCGCGGCCAGCGCCGGATCAACGCTTCGATCTCGGTGCCGAACCTGCCGCGTGCGCGCCGACAGGCGGGAGCGGTGTGGGGCGTGTGCCTCGCCCGCAACGAGGAGGACATCGTCGAGCACACGATCCGGCACATGCTGGATCAGGGTCTGGACGGCATCATCGTCGTCGACAACATGTCGACCGATCGCACACGCGCCCTGCTCGACGAGCTCGCCGCCGCCGATCCGCGCGTGCACGTCGGAGTCGACCGGCAGGTCGGCTTCCACCAGGGCGGCAAGGTCTCGTATCTGGCGCATCTCGCCTGGCGGGCGGGCGCCGACTGGATCGTCCCGTTCGATGCCGACGAGTTCTGGTTCGCCGAGGGCGAGTCGGTCGGCGACTTCCTGCGGCACCTCGACGTGGCATCCGCCTGGTGCGACTTCCGCAATGTCTTCCCGACCGTCGAAGACGGCGCCATCGACTTCACCCGCCGCCAGTCGGTGCAGGTCGAACGGCACGCGAGCGCGTGGCTGCGGGTCTGCTTCCGTGCGCGGCGATGGGTGTGGGTCGGCGAGGGAAACCACGCCCTCCGCGACGCCGTCGAACTCCCCGTGCGGGGCCTCCACATGCTCCACTACTCCTACCGTTCGCTGGAGCAGTACAGCCGCAAGGTCGACCACGGGGTCGCCGCGCTGGAGGCGGCGGGGAAGGATGCCTCGATCGCGACGCATTGGCGACTGTGGGCGTCGATCCCGCCGGCGGAGCGCGAGACCCTGTGGCGCCGGTCTCTGAGCGGCGACGGCGTCACGACCGATGATCCGGGCGCGTCGATCGACCGTGTCGTCATCGACGACCCGACGCACTGGAAGACCTGGAACCCCGAGGGGGAGTTCTCGTGAGGTGACCGCCGTGCCGCCCCTCGCCACGATCGACTAGGGGGCACGGACTCTACGGTGCACCCCGACGTCGCGTCGCGCTGGCGGTCGGCCTCACGAGCGGAAGGCGTAGACCAGGTCATACAGGACAGTCCGGGCACCTCGAGCGAACCGGTGGTAGGAACCGGCGCCCACTTCGCGGCCGATTGCCAGCACTCGAGCAAGGATCCCTCCGCGCTGGATGCGGGCGGAGAGGAACCGATCGAGGGCGAGTATCTCGTCACGTCGATCGGGATGCCAGGCACCGTCATCGCGTCGCACCCGGTCCGCCACGAGGCGGGCGCGACGCTGCTCGCGCTCGAGGTCCTCTCGCCGGGATCCGGCGGCGCGTGACGATGATTCGAGGCGTTCCTGATGTGACATCTGGCGCCCGTGCTGCCGGTAAGCGATCAGGGGACGCTCATCGATCGCGACATCCCCCCGCACCCGAGCGAGCACCGCGACCCATCCGTCCTGCTGGAAGGCCCGGTCCCCCGCGACCACGTCCTCAGGAAACGGGAGGCAGTGGGGAACCAGGTCGGCGGCGAAGGCCATAGTGGGACTCGTCACCGTCTGCCCGTAGACCAGGCGCCGCAGACCGCCCCCTCGCCGGAGCTCTGCGCGGTCGTCGACGCTCAAGTGAACCTTGTCGAACAGCCGCACGGACAGGGGCGCCCCGACCTCATCTATCAACTCGGCGTCCGAGAACCACAGAGCGGGGGGCGTCGCCTGCGTGAAGGCGGCTTCGACCGCGGCGAGCTTGTCGGCGGCCCACACGTCGTCGTGGTCTGCGAGAGCGACGACATCCGCGACGTCGCAACTCCGTCCGAGGATCGCCGCGGTGTTGCGATGAAGGCCCAGCCGTTCACCGTGGCGCACCACGACGACGGGAAATGAGACGCGCCCGGCGAACCGCTCGAGCATCTTCAGCGTCCCGTCGGCGGACAGGTCATCGCCCACGATGAGGACGTCGGGAGGCCGGGTCTGGGATGACAGCGAGTCGAGCATGGGCTGCAAGAACTCCTCCGAGTCGCAGGTGGTCAGCGCGACCGCGACTCGAAGCGGCCTCCGTCCTGCCTCGGTCATGCGGGTGCCCGCCGGTAGAGGCGCTCGTACTCGTCGGCGACGTGCCGCAGGTCGAACTCCCTCGCCCGCTCGAGTGACGCGGCGCCGAGCCGCTCCCGCTCGGCGGGGTCGTCCAGCACGCCGCCGAGGGCCGAGCCCAGCTCGTCGAGCTCCGCGAGCACTCCGTACCGGCCGTCGTCGGTGACGTAGCGCGCCCCCGGGTTGGGGGTCGCGACGACGGGGACACCTGCGGTCATGGCCTCGGCGTACGGGATGCCGAAGCCTTCGTAGCTCGACGGGAGGCAGAACGCCCACGCCCGGCGGTACTCGTGCGCGAGCTCGTCGTCGCTCAACCGGCCCAGCGCCACCACGCCGTCCGGCAGGGACTTCGGCGCGTCCTGCGCCACCATCCGCAGCGTCGCTTCGGGCACGCGCGGCCGGACCTCCTCGGCGAAGATGCGGGCGAGGTCGGCACCTCGCTTGCGCTGACGCCATGTGCCGACGAACAGCACGGTCGGCTCGGCGGAGCGTGGCGTCCCGTCGGGGGCGAAGCGCTCGGCATCCACTCCGTTCGGGATGACGGTGCGCACCCACGGCGTCCAGCGGCGCGTCTGCGGCGAGATGAGCACGGTCCGGTCGGCGACGAGCGAGGCGAGCACTTCGGTGAAGCCGAGCATCACCATGCGCAGCTTCTCGCCGAGCCCGCGGATGTGGATCGCCTCCTCGAAGCAGGAGCCGTGCAGCGTGCGCACGTGCATCGGCACGCGGCGGCGCCACATCCAGTAGTCCTCGCCGTGGGCGTGCAGCACGTCGTACGACGAGAGGTCCTGCCGGCGCATGACGAAGGCGAAGCGGAAGGTGCGCAGGCTCCCCGTCAGCGGCAGGTGAACGTGGCCGTAGAGCGCTCCCTCGACGGGGGCGCAGGGGCTGAAGACATCGACCTGGTGCCCTCGGCGGCTCAGCTCGTTTGCCAGTTCGTGCACCTGATACCCGACGCCGATCTTGCTCTCGCTCGGCAGGTAGTACGAGATCATCGCGATCCGCAGGGGACCGGATGCCGCGGCCGCCGTCATGACGTGAGCCCCTCCCGGAGGGCCTCCAGCCATCCGTGGCCGTCGCGCAGGTCGGGCTCGAGGTGGTTGCCCTCGGCCCACTCGTTCCACGACTTGACCCACAGCAGGCGCTCGTCGGCCGGGCGGTCGGCCAGGAGTGTGACGGCATCGGCGACGTTCCGGCGGAAGCGCTCCGGCGAGGCGTCCGTCACCGCGAGCCCGCGGCGCCCCGACCGGGGCGTGTTGTCCCAGTTCGGGTACACGCAGGGCTGCAAGTGCGGGTCGTCGGGGAAGGCATCCATGATGTGGTCCGAATACGGCCACACCTCAGGACCGCCGCGGAGCTTGCGCCGCATCCGCATGCGGAGCGTCGTGCGGGGATTCACGTCGGCCGGGATGCGCATGTGCACCGACGCGTCGAAGCCGTCGCGTGCGGCGGTCGTGTAGCGCGATCCGCGGCCGAGGAGGTCGCTCGCCTCGGCGACGAGATAGAGACCCTCGAGCCCCGCCGCCTTCGCCATCGCCTGCCAGCGGTCGACGAAGGCCGCGGCATCCGGCAGCTCTTCGGGGCGGAAGACGTAGAAGACCGGCTTCCCGTCGACGCGGAGGTACCGCGCGTCGCGGAACGCGGGGAGGATCGTGTCGAAGTGCCGCTGATCGTCTTCGGCACCCGGGTAGCGCTGCTGCTTCAGAACCTTGTCGCCCGCCGCGTGCCACACTCCGGTCCACGACTGATTGGCCCACGCGAGGCAGAACGAGATCTCGGGCGCCCCGCTCTCGAGCACCTCGAGGAAGGGCCGCTCGAGGATCCGGTCGCCTTCGCCGAACCAGTAGTGCCAGTACGCGAAGGCCTCGACGCCGTACTGGCGGGCAAGGTCGCTCTGCGCCTGCCTCGTCTCGGGCACGCGCAGGTCGTAGAACCCGAGGTCGGCGGGAAGCGTGGGCTGCAGGTGTCCCCGGAAGAGCGGTCGCGCCTTCGCGGCATTCGTCCACTCCGTGAAGCCCGGACCCCACCACCGGTCGTTCTCGGGGATGGGGAAGAACTGCGGCAGATAGAACGCGACGGCACGGGCCTTCGGCGTCAGCTGCCCCTCAGGCACGACGCGCGCGGTGTCGGCGAGGACTGCTCGGCTCGTCTTCGGCGGGCGTGGGGACCGCTTCGTCGCTGAGCAGCACCTGGAGGGCGTCGAGCGAGTCGTCTGTCGCGACCTCGTCGGCCGGTTCGGCGCCAGGGGTCGGCACCTCGGTGCGCGACGGCGTCTCAGCACCTGACGGCGTGGCGGCCCGCGCGGGCGCCTCGTCGCTCATGGCGGGGCGGCTCCCGCCCGGTCGCGCGGGGGCGGATTCGGTCGACTCGGCCTCGAGGGTCGCAGCCTCCACGGGGGCCGCAGCCTTCACGGGGGCCGCGGCAGACGCGGGCGGGAACGACACGTCGTCCGCCGGGACGGGGCCTGGGATGTCGGCTTCTGCCGGGGTCGTCCGCGCCGAGACGTCCGCGCTCGTCGCGGCGCCGTAGTGCCGCCGGTACTCGTAGGAATACGGCGAGGCGTCGACGCCCTTCAGAGGAGCCTTGTTGAGCACGATGCCGAGCGCGCGGCCGCGCGCCTTCTGCAGGAGATCGAGGGCCTTCTCGATGAGGTCGTAGGTCGTCTTGCCGAGGCTCACGACGAGCAGGGCCCCGTCGGCCTGGTGGGTCAGCACCGCGCCGTCGGTCACCGGGATGAGGGGCGGCGCGTCGATGATGACCGTCGAGTACTCCGCGAGCTCGTCGAGGACGGCACGCATGCGGGCGGAGCCGAGCACCTCGCTCGGATTCGGCGGTGCACCTCCCGCCGCGAGCACGTAGAGGTTGGGCGACTGCGGCGACCGCTGCAGCACGTCGACGAGCGTCGCGCGTCCGGCCAGGACGTCGCTGAGGCCGGCCCCGGAGGTGACACCCATGGTGTCGGCGACCTTCGACCGCCGCAGGTCGCCGTCCACCAGGGTGACGTACGAGCCGCTCGCGGCGAGCGTGAGAGCGAGATTGCACGCGATGGTCGACTTGCCGTCGCCCGGGAGCGGGCTCGTCACGACGATCTTCTTCGGGGGATTGTCGACGTCCATGAACTGCAGGTTCGTACGGAGGCTCCGCATCGCCTCCGCGACCGCGAAGCCAGGACCGCCCCGACCCGTCTCGGGGTCGAAGAGGCGAGCTTCGGGGTCGGACTGCTTGGACAGCGGGATGGTGCCGACGACGGCGACCTCTGTCTTGTCCTCGATGTCCTTCGCCGTTCGCACGCGGCGGTCGGAGGCGGTCCGCATGAGGGCGAAGCCGATGCCGAAGCCGAGACCGATCACGGCGCCCACGACGAGCGAGGTCCGCAGATCGGGGAAGAGCGGACTGGAGGGGAGCGACGCCGAGTCGCCCGGGACGATGTTCACGGGCGCCGAACCCGGTGTGCCGTCGCCTTCGAACTTGTCGATCGTGGCCGCCATCCCGCGGATCCACGACTCCGCGAGCTGCCGCGCCGCGATGGGCTGCGGCCCCTGGGCCAGGATCTTGAGGATGACCGTGCCTTCGGGGTTGGAGACGTTCACCCGCGTCACGAGCTCCTCGGGCGTCGTGTCGAGTTTGAGATCGTCGATGACGTACTCGGCCACGTCGCGCCAGCCCGCGATGTCGAGGTAGGAGGCGACCTTCGACTGCGCGGCGGGGTCCATTCCGCCGGTGAGGCTCTCGCTGCTGGCGCTCTGCGAGCGCACGAAGCCGCTCGCGCCGGCCTCATAGACGGGCGTCTGCAGCTTCACCCAGAGGAAGGACACGCCGATGCCCACGAGCACCATGAGGACGATCGCCAGCCAGTGGCGTCGCAGCCCCCGCGTGTAGTCCCGCAGCTCCATCCATGCCCCCCACCCGGCACCCGAGATCCGGCAGGCTTCCGGAAATGGTAGGCGTCCATGCCCGCCGGATGAGTTCGATCATACGCACCGACGTGGGCAACTCACTGAGAGCGCGGAATCCGGTGGACGGAGGAAGGATGCCTCGCTCACGCCGTGACGGCGACTCCAGCCGGTTGCGGCGATCGCGCTGCGGCATGCCGCGCCTGTATGCCCAGGCACACGCCCGCGATCACGAAGGGGATGGAGACCTGACCGGCGACCCAGAAGAGGTCGAACTGCGCCTGGACGATGCGGCTGAGCACGACCGCGAACGCGAGCGTGCCGTACACGGGATCGACGCGCCAGAGCACGATGAGGATTCCGGCCCACATCACCAGGAACGCGAGGAGCCCGACGATCCCCGTCGACACCAGCACTTCGATCTCCGCCTGCGGCGGCTGGAAGTTCGCCCATCCGCCCTGATACCAGTACCGGAGACCGTGCCCGAAGAACGGCGACTCCTTCCAGTACCCGTACATCGCCTGTATCCAGGCGATCCGCGTATTGGCCGAATTGAAGGGGTTGTCCTCGCTGACCTGGTCGATGACGAGCGCCGTGATGAGCCACAACCCCGGAATGAGCAGCAGAAGGACGAACCGCGAGTGGGTGTTGCCGGCGGCCTTGCCGCGGAGCGCGACGACCACGATCGCGACGATCAGGCCAACGCCCGCCTGCCGCGACTGGGTCAGGACGATCGCGATGCACAGGAGCCAGAAGCTCATGCGCGCCCACCCTCGTGTGAGATGCAGCCACGTCGGGTTGGCGTACGCGATGACCGCCGCGAAGCCCATCACCGTTCCCGCGAAGTTCTTCTGCATCTCGAACGGGATCAGCGGGTAGACGGGGCCGAAGTCGCCGTGCGCGAACTGCAGGAGCGCCGTGATGATCGTGCCGACGGCGATGACGCACGCCGCTCCCAGCATGAGAAGGAGCGCCGCACGTGCGTGCCCCGCGCGGCCGAGCGCCCACCCCACGATGAGGGCGCCGGAGATGAGCAGCCAGGCGTGGAACCACTCGATCGTGTTCGCGACGAAGGGATTCGCGAGCACCGTGATGAGGGTCGCGAACTGGTAGGCGAGGTTGAGCCAGAGGATCCGGCGCACCGGCACGCTGAACCGCTTGTCGCCCAGGAGCATCACGGTGCCGAAGGCGGCCGCGAGCGCGACATCCGAGACCGAGAGGTCGGTGCCGCCGAGCCCCGCCCGCGTGATGACGAAGAGCGCAGGCGTCGCGACGAGGGCGATGGCCAGCGGCACGCGGGGCGTGAGGGTCGCCGCGATGACGAGGCCTGCCAGTGCGAGGGCGGTCGGCAGGCTCTGCGGCGAGCGCTGGCCGAGCAGGATGTAGACGGCCACGGCCGCCCCCGCCGCCATGAGCACCCAGCGCCACGCGCCGGCCCACCATTCGGCGAGGCGCGCGCGCCACGCGGTCTCGTCCACGCGCACCTCCTTCGCCCCTCTGACCCGTCTAGTATCGCCCGGCGGGCGCGACCACGAGCAGGCCCTGCGCGACCAGCCGCTCGAGGAAGCCGTCGACCTCGGCGCGGATGTCATCGATCGGCATGGCTGTCGCGGCGGCGACGCGTTCGGCGACGGCCTCCCGGCTCGATCCCAGCGCCGTCTCCCAGACCAGGGCGGCCGTCCCCTCCAGCACGAGGATCGGGCCATCGGGGAGGGGCGCGACGTAGACGGCGTCGGGGGTCACGACCGCTCCGACGCGGTCGGCCGGCGCGAACGCGGTCACGACGTGCTCCGCGGTGATCTCGACCCCGCAAGCTCGCGCGCTCCGCGCTTCCACCGGTCGATCATTCCGGCGACGAGTTCGCGCGGCGTCGGCCGGCGTCCGAGGTCGTGCTCGAGCTGCTCGGCGTTGACGAGCGGAGCGCGGGCGGCGATCAGAAGAGCCTCGCGCAGCGAGTCGGCCGCACGGATCCGGGCCCACCACTCGGCCGTCCGCGATCCGCCCTGCGAGACGACCTTCCACAGCGCATAGTCCGGCGCGCCACGGAAGTGCTCGAGCTCTCCCGCCGCCGCAGCGAACGCGACGTGGGCACGGAGGCGATCGACGCACTTCTGCACCCCGGCCCGCTCGAGGCCCGCGTCGTCGACCCAGCGTGCGACGGGATCGCTGTCGCGCATCTGATTGCGCGCCGCATTGAGCACGAGAAGAGTCGCCTGCATCTCCAGCGCCGGAACACGGCCCGTGGCTCCGGGGAGGGCGAGGCCGTGACTTTCCGCCCACATCATCGCGAACGCGTCGGCGGCCGGGATACGCACGCCGGGGAAGAACCGATGCAGATCGAAGTACCCCCACGTGGGGTGCCAGTACGTCTGAGCGTGCCCGAACGGCGACCCGTGAAGGAAGGTGCTGTACACGCGCCAGCCGTGAGCGCGCAGCGCCAGGTCGAGACGGGCGACGTGCTCGGGCCGCACGAGGGCATCGACATCCGTCCCCGACGCGATGACCGCGCGCAGCGACCGGTCGACCGCCGCGCCCTTGATGTGCAGGAGGTCGCAGCCGCTGTCGTCGGCGATGACCTGGATGGCCGAGCGCGCGAGGGTGATCCGGACGTCGAGGGGCACGGCGACGGCCGCCACCGCCCCTGCCTCTTCGCTCACCTGGTCAGCCTAATCGGCTCCGCCGCGGGGCCCGCAGGCTACTGGAGGGCCGACGTGAGACGCGCGAGGTTGTCGAGCACGGTCGAGCGGAGGGGCTGCTTCTCCCACTCCTCGAGCGTGAGCTCGCGGCTGAGGTCACGGTAATGCTGCTCCGCCTGCCGCATCTCGCGGATGAACTCCTCGCCCCGCACGAGCATCGAGATCTCCATGTTGAGACCGAACGAGCGCATGTCCATGTTGCTCGACCCGATGATGGCCACTTCGTCGTCGATCGTCATGGACTTCGAGTGGAGGATGAACGGCTTGCGGTACATCCAGATCCTGACGCCCGCACGCAGCAGCACCTCGTAGTAGCTGCGCTGCGCGTGATAGACGACCGCCTGGTCGCCCTCCTCCGAGACGAAGAGCTCCACTTGCAGGCCCCGATGGCATGCCGTCGTGATGGCGTTCAGGAGCGCCTCGTCGGGCACGAAGTACGGGCTCACCACGATGACCTTGCGCTGCGCGTAGTACATGAGGCCGAGGAAGAGGCGGAGGTTGTTCTCGAACTCGAACCCGGGGCCCGACGGGATGATCTGGCAGTCGAGGTCGCCGGGGCCGGAGGTGACGGCGAACAGATCGATCTCGTCGGTGAGCACCTCGTCGGTCTCGCTATACCAGTCCGACAGGAAGACGGCATTGATGGATGCCACGACCGGCCCCTCGACGCGCACCATGAGGTCGACCCAGTGCAGTCCGCGCTTGATGTTCTTACGCAGGTTGTAGGTCGAATCGGTGACGTTCTGCGAGCCCATGAACGCGACCTTGCCGTCCACGACGAGGAGCTTGCGGTGATTGCGCAGGTCGGGGCGCTGATACTTCCCCTTGAAGGGCTGGACCGGGAGCATGAGGTGCCACTGCGCCCCCATCGCATCCAGCCTCCGGAGGGTCTGCTTGTAGAACGGCTTGCCGCGGTTGGCCCAGTGGTCCAGCAGCACGCGCACCGTCACACCCCGCGCCGAGACCTCTTCGAGCGCGCGGAAGAAGTTGTCGGTCGAGGCATCCGCCTGGAGGATGTAGAACTCCACATGCACATAGCGCTGGGCCTCGCGGATGGAGTCGGCCATCGTGTCGAGACTCACCTGGTAGTCGGAGATCAGGTGAGCGCCGTTGTCACCGGCCAGTGGCATCGCACCGAGATTGCGGTTGAGCGTCACCATCGAGGTGAACCACTCGGGAGCGTTCGGACGGTAGGTGCCGAAATCGAGATGCGCGCTGGTGTCGTGGATGTACTCGTTGATGCGCTCCTGCTTGCGCCGGCGCTTGCGCGGAAGCCGCGGGTTGCCGATGAGGAGGAAGAGCAGGACGCCGAAGAGCGGGATGAAGTAGATCGCGAGGAGCCACGCCATCGCTGCCGTGGGGCGCCGGTTGCGCGGGACGAAGATGATCGCCAGCACGCGCACGGTGAGGTCGAAGACGAAGACGAGGATGAGCCACCACGACGCGTCGAACGTGACGGTGATCACAGCGAAAGCCCCCTCATCGCCCGCCGACGACCGGCAGTGTGCTCAGCGTAACGCCCGGCGACGACCTCAGCGGTGGGAGTCGGTCGCGCCGCTGCGCGCCGGGATGCCGCGCTTCGCGCGCTGCTCGGCCTCGATGCGCTCGTACACGCGGCGCTCGGTGCGGTCGGCCCGGAGGATGCTGCGGAGCACGAAGAAGAACAGGCCGCTGACGACGATGGTCGGAATGATCGACCAGAAGACGGCGACCCAGTAGTTCTCCACCCCTCAAGGATACCCGCGTCGCCTGACGGCCAGGGGGCAAGCGGTCGGGCCGCCCGCGGGGGGCACCGCGTCCTCCACAGGGGAGGCATCGACGACCCCGCGCCCCGTGGGCTGTGCACTGCGGTTTCCGGACGCGCTCCTGCCGCGACGCTCGGACACTATGACGACCATCGTGAAAGCCGCCAGCGCGGCTCAGTTCCTCGCCCTCGTGCCGCGGATGCTCGGTTTCCGGCCGACCCGCAGCCTCGTCCTCATCCCGTTCTCGGGATCGCGCAGTCTCGGCGCCATGCGGCTGGACCTCCCCGAGGAGGACGATGCCGATACCGACCTCGACGCCCTCGCGGCGACGTTCGTCGGCATGGTCTGCCGGCTCCCGGACGCCGACGCGTTCACCGCCGTCGTCTACACCGACGAATCGGTCCGAGAACGGATGCCGCGCACCGCCCTCGCGACGGCGCTCGCGTACCGCGCCGACGAGTGCGGCCTGCGCGTCGTCGACTCGCTGTGCGTCGGCGCGGACGGCTGGGGATCGTTCCTCGACCGCGATCTGCCGCCGGAAGGCCGACCCCTCGCCGACCTCGACGACGAGCCGGCCGGTGCGGAGCACCTCGGGATCAGCGACGGCGACCAGTTCTCGGGCGCCGAGCTCGAAGCATCCGATCCCGCCGAATGCGAAGCCGTCGACACCGCCCTTCGCAACCTCGCCGACGCGGTGGACCTGTTGTGCGGCGCCGATCCCGGGGCAGCCGTCGCGGCGGGGCTGCGCGTGGACCCACTCGCCCTCTCGGCGGTGTGCGCGCTCGATGATCTTCCGACCCTCTTCGAGCAGTCGCTCGCCTGGGACGAGTCCGACCTGTCGCCGTACGACCTCGCGGCGCTGGTGTGGTGTCTCGCGCGTCCTGCGCTCCGCGATATCGCGCTCGTCGAGTGGTGCGGCGGGCTCGATGCCGGTGACGAAGCCCTCGACGCCCAGCTGCGCTGGGAAGCGGGCGAGGAGTATCCGGCGCACCTCGCGATGCACATGTGGGGCGAGGGGGAGCGTCCCGACCCGACGCGGCTGGAACGCGCTCTGGCGCTCGCGCGGCGCGCGGCTGCCGTCGCCCCCGAGGCACTGCGGGCCGGGCCTCTCGCCACGAGCGCGTGGCTCTCGTGGGCCCTCGGGCGTTCGACCCACGCGGAGCGATATGCCGTTCAGGCGTGCGAGATCGAGCCCGAGTACGGGCTCGCCGAGATCGTGCGGTCGTTCGTGCACGCCGGGCACCTGCCCGACTGGGCGTTCCGGCGGAAATGAGCAGCGGAGCGCGGCTGCCGCTACTTGACGAGGGGGAAGAGGATCGTCTCGCGGATGCCGAGACCTGTGAGGGCCATCAGCAGTCGGTCGATCCCCATGCCCATGCCGCCCATCGGCGGCATGCCGTGCTCCATCGCGCGGAGGAACTCGTTGTCGATGCGCATCGCTTCCAGGTCGCCACGGGCGGCGAGCTTGGCCTGCTCCTCGAACCGCTCCCGCTGGATGACCGGGTCGATGAGCTCGGAATATCCCGTCGCGAGTTCGAAGCCGCGGACGTAGAGGTCCCACTTCTCCACGACGCCCGGGATCGAGCGGTGCTCGCGCACGAGCGGGCTCGTGTCGACGGGGAAGTCCATGACGAACGTGGGGCTCGTCAGCCCGGGCTTGACGAAGTGCTCCCAGAGCTCTTCGACGAGCTTGCCGTGGGTCGCGTGCGGAGGCACCTCGACCTCCTGCTCGCCGGCGAACGCGACGAGCTCGTCGAGCGAGGTGTCGGGAGTGATGCGACGACCGGATGCCTCGGACAGCGAGTCGTACATCGAGATCCGGTCCCAGTCGCCGCCGAGGTGGTACACCGTGCCGTCGGCCCAGGTCACCGTCGTCGTGCCGGCCACGGCGAGCGCCGCGTTCTGGATGAGCTCCTGCGTGAGGTCGGCGATGCCGTTGTAGTCGGAGTAGGCCTGGTAGGCCTCGAGCATCGCGAACTCGGGGCTGTGCGTGGAGTCGGCGCCCTCGTTGCGGAAGTTGCGGTTGATCTCGAACACGCGCTCGAGCCCGCCGACGACGGCGCGCTTGAGGAAGAGCTCGGGGGCGATGCGCAGGTACAGATCGGTGTCGAACGCATTCGACTTCGTGATGAAGGGCCGCGCGCTCGCTCCGCCGTGCTGCACCTGGAGCATCGGCGTCTCGACCTCGACGAAGCCGTGGCCGGTGAAGGTCTCGCGCAGGCTCGCGTTCGTCTTCGCGCGCGCGATCACGGTCTCGCGTGCGCGATCGCGCACGATGAGGTCGAGGAAGCGGCTGCGGACGCGGCTCTCCTCGCTCAGCTCGGAGTACATGTTCGGCAGCGGCAGGATGGCCTTGGACGCGATCGCCCACTCCGACACCATGATCGACAGCTCGCCGCGGCGGCTCGAGATGACTTCGCCGCTCACGAAGACGTGGTCACCGAGGTCGACGAGCTCCTTCCACTCCTGCAGCGACTCCTCGCCGGCAGAGGCCAGCGAGACCATCGCCTGGATGCGGCTGCCGTCGCCGGACTGGAGCGTCGCGAAGCAGAGCTTGCCGGTGTTGCGGCTGAAGACGACGCGCCCTGCGACGGCGGCGGTGACGCCGGTCTCAGCGCCCGCCTCGAGATCGCCGTAGCGTTCCCGCAGCGCGGGGATCGTGTCGGTGACGGGGACGGCGACGGGGTACGCCCCACCCGAGGCATCCGTTCGCTCGGCGATCAGACGCTCGCGCTTGGCCAAGCGCACGGCCTTCTGCTCGAAGACGTCCTCTTCGCTCTGCGTGTCGTCGACGGGGACGGTCGTATCGGTCATGCTGAAGGCTCCTCGGACATCGCCGTCCAGTCTATCGGCGGCACGGCGGCCGCCTTCGGCCGATGACCGACCCTCAGAGGAGGCTCGTCAACGCGAGGCTCGATACCGTGACAGCGGTCCACGCCAGGACCGCGAGCTGCAGCGCGCTCGTGACTCCGAGCACCGTCCACCCGGCCCACCTGGCGCGCGGGAGCGTCACGGCGGCGCCCGCGGCGAGCGCGAAGAACGGGAGCGCCGCATAGGCCGTCCGGAAGGCGACCGGCCAGCCGAACTGCACCTGCACGAGCCATGCGACGACGCTCACCACCGCGACCGCCGCGACCGCCGTCAACGGCCAGGCCGCGTAGGCACGACGCCACCGGAGGCAGATCGCCACGATGCCGACGACGAGGACGAGCCCGACGGCGGCGGCCGCGGCATCGACCCACACCGGCGCCTGGATCGTGTTGCGCAGATACTCCGTCGGCACGGTGAGGTATGTCAGAACGGTGCGGGCGAGCGCGAGCGGACCGAGAGGCTCGTTCTGGAACTCGGCTCCCGTGAGGGCGACGGCGGATTGTCCGGTGAGGTCGCCGTAGAGCACGAGGTTGCGCACGAACCACCAGCCGGTGAGCACGGCGACCGTGGCGACGGCGACGAGCAGCTCGAGCACACGCCGGCGCAGAAGCCAGGCGAACACGAGGCCGAGGAGGAGGGGCGCCATGCTGAGCTTCGTCAGCACCGCGAGCGCGACGAGCACGCCGACCAGTGCGGCGTGGAGCCACCGAGGCATCCTGGTCGATCGCACCGCGAGCGCGAGGGCGGCGAAACCCCACACGAGCGCCCACGTGTCGTTCTGCACCGAGCCCGACATGACGATGAGCATGGGGTTGAGCGCGATGAACGCCGCTCCGGCGATCGTCGCGAGGACGTTCCTGCGCGTCACTGGCCAGAGGATCAGCGCCGTGACGGCCACGAGGATCCCCTGACCGAGAGCGCTCAGCATCCGCACCGCGACGAAGGCCGGTTCGCCGGCCAGACCCGCGATGATCGCCGCCATGGCGTAGAACCCCGGCGTCTGCTGCGCCTCGTACCCGACGCCGGGGTCGCCCAGCACCGGCAGCGATGACGCGCGCAGGAGGTACTGCACGTTCGACCAGTGCGCCGGCTCGTCGTACGGGAGCCCGGGTACGAGGCTCGCCGCCGCGACGAGGCTCAGCACGAGCGAGGCGAGGGCGAGACCCGCCGTCGCGAACAGCACCGTCCGTCGTGTCGTGCGCGTCTGGGTCGTCACGGCTCTCCTCGCGTGTCGGATACGAGCGTATTGGCGTTCGGGCGTCGGTCGCACGGGGAGCGCGTCACCGGCGTCGCACCGATAGTGTTCGAGCGGGAGTGGGCTGAGGATGAAGACAGTGCTGTCGAGAGCCGTGACCCTCATCGAGCGTCACGGAGTCATCGTGTTCGTGGTCGCGTGGGCGCTGTACGCGCTCGTCGCTTCGCTCTGGACGCATGCGCTGCCCTCCGTCTTCCACCTCGACCTGCGGGTCTTCCGCGCCGGCGCGGAAGCATTCCTCGCCGGCCACTCGCTCTACGACGCTCCGCTGCCGGTGGGCGGCGGCCGCGAGATGCCCTTCACCTACCCGCCGATCGCCGCCGTTCTGTTCGTTCCGCTCACGTGGGTCGACCTCGAGGTCGCGGGGACGCTGTGGACCCTGTTGAGCTGCGCGGCTCTGGCGATCGTTCTCACGGTCGTCGTCCGCGCCACCGGTCGGGACCGGTCGTCCTCGGTCTGGATCGGTCTGGTGGGGCTCGGCCTCTCGACCGCCCTCATCCCCGTCTGGATCACCCTCAACCTGGGACAGATCGGCATCCTCCTCATGCTGCTCGTCGTCCTCGACCTGCTCTCGCAGCGGCCGCGGTGGCCGAGAGGTGCACTGGTCGGGATCGCGGCGGCGATCAAGCTGACGCCTGCGGGCTTCATCCTGCTTCCTCTCCTCCGTCGCGACTGGCGCACCGCCGTGTGGATGGCGGCCGTCGCCGTGGGGCTCACGGTCGTAGGCGCGATCATCGCGTGGGACGACAGCGTCGCCTACTGGACGACGCTCGGCAGCGCGTCCGAGAGGGTGCGCGTCTTCGAGGCCGTGGCGAACCACTCGTTCGCGGGCCTCGCAGACCGACTCCCCGCGGGGGCGACGGAGATGCTCGCCTGGACCGTACTGGTCGTCATCGCCATCGGCCTCGGCATCCTCGCGATGCGACGCCAGCTCTCGACCGGGGATGTCGCGACCGCCCTCATGGTGAACGCCGTCGTGATCCTGCTGGTATCACCCGTCTCGTGGGACCACCACTGGGTCTGGATCGCCCCCATCGCGCTGCTCCTCGCACTGGCATCGGTGCGTGAGCCCCTGCGGTTCGGGCCGCTCTTCGTCGTGACGATCCTCGTGTTCGTGTTCGAACCCGGCGTTCCCGGGTCATGGCTGCGATGGGTGGCCTGGGGCCTGATGTACGTCGTCCTGCTCATCGGCGTGCGGCCGGATCCCCGTCCCGCCGCCGTCGGGGGCTCAGCCGCACATCGCGACCGACCCGTCGGCGAGACCTACTCGTAGTCCTCGCCGGCGTCCGAGGTGTCGTCGTCGTCGTGGTCGACCTCGAACAATCCCGCCACCGGCCCGGCGCCGGCGGACCCGGCCGCGCCGAGCGCCTGATCGACGGTCGAGTGGACGAGCGCCGAGAGGTAGGAGCCGGGGTGCGGCACGCCTGCCCCGCGCAGCAGCGAGGCGGCCTGCTCGACGATCGACCGCGAGAACTCGGTCGCGATCGCGATCCCCTCGGCGTACGCGGCGCGGTCATCCTCGGCGATGACGATGGGCTCGCAGCCGAGCTCCACGGCGATCGCCTGCGCGATCGGCAGAACCGCAGGAGGCGCGGTCACGGCGGCGTAGGCGTGGGAGAGCTGGCGAAGGTCCATCGACGTGCCGGTGAACGCGATCGCCGGGTGGACGGCGAGCGGAATGGCGCCGCGGGCGGCGGCCGGCGCGAGCACGGCCGTGCCGTAGGCAGCGTCGGTGTGGAGCACGAGCTGGCCAGGCTGCCAGGCGCCGACCTCTGCCAGGCCCGCGACGAGCCCCGGCAGCTCGTCGTGCGGGACGGCGATGATCACGAGTTCGCTCCGCCGCACGACCTCGAGCGCGTCGACCACGGGGAGGCCCGGGAGGATCGCCTCGACGCGCTCGTCGTCGGCGCCCGCCGTGATGCCGGTGAGCGCGTGACCGGCACCGGCGAGCGCGGCGCCCATGACGGGGCCGACCCTTCCCGCGCCGATGATCCCGACGCCGAGGCGTCCGGCGCGGTTCATGCCGGCTCCTCCGCCCACCGGTGGGAGCGGTCCACGGATGACGCGTGCACGGCGCCGGCCGCGGCATCCGCGAACAGAGCCAGCCCGGCGTCTCGATCGACCGCACCCACATACGAGTAGACCGGGCCTGCCACGGTGTGGGCGCGCGCGCTGACGACGCCGGTGAGGCGGTCGATCGGGCCCTGATGCAGCGCGATGCTCTGCATGCGGGCCAGGGGGACGACGGCGAGCTTGCGCCACACCACGCCGCGGCGGAGGAGGAGCGCGTCGGGGGTCAGGCGGAAGCCGTTGCGACGCCACGACAGCGGGCGCAGGAACCAGGCGCGGCGCGGGGTGTTGGTGAAGGTGTCGTCCGGTTCGGGGCCGAGCATGCCCTGCCGGACGATGAGCGACCACTCCTCGCCGGGTACGGCCGGTAGGAGAAGGCGCAGCACCCGCTCGACGTCGGCGATCGTGCCCACCGGCAGGACGGTCGTGAACTGGTCGGTGGAGTTGTCGCTCGCGCTGCGCCCGGTGAGGCGGTTGATGCGGATGGTCCACCAGCCGAACGCGCGCCACAGGATCGACTGCGTGATCTCGACGGCGTGCACGCGTCCGGGCGGGACGATCTCGGTGATCGTCGTGAGGAGCCCGAACGTGATCCGCACGCCGTCGGGCGTCGGCGCGATCGAATAGCGGAGGGATCGGATGACGGAGCGGATCCAGTACGCCACGAAGCCGATGACCGCCGGGACCATCGCGAAGAGCACCCACGGAGAGCCGAGGGCGGCGCCGGTCGCGATCGCGGCGATGCCGAGCACGAGGAAGACCGTCGAGGGACTGATGACGTGCGACACGATGAGCCGGAGGACCGGGATGCCGACGACCGACTCCGGAACCTCGACGGGTGCCTCATCGCCCTCGATCAGCCCCGTGATCCCCCGCGAGACGGTCTCGCTGAGAGCGCCCGCGCGGGAGCGGGAGGCGCCGTCGGCCCGCGCCCCCGCGTCGGCCAGCCGACGACCCGATGCGAGCCGGAGGATGTCGGCGCGGACGGCCTCGGCATTCGTGGTCGACAGGTACTCGAGCTTGACGTTGCCGTCGGTGCCCGCGCCGACCACCTCGAGCTTCGCCATGCCGAGCAGGCGCGCGAGCATCGGGCGCGTCAGGTTCACGCCCTGCACGCGGTCCAACGGCGCCCGGCGCTGCGTGCGGAAGAGGATGCCGCTTCGCACCTCGACGTCGTCTCCCGTGATGCGGAACGTGTGGAACCGCCACGACAGGTAGAAGATCACCACGAGCGCGATGAGTACGACCAGCACCGCGACCCCCGCCGCGAGATAGAGGTTGTTCGCGACGATGAAGTCGATCGGGTCGCCGGCCCCCTCCCACTCCTCGAGTTCATCGGCCGGGATGTCCGGCGCGAACATCGGGAGGAAGAGGTAGACCAGGCGATCCCGCAGGTTCGCGATGATGATGCCGATGACGACGACGAGGAACAGCCCACCTCGCAGCAGCGGCGTCAGGGGGTGCAGCCGATGCCACTCGCCGTCGCTGAGCGGGGAGCGGACGAGGGTCTGCGGCGGCGCGGGGTGCGAGGCATCCGTCACCGGAGCGTGCAGGGGACTGTCGGTCACAGGCCGGTCCGGCGGCTCTCGGCGACCGCGATCAGGTGGTCGCGCAGCGTCTCGGCGGTCGTCTGCTCCAGCCCCGGGATCGTGACACCGGTCGTCGCGGCGGCCGTCACGAACTTGAGCTGCGCGATGCCGAACCCGCGGTCGAGCGGCCCGTGCGTGATGTCGACGAGCTGCATGCGGCCGTAGGGCACGGCCACCATGCGCTGCCACAGGATGCCGCGGCGGAAGACGAGGTCGTCGTCGCGCAGCTGATAGCCGATCGCCCGCAGCTGGCGCGGAAGGATCGCCATCGTCCAGACGAGGATGACGGCGATGATGCCGCCGGGGATGAGCGCCCACATCTGGTGCAGGAAGACCGTCAGCACGGTCACGGCGACCGCGACGACGAGGAGCACCGTCCCGGACGAGATGAGCTGAACCCACAGGTACTTGCGCGAGATCTGGTGCCAGGCGCCCTGGGCGAGCTCCAGCCGGTTCGCCGAGCGCGGCTCGACGAGGCGCGTGTAGGTGCCGTGGTCGAGGGATGCCGGAGCCTGCCGCACCGGCAGGGGCGCGGCATCCGTCGACGAAGCCGTGGGCACGGACGGATCAGTGCGAGTGGGCGTCGATTCCGGGACCGGGGTCGCCGGGTTGTTCGTCATCGTCGTCCTTCCGGATGGTGCAGAGGTGTTCGGCGATCAGGCCCGCGGCCACGAGCAGTGCTCCGCTGACGATCGTCGCGATCACGGCTCCCCAGGAGCCTACCGAGGGGGTGACCGGGCGGGTGAGCAGGAAGGCCGTGAGGCCCCCGCCGAAGCCGGCGAACACGGCGCCGACGATGCTCGAGGCCTTCGCTAGCATCGCGATGCGCACGGCCCGGAAAGGGTTGACCGGCGCACCGTTCGGCCCGCGGGTCGCACGACGGATCGGCAGCGCCAGGAGCACCACGATCACGCCCAGCACCACGAGGAGGATCGGCAGCGTCGCGCCCGGGATGAAGGTGGGTCGCCCGGTCGCCGTCAGGAGCTGGTCGACGACGAAGCCGACCGCGAAGCCGATCGCGACCGAGAGGACGAGTGCCGCCGGTCCGGTGCGTCTCACGAGGTCTCCCGCAGTCGGGCGAGGAGGTCGGAGACACGGCCACGGCCGGGAAGCTCGGCGTCGGGGTCGAGGGCGAGCCACGGGGCGAGTACGAAGTCGCGCTCCGCCGCGCGCGGGTGCGGCAGGAGGAGGTGGGGGTCGTCGCTGACGACGTCGCCGTACGCGATGAGATCGAGGTCGAGCGTGCGGTCGCCCCAGTGCTCGCGGCGTTCCCGGCCGTTGCTCGCCTCGATCGCGTGGAGGTACGACAGGAGCACCGAGGGGGCGAGCCTCGTCGTGACGATCGCGACGGTGTTGAGGTAAGCGGGGGCCTCGGCATCCGGCCCGTCGGGCTTCACCGCGACCGACTCGATGACCTCCGCGGCGCGCACGTCGTCGGTGAGGGGGAGCGCCTGCATCGCCGCGACGGCCTGACGCAGCGTCCGGACGCGGTCGCCGAGGTTCGCGCCCAGCGCGACGACGGCGCGCACAGGCCGGCCAGTGGTGGAGGCCATGTCGCCCTGGAAGCCCTGCGCGAGGCGGCGGTTCATCGGCCGACCCTTCCGCGGTGCACCGTCACGGCGACATCGCCGAAGGGCACCGCGATGGGCGCCGACGGCTTGTGGACCGTGACCTTCGCGATCTGCACGAGCTCGTTCGCGAGGATCGCGTCGGCGATGCGGCTCGCGAGGGTCTCGAGCAGGTCGACCGGCTCGCCCGAGACGATCGCGGCGATCGCCTCGGCCAGCTCGCCGTAGTGGACGGTGTCGGCGACGTCGTCGGTCTCGGCGGCGGTGCGCAGCGGCAGATGCAGCGTCACGTCGACGACGAACTCCTGGCCGTCGCGCTTCTCCTCGGCGTAGACGCCGTGGTGGCCGAAGGCGCGGATGCCGGTGATCGTGATCTCGTCTAGGAAGTCCATCGCGCTCCACTCTCCCAGGCGTCGGCGACCTTCAGTGCATCGACGGTCGCGGCGACGTCGTGCACCCGCACGCCCCAGACGCCGGTGCGCGCCGCCAGGACGCTCGTCACCGCAGTGGCGAGGTCGCGACGGTCGACGGATGCCTCGTCCCCGTCCGGCTCGAGCGTCTCGGCCAGGAAGCGCTTGCGGCTCGTGCCGAGCAGTACGCGCGGGCCCATGCCGACGATCCGCGAGAGCCCGTGCAGCACGGCCCAGTTCTGCGCGCCCTTCTTGCCGAACCCGATGCCGGGGTCGACGACGACCCGCGAGGGCGCGATGCCGGCGGCTGCGGCGGCCTCGACGCGCGAGGAGAGCTCGACGACGACCTCGGTGACGATGTCGTCGTACACCGCCCCGGCGTACATGTCCGACGAGTACCCGCGCCAGTGTTGCAGCACGATGTCGGCGCCCGTGCCGGCGACGGCGCTGAGCATCTCGGGGTCGGAGAGCCCGCCCGAGACGTCGTTGACGATGCGCGCCCCGGCGGCGACGGCGGCGAGCGCCGTCGATGCGTTCATCGTGTCGATGCTCACGGTGGCCCCGGCCTCGGCGAGCGCCGTGACGACGGGGAGGACCCGCTCCTGCTCGAGCTCGGGGTCGACCCGGTCGGCCCCGGGTCGCGTCGACTCGCCGCCGACGTCGAGGATCGCGGCGCCGTGCGCGCGCAGCGCGAGGCCGTGCGCGATCGCCGCGTCCGCAGCGAGGAAGAGTCCGCCGTCGCTGAACGAGTCGGGCGTGACATTGACGATCCCCATCACGAGGCAGGTCATGGCGGGCAGACCTCAGTCCCGGCCGGCGCCGATGAGCGCGATGAGCTCCGCGCGGGCCGCGGGCTCGGCGAGCTCCCCACGGGCGGCGATCGTGACGGTGGATGCCTCGCGCTGGCGTTCGCCGCGCATCGTGACGCAGCCGTGGGTCGCCTCGAGCACGACGAGGACGCCCCTCGTGTCGAGGGCTTCGGCGATGGTGTCGGCGATCTGCTCGCCGAGCCGCTCCTGCACCTGCGGCCTCGCGGCGAGGACGTCGACGACCTTGGGCAGCGCGCCGAGCCCGACGACCTTGTCGCCGGGGAGGTAGGCGATGTGAGCCTTGCCGCGGAACAGGAGCAGGTGGTGCTCGCACACGGAACGGAAGTGGATGTCGCGGAGCATCACGGCGCCGGACGCCGACGTCTCGGGGGCAGGCCCGTGCGAGATCGAGATCGTGTGCTGGAGGGGGGCCGAGGCATCCTCCCCCACTCCCGCGAAGAACTCCGCGTAGGCATCAGCGACCCGTTGCGGGGTCGCCTTCAGGCCCGGGCGGTCGGGGTCCTCCCCGATCGCCTCGAGTATCTCGTGGACGAGCGCGGCGACGCGCTCCCGATCGACGGCCATAGGCCGAGCCTAGGCGGTCGCGGGGCGCGCCTGTCCGCTCGGACGGCGACGCGGAGCCTTCTCGGCGCCTGTCTGCGTCTCGACCGAAGCGGCGACGCCTGCCGGCTCGGGGCGGCGGGGCACCTCGACGGGCGGCAACTGCGAGACGGGGCGGTCGGAGCTCGAGAGCCACTGCGGGCGCGGCGGGAGCTTCTTGATGTCCTTGAATATCTCGGCGAGCTCGAGGTGGTCGAGGGTCTCCTGCTCGAGGAGCGCGAGCGCGAGCCGGTCGAGCACGTCGCGGTTGTCGTTGATGACCTGGTACGCCTCGTTGTGCGCCTGCTCGATGAGACCGCGCACCTGCTGGTCGACGCGCTCGGCGATGCGCTCGGAGAAGTCGCGGCCGTGACCCATGTCGCGTCCGAGGAACATCTCGCCCGAGGCCTGACCGAGCTTGACCGGGCCGACGTCGGTCGTCATGCCGTATTCGGTCACCATCTTGCGTGCGATGCCCGTCGCCTTCTCGATGTCGTTCGAGGCGCCGGTCGTCGGGTCGTGGAAGACGATCTCCTCCGCGACGCGGCCGCCCATGGCGTAGGCGAGCTGGTCCTGCAGCTCGTTGCGCGTGATGGAGTACTTGTCATCCAGCGGCAGCACCATCGTGTAGCCGAGGGCACGGCCGCGCGGGAGGATCGTCACCTTCGTGACGGGGTCGGTGTGGTTCATCGCCGCCGCCGCGAGCGCGTGTCCGCCCTCGTGGTACGCCGTGATGAGCTTCTCCTTGTCTTTCATGACGCGCGTGCGCCGCTGCGGGCCGGCCAGCACGCGGTCGATGGCCTCGTCGAGGGCGCGGTTGTCGATGAGCTGCGCGTTCGAGCGCGCCGTCAGCAGCGCAGCCTCGTTGAGGACGTTCGCGAGGTCGGCGCCGGTGAAGCCCGGCGTCTTGCGCGCGACGACCTCGAGGTCGACGCCGTCGGCGAGGGGCTTGCCCCGGCCGTGCACCTCGAGGATCTTCTGGCGGCCCTTGAGGTCGGGGGCGTCGACGCCGATCTGGCGGTCGAAGCGACCCGGACGCAGGAGGGCGGGGTCGAGGATGTCGGGACGGTTGGTGGCCGCGATGACGATGACGTTCGCCTTGGGGTCGAAGCCGTCCATCTCGACGAGCATCTGGTTGAGCGTCTGCTCGCGCTCGTCGTGCCCGCCGCCGAGGCCCGCGCCGCGGTGACGGCCGACGGCGTCGATCTCGTCGATGAAGATGATGGCGGGAGCGGACTCCTTGGCCTGGTTGAAGAGGTCGCGCACGCGCGAGGCGCCGACGCCGACGAACATCTCGACGAAGTCCGAACCCGAGATGGAGTAGAACGGCACGCCCGCCTCACCCGCGACGGCGCGGGCGAGGAGCGTCTTGCCGGTGCCGGGAGGGCCGTACAGCAGCACGCCCTTCGGGATCCGCGCGCCGACGGCCTGGAACTTGGCCGGGTCTTTCAGGAAGTCCTTGATCTCCTGCAGCTCCTCGATCGCCTCGTCGGCGCCGGCGACGTCGCCGAACGTGACGGTCGGGGTCTCCTTCGTCACAAGCTTCGCGCGCGACTTGCCGAACTGCATGACCTTGCTGCCGCCGCCCTGGGCGCTGGAGAGGAGGAACCAGAAGAGCAGGCCCAGCAGGAGGATCGGGAGGAAGAGCGAGATGAAGCCGTCGAACCACGTCGCACGCGGCACGGCGTCGTTGAAGCCGTCCTTCGGGTCGGCGGCGTTGATGGCCTGCACGACCTCCTCGGCGCGCGCCGTGACGTAGTAGAACTGCACGTCGGTCGCACCCTCGTACGGCTCGGCCAGGGTCATGTCGACCCGCTGGTCGCCGTCGGTGTTCGTCACCTCGGTCACCGTTGTGCCGTCGAGGAGCTTGAGGCCCTCTTGCGTCGAGATCTGCTTCGCTCCGCCCAGACTCGAGATGAGGGAGAACCCCACGATGAGGAGGAACCCGATCATCAACACATAGAAGAGCGGGTTGCGGGTGATCTTCTTGAGGTCCATGGTGCGGGCGGCGCCCGTTCCCTTCGTCAGCGAGCCGGCGCCATGCAAGGGCCCCTTGCGGCGACGGTGGATTCAGGGTATCGCGGGCGGACTATGCCTCTCCTGTGCATTCGCCCACGGCGTACACGGCACCCGCTGAGAGTCTGGCAGGCGACGGCCGCTACTCGTAGACGTGCGGTGCGAGCACCGCGACGTCGCGCAGATTGCGGTACATCTCTGCGTAGTCGAGCCCGTAGCCGATGACGAACTCGTTCGGGATCTCGAAGCCGACGTACCGGCACGGCACGTGCACCTTGGCGGCGTCGGGCTTGCGCAGGAGGGCGAAGACCTCGACCGACGCGGCGCCGCGCGACGCGAAGTTCTCGAGGAGCCAGCTGAGGGTGAGGCCCGAGTCGATGATGTCCTCGACGATGAGCACGTGTTTGTCGTGGATGTCGGTGTCGAGGTCTTTGCGGATCTGCACGACGCCGCTGGACTTCGTGCCGGCGCCGTACGAGGAGACGGCCATCCAGTCCATCGGCACGGCGAAGGGCAGCGCCCGGGAGAAGTCCGCCATGACCATGACGGCGCCCTTGAGGACGCCGACGAGCACGAGGTCTTTGCCCTCATAGTCGTGGGCGACCTGCGCCGCGATCTCGAGGAGCTTGCTCTGGATCTGCTCCTCCGTCACGAGGACGTCGGTGATGTCGCTCTGGATGTCGGCCGCGCGCATGCGTCCGAGTCTAGGGTCGACCCGCGCGCGCGGTCACCGTGCGGCGAACTCGAGCCGCGCGCCGACGCGGCGGGCGCGGCATCCCGGCAGATCGATGGGGCCCTGCCCCGCCCAGTCCGTCACGAGCCGCGCGACCTCGAGGGTCTGCACGCGCGTGAGGCTCTCGCCGAATTCGGCCGCGACGACGTGCCGGATGATGCGGTGCCGCAGCGCCGGCGGATTCGCGGCGAGCGCCGGCACCGATACCGAGATGCCCGCCTCGGCGTGCTCGACGATGTCTTCGATGGTCTCGTCGATCATCTCGTCGAAGGCCGAGGCATCCTCCCGCAGCTGCTCGGCCGTGCGCGCGAGCGCTTCGGCGATCCCAGGCCCGAGCTCGGCCTCGAGCACCGGCATGACCTTCTGCCGCACGCGGACCCGCGCGTAGGACGGGTCGTCGTTGTGCGGATCGTCCCAGGGGACGAGCCCCTCCGCCGCGCACGCGGCGCGCGTGGTCGCGCGGCGCACCGCGAGGAGGGGGCGGAGAAGGGCGACGCCCTCGGCGAGCCGCGAGAGCGCCGCCATCCCCTGCAGGCTCGCCGCGCCCGACCCGCGCGAGAGGCCGAGGAGCACCGTCTCGGCCTGGTCGTCGAGGGTGTGGCCGGTCAGGACCGCGGCAGCGCCGAGAGCGGATGCCTCGTCCCGCAGCGCGGCGTACCGCGCCGTGCGCGCGGCCGCCTCGGGTCCGCCGTCGGCGCCGACCTCGACGCGGGCGACCTTCGCCTCGAGCCCGAGAACCCGAGCCTGTGCGGCGGCGGCGGCCGCGGCATCCGTCGATCCGTCCTGCAGTCCGTGGTCGACCGTCACCGCCACGGGGCGGACGCCGGCCTTGGGCGCCTCGAACGCCGTCGCGGCGGCCAGCGCAAGGGAGTCGGCCCCGCCCGAGAGGGCCACGACGACGACCGATCCGGCCGGGAGCCCCGCGAGCGCCGCGCGCACGGCGCGGCGCACCTGGGCGACGGCGGGGTCGAGGCCGGGGCGATGCGTCACGGCACCACGCTACCCGCGCCGCCCTTCGCCCCTCGGCGCACCCGAACCGCCCCGCCCCCGTACCGTACTCAGGACCGGCGCTCCGCCCGGCCCCGGAATCCGGGCATTCTCGGCCGTTTCGCCGCATCCATCCTGAGTACGGTCCGGTTCGGTCGCGGCACTGCTCCGCGCAGCCCGGGCTCCCGCCTTCCCCGCCCCACGCGGACCGTGCCACCCCGCCGGCGTACCGTACTCAGGACCGGCGCTCCGCCCGGCCCCGGAATCCGGCCATTCCGGGCCGTTTCGCCGCATCCATCCTGAATACGGCCCGGCGTGGTCGCGCGACTAGGCTTGTCGCGGCATTCCCACCGTCTTTAAGGAGTCCCCATGGGCGCGTACGACGCCGTCATCGAGATCCCGCGCGGCAGCCGCGTGAAGTACGAGGTCGACCACGGCACGGGCCGCGTGTTCCTCGACCGCATCCTGTACACCGCCTTCGGCTACCCCACCAACTACGGCTTCTTCGAGAACACCCTCGGCGAAGACGGCGACCCGCTCGACGTCCTGCTGCTGCTCGACTACGACCTCGCCCCCGGCGTGCTCGCCTCGGTGCGCCCCGTCGGCGTGCTGAAGATGAGCGACGAGGCCGGCGGCGACGACAAGGTCGTCGCGGTGCTGGGCAAAGACCCGCGCTGGGCGCACGTCCAGGATGTCGCCGACATCCCGGAGTTCACCCGCAAGGAGATCGAGCACTTCTTCGAGCACTACAAGGACCTCGAGCCCAACAAGTGGGTCAAGGTCGACGAGTGGGCGAGCGCCGCCGAGGCCGAGCGGCTCGTCGCGGAGGCCTTCGACCGCTTCAAGGAGCACGAGGGCCAGACCGCCACTCAGGGTGAGGGCATCGCGCCGAACACGCTCTGAGCACCGGCTTTTCGAGGGGGTGGATGCCGCGGCATCCACCCCTTCGTCGTTGAAGGGATGCCGAAGCCTGCCGTGACGGCGAGCTAGACCGAGATGCCCCGAGCCGCCATGAAGGGGATCGGGTTCGTCGGACTGCCGTTGACGTAGACCTCGAAGTGGCAGTGGCAGCCGAAGGAGTTGCCGGTGTTGCCCTCGAGGGCGATGAGCTGACCGGAGTTCACCCACTGGCCGTTGCGGACCAGGATGCCGCCGTTCTGGATGTGGCCGTAGCCGGTTCCGATGCCGCCGCCGTGGTCGATCTTGATGTAGTTGCCGTAGCCGCCGTTGGGGCCCGCGTAGCGGACCGTGCCGCTGTACGCGGCGTAGATCGCCGAGCCGCAGCCCGATGCGAGGTCGACGCCGTAGTGGAAGCTCGTCGAGCAGTAGCCGTTGCCGCACTGCTGCGAGCGGGCGCCGTATCCGGAGGTCTGCCAGCCGGACGAGGGACGTGACCAGCCCGAGCCCGTCACGGCTCCGCCGTTGCCGCCGCCGCCACCGCCGCCGCCGCCACCGCCACCGCCGCCACCGCCGCCGCTGGCTGCGGCAGCCGCTGCTTCGCGGGCACGACGTTCGGCCTCTTCGCGGGCCTTCCGGTCAGCTTCTTCCTTCGCGCGGCGAGCCGCCTCGACGCCGGCCTGGTACTCGGCGAGCGTCTTGGCCGAGGTGTCCTGGAGGGCGGCGAGCTGCGCCTGCAGCTCCACGAGGTGGGTCTGCTGGGCCTCGAGCGCCGCCTGCGCGGCATCGGCGGCCTGCTGCGCCTCGGTCATCTTCTGCTCGGCGACCTGCTGCAGCCGATCGCGCTCGTCACGCGCGACGACGGCCTGATCGCTGAGGCTCTGCGCGGAGTCGCGGGCCGTGATGGCATCGGCGTACACGGCCTGGTTGCGGCCGATGAGCTGGTCCATCGTCCCGAGGCGGGCGAGGAGGTCGTCGGCGCTCGCGGCGGAGCCCGCGAAGAACAGTTGCAGCGACGTGTCGTCGCCACCGTTGCGATAGAGCTGGGCGGCGACGCGACCGGCCTTGTTCGCGGCATCCAGTGCCTTCGTCGCCTGGTCGTCGGCCTGCGCCTGCAGCTGGTCGGCGCGCACCGCGGCGTCGAAGTACTCCTGCTGCGCCTTGTAGAACTCGGCCGCGCGCGCCTCGGCCTCGGCCTGCGTGCGGGCGACCTCACTGGTGAGGTTCGAGATGAGGCCCTGGATCTTCTGGACCTCTTGCGCCTTGGCGGCCTCGTTGGCGCGGGCTGCCTGCACGTCGTCCCACGAGGGGTAGTCGGCCGCGAACGCGGGCGGCAGCATGGGCCCTGCGACGGCGGCGATGCCGGCGAGTCCGATGACGCCGAGGCCCAGTGCCGTGCGGCGGTTCACCGAGGGCCAGAGGGCTCGGCGCTCACGAGGAGTCGGCGCGCAGCCGCAATCCACGTCGGCCTGATCCTGCTCCACGCTGATCCTCCCAGGTTTAGACAACTCTTGTCACACTAGCAACACGAGTCACAGGCGCAAGGGGTCGTCCTGTTCTATGGTGCCTCGGACGGGGCAGATCCGCACCCCTCCATGCTGTGCGTGGACGGCCGCAGGCCGGGGCGGCGCGCCCTCGATTGGCGGTTTCGATTCCTATCTCGTATGCTTGAGCGTCGGTAAGCGTGAGCGCCGGGCCATGAGCCAGGAGTTCATCCGGCCCCATCGTTTAGTGGCCTAGGACGCCGCCCTTTCACGGCGGTAGCACGGGTTCGAATCCCGTTGGGGTCACCAATCCGACACACAATTGAATAAGCATGGCCCTGTAGCGCAGTTGGTTAGCGTGCCGCCCTGTCACGGCGGAGGTCGCGGGTTCAAGTCCCGTCAGGGTCGCTCTGAAGCGACGGGCCCTTTTTCGAGAGGGCCTTTCGTCTAGGACGCGGCGACTTCGGATGCCGCGCGGCTCTGTAGCTCAGTTGGTAGAGCGTTCGACTGAAAATCGAAAGGTCACCGGATCGATGCCGGTCGGAGCCACTGAAACCCCCGTCGTGGCTTCTACACGCGGGGGTTTCTTCTTTCTTCCGCGGGGTCGCTGAGCGCCCGCGGTCCGCCGCGGGCTGCGCCGACGGCTTGGGGTGCGCGAGCCGCCCTCGACGAGTGCGTACGTACTCGACGGGGGTGCGGATGCCGCGGGGGTGCGGATGCTGCGGGGAGGGGCGGATGCCGCGGGCTGGCGGATGCGGCGGGGCTGCGGATGCCGCGAGTTGCCTCAGCGCGAAGGCCACTGCCAGGCCGGCTCGTCGAGACTCCCCTGGCCGATGACCGTCGTCTCGCCGGTGGACTTCTCGAGCTCGGCGATGGTCGCACCGCCGGCGCGGAGGGCCTCGACGATCGGGGCCGCGTGCGATACCACGATGACCTGCGAGTGCTCCGACGCGTCGGCGATCAGCCGCGCGAGCGGGGCGAGCAGGTCGGGGTGCAGGCTCGTCTCCGGCTCGTTGAGGACGACGAGCCCCGCGGGCCGCGGCGAGAGGAGCGCGGCGACCCACACGAGGTAGCGGAGCGTGCCGTCCGAGAGCTCGGCGGCGCGAAGCGGCCGGAGGAGGTTCGGCTGCGTCCTCGCGAGCTCGAAGCGCCCATCGGCGTCGGTCACCGTCACGCGGCTTCCCGGAAAGGCCTCGTCGATCGCGGCGTCGAGGCGGTCCTTCACGCCGAGCTCGCGGATCGTCTGGATCGCCGCGGCGAGGTCGCGCGCATCGGCCGAGAGCACGGGCGTGCGCGTGCCGATCTCGGCGGCGCGTGCCGGCGCATCGGGGTCGGTGCGTACATGGTCGTAGAAGCGCCAGCCGCGAAGCGCCGACCGGACGGCGCGCACATCGGGCGAGTCGACCTCGTCGAGCATGCTCTCCCACGACGCGAGGCGGCGGTCGACCGACTCCCACGCGCCGCCTTCGCGAAGTCGCACATGCGCGCCGCGACGCTCGGCCAGCGCGGTCGCGGGCCGCAGCACGGCGCCGTGCCACACGGTCTCGGCCTTGATCTCGGGGTCGCGGCCGAACATCGACGTCGCATCGGGCACCGGCAGGCCGAGGTCGATCGCGTAGCTGAAGTCGTCGCTCGCGAAGCCCATGCGCAGCGCGACCGGGCGGCCGCGCACGAGTCCCTGGGCCGGCGCCCGGCCCTCGGCGACGTCGCGTCCGATCACCTCCGGCCCCGCCCAGAGGGTCGAGGGGAGGCCGCCCTCGCGCGCGAGCGCCGTGACCGAACCGTCGCGGCCGGCTGCCGCGAGCAGCCGCAGTGCGCGGTAGAGACTCGACTTGCCGCTGCCGTTCGGGCCCGTCACGACGGTGACCCGGTCGAGGCCGAGCCGCAAGCGCCGGATCGAGCGGTAACCCTCGATCGCCAGCGCAGTCAGCACGGGCGCCAGTCTAGACAGGACCCTCCGACGCGCCGGGGCGAGGCATCCGTCATCACCCGGACCGCAGCGCGCGGCGCGCACGACGCGACGAGAACGTACGCACTCGCCGAGAACACCCGAAAACAACGCTGCCGACGTGTGCACTCGGCGAGATCGTACGTACTCGACGACGGCCGGGGCGAGGCATCCATCACCAGGCCAACCGCAGCGCGCGGCGCGCGGCGCGAACAAGACGCGAGGAATCCGTCACACATCGCGACCCAGTCTTGTCACCATCTCGAGGGCCTGCGCACGCGCGCGGGAAGCAAGGAGAGACGGATGCCTGTGGACGACGCCCGGCACGCGGCGAAATGGAGGATGATCGAGACCGGAACCCCATCCGGATCCCCCTGCCCCATGACATCTGACGCGCCCGCCCCGCCGCGCCCGGACGACCTCGCGTCCGCTGCCGCGATCTTCGCCGATTGCCGGCGGCGGCTCTTCGGCATCGCGTACCGCATGCTCGGGACCGTCGCCGATGCCGAAGACATCGTGCAGGAGGTGTGGATCCGGTGGCAGGGCGCCGATCGGAGCGAGGTCGTCGAGCCGGCCGCGTTCCTCGCGACGATCACGACGCGTCTGTCGATCAACGCGCTGCAGTCCGCGCGCGTGCGGCGCGAGACCTACATCGGCCCGTGGCTGCCCGAACCGATCAACACCGAGGACGACCCCGCGCTCGGCGCGGAGCGGGCCGAGGCCCTCAACTTCGCGATGCTGATCCTGCTCGAGAAGCTCACCCCCACCGAGCGCGCCGCCTATGTGCTGCGCGAAGCGCTCGACTACTCGTACGAGCGCATCGCCGCCGTCGTGCAGACGACGGTGGTGAGCGCGCGACAGCTCGTCAGTCGCGCGCGCAAGCACCTGGCGACCGAGCGCCGCGTCGAGGTCGCCCCGGCCGCGCAGCGCCGGCTCCTCGAGGCCTTCCTCTCGGCGGCGCAGCAGGGCGACGTCGAAGCGCTCGAGAGTCTCTTCGCGAGCGATGTCGTGAGCTACACCGACGGCAACGGCGTCAAGCTCGCGGCGCGCATCCCCGTGGCGGGGCGCGAGCGCGTCGCGAAGTTCATCGCCGCCTTCTCGCACCACTTCTGGGCGGGCAAGGAGATCGACTGGGTCGAGATCAACGGCCAGCAGGCGGCCACCCTCACGCAGGACGGCGTCGTCACGACCGCCGTCACCCTCACCACGTCGCCCGACGGCATCCTCCAGCTGCTGTGGATCATGGCGCCCGACAAGCTGCGGCACGTGACCGCTCCGGGGGCATGACCCTCGGCAGACGCGCGCCATGGCCATTGCGCGCCCGGGCCGCTGCACAGGCCGAGGCGCGACGACAGCGCATCGCCGTGCGGGCCCTCGCCTACGCGTGCGACGAGCGCGACTTCTCCCGGATCGTCCGCGTGCTCCACCCCGACGCCGTGCTCGTCATCGACAGCGGCGGCCGTGTTCCCGCACCCCTCGACCCCGTCGGAGGGCGCGCGCGGATCGTCGACATGCTCGTGCGCTTCCTCGACACCCACCCCGAGGCGGTCGCCGTGGAGTGCCCCGTCAACGGCGAGCCCGGTATCGCGCTGCACACCAGCCAGGACATCGTGGGCGTGCTGACGGTCGGCGTGCGCGCCGAGCGCATCTCGCGGCTGTGGCTCGTGGTCAATCCCGACAAACTCCGAGCCTGGAACGCCTGACCTGTCACAGATCGCCGAGGCATCCGGTCGAAGCTCCTGAACGCCGCTCCTGCGGCGACGCAAGCGAAAGGGCACAGACATGGCAAAGATCGTCGTCATCGGAGGCACGGGGCTCATCGGCTCGAAGGTGGTCGCGAAGCTCGCCGCTCACGGACACGAGGCCGTCGCGGCATCCCCCAACACAGGGGTCGACTCGATCACGGGCGAGGGCCTCGCCGAGGCGCTCGAGGGCGCCCAGGTCGTCGTCGACGTGTCGAACTCGCCGTCGTTCGAAGAGAGCGCCGTGCTGGAGTTCTTCACGACGTCGACCGGCAACGTCCTCGCGGCCGAGAAGGCGGCGGGCGTCGGACACCACGTCGCCCTCACGATCGTCGGCACCGACCGGCCGCAGAACATCCCCTACTTCCGCGCCAAGGTCGCGCAGGAGAAGCTCATCCGCGAGTCCGGCGTGCCGTTCTCGCTCGTGCACGCGACGCAGTTCTTCGAGTTCGTCGGCAGCATCGCCGACATCTCGACGCAGGACGGCGTCGTGCATCTGCCGGGCGCGCTCGTGCAGCCGATCGCGGCGGAGGATGTCGCGACCGCCATCGCGCGGACGGCGGCCGGCGAGCCCGTCAACGGCGACCGCGAGATCGCCGGTCCCGAGCAGTTCGGCATGGACGAGTGGGCGCGCCGCGCGCTGACCTTCCGCCACGACCCCCGCACCGTCGTCCGCGACGACTCGGCTCCGTACTACGGCGCCCAGATCGAGGAGCGCACGCTCGTCCCCGTCGAGGGCGCATGGATCTTCCAGACGACGCTCGAGGAGTGGCTCCCCGCCAACCCCCCGCGCTCGGCGTAGTCGCGAGTGCTTCAGTTTCCTGCGAGCGCTGCGTCGCTCGACGGCGCGCTCGCAGGAAACTGTCGCATTCGACGACGAGTCGCCTCTCCGCCCCACCTCCGCATCGGGGCGCTCGGGTTCGCCTATGATCGCGAGCAGGTCGTTCGGGGACGACCCGCCAGCCGATCAACAGGGGGTTCGGGCGGCCATGAGCTCCAGCGACTCGTCTCGCAGACCGGGCAAGACCTCGGCGCGCGTGCGTCGTCGTCGCTTCTTCGCGGTGGTGATCGCCGCTCTCGTGGTCATCGGGGGCGCGGCTGCCGCCGTCGCGGCGATCTCCCTCTCGAGGTCGACGGATGCCGCGTCCGCCCCTTCTCCGTCGGCATCGTCGTCTCCCACCCCGACCCCGACCCCCACGCCGCTCACCCCGTCGGAGCAGCTGCTCGCGACCACCGACGACCCCGACGCGTGCGCCGTCCGGTTCGAGGGCGACGGAATCACGGACGCGCCACAGCTGCAGACGCAGGGGACCCTCTACGCCTCGCTCCCGATCCCGTCCCGCGACGGCTCGGTCTTCGCAGGGTGGTACGCGACGGCGGCGGACGCGGCATCCTTCACCATCGCCGCCCGCATCAACGGGTCGGAGCTCGTCGCGTGCACGGATCGGCAGCTCACGCTCTTCGGATCATGGAAGACGCCCGACGAGAACGCGGCCGAGAACGCCCGCATCCCGATCATGATGTACCACCAGTTCACGACGAAGCCCGAGGGCGAGAGCGGCTGGCTCCGCGGCAACTACGCCTACATCGGCGACTTCGACGCGCAGATGAACCACATCGCGACGGGCGGCTTCTACCTGCCGACCTGGGACGAGCTGAGCGCCTTCATCGACGCCCGCCTGTGGCTCCCCAACCACTCCGTCATTATCACCGACGACGACGCCGACCAGTCGTGGTTCGACCTGGCTGCTCCCATCGTCGACAAGTACAAGCTCCTCACGACGTCGTTCATGATCACGGCGTACCGGCAGGACCCGCCGCCGAACCCGTATGTGCTGCGGCGCTCGCACACGCACGACATGCACAAGGCCGGCGCGAACGGCAAAGGCGAGATGGTCAACCTCACCGCCGAGCAGATCGCGGCCGACATGGAGGCGTCGGCCCAGGTCCTCGGGGTGAAAGAGATCATGGCGTACCCCTTCGGCCACTTCAACGACACGTCGAAAGAGGGCCTGCGCCTCGCGGGGTTCGAGATGGCCCGCACGATCGAGCCCGGTTATGTCACGATCGGCACCGACAAGCTCGCGCTGCCGGTGCAGCGCGTGAACTACGGCATGAGCGTCGACGACGTGGCACGCCTCATCGGCTGAGCAAGCGGCGGCTGCGTCAGCCGAGCGGCTGCGTCAGCCGGACTGCGTCAGCCGAGCGGCTGACTCAGCCGAGTGTCTACAGCATTCAGAGCTCGCCGGGCGACATCGCCTGCGCGTCGAGGTCTTCGACGAGGCGACGCACCCGGCTCGGCTGCACGCCCGCGCGCCGCGGCGCGTAGACGACGAGCGAGTGGAACATGAAGCGCACGAAGAACGCGACGAAGAGCGTGATCGCGGCGGCGAAGACCGCCGAGATGTGCCAGGTCTGCACCATGAAGGCGAGCACGGGGATGCGGATGAGCGCTTCGGCGTTGTTGAAGCCGAACGACTTGGCGAACCGCGACCAGACGCCGCTCGCCTCACCCTTCATGTCCTGGAAGACATAGCGCTCCTGCAGGAGGAAGTTGCCGACGATCGTCACCTCGGCGGCGATGATCGCCGCGACGACGTAGCCGACGCCGGCATGCGTCAGCGCCCACATGATCGCGAGGTTGGCGACCGCGCCGAGCGCGCCGATGAAGGCGAACAGCGACATCTTGCCGAAGCGCAGGAGCGTCAGCTGCGTCAGGAAGTGGAAGCCCTGGCGCATCGACGCCTTCGACTCCCCGGCGTGCCGGCCGGCGAAGTCGAACGGCACCTCGGCGACGCGGAGCGTCTTTCGCGCCAGCACCTCGAGGAGGATCTTGAACCCGCGCGGCTTGAGGGTCTCCAGCTCGATCGCCCGCCGATCGACCAGGAAGAACCCCGTCATCGGGTCGGTGACGTCTTTCAGCCGGATGGGGAACATGGCGCGGGTGAGCGCCGTCGAGACCTTCGACACCGCCACGCGAGTGCGATCGGCGAGCCCGGACGACGTGCCTCCACCGGAATACCTCGACGCCACGACGACGTCGACATCGCCGTGCCGGAAGCGCTGGTAGATCTCCGGGATCTCCTCCGGCGGATGCTGCAGATCGCCGTCCATGACGAGACAGGCATCGGACTCGGCTGCGATGAACCCCTCGACCACGGCCCCGCCGAGGCCGCCGGTGCGCTTGTAGCGATGGATGAGACGCACGGGGAGGGGGGCGGATGCCGCGACCCGGCGCACCTCGTCGGGGGTGCCGTCGGTGCTGTCGTCGACGAAGATCAGCTCCGCGTCGATGCTCTTCGTCGCCAGCCCAACGCGACGGACGAGTTCCGCGATGTTCGGGGCCTCGTTGTAGGTCGGGACGATGATCGAGAGTTCCACAGCGCGACCATCGTCGCATGCCGGTCGATCCGCTGAAAAGCAGCCGGGGATTCCCATCGGGTTTGCACAGCAATCTGCTATGCGCCCGCCCGCATCGGCGATCGCTCAGGATTCACCGGGGAGGATGGGGGGATGACCGATTCCGCGACCATCACGATGTTCGGCGCCGACTGGTGCCGCGACTGCCGCCGCACGAAGACCCAGCTCGATCAGCTCGGCGTCGAGTACCGCTATGTGGACCTGATGGCCGACCCCAGCGCCGCCGATATCGCCCGCGACATCTCCGGCCGCACGAACATCCCGGTCGTCGTATACCCCGACGCGAGCCACCACGTCGAGCCGTCCAACGCCGACGTGGAGTCCAAGCTGCGCGAGCTCGCCCTCATCTGACGACGGATGCCGCGACCCGCAGCGCGCGCGTGGCCTGACGCCGCGGCATCCTTCCTGGTTACAGTGAGCGGGTGACCGAGGGCGTCGAAGGCAACACCCGGCCGATCGAGGGATCGGTCGTCACGGATTTCAGCGACCGTATGACCTACGGCGGATATCTCGACCTCGCGACGCTCCTGTCGGCGCAGCGGCCGCTGAGCGATCCCGAGCATCACGACGAGCTTCTGTTCATCGTCCAGCATCAGACGACGGAGCTGTGGCTCAAGCTCGTGCTGCACGAGCTCGAGGCCGCGTGCCGGCTCCTGCGGGAGGACCGGCTCGCACCGGCGCTGAAGTGCATCGCCCGCGTCAAGCACATTCAGCGGACGCTGACCGAGCAGTGGTCGGTGCTGGCGACCCTCACGCCCGCGGAGTATGCGGAGTTCCGCGGCGTCCTCGGGCAGGCGAGCGGATTCCAGTCGGCGCAGTACCGAGCCGTCGAGTTCACGCTCGGCAACAAGCACGCGGGCATGCTGCGGGTCTTCGAGTCCGACCCGCAGGCGCACGCCCTCGTCGCGGCGGCGCTGGAAGCGCCGAGCCTCTACGACGAGTTCCTGCGGCTGCTCGCCCGCACGGGGTACGCGATCCCCGCATCGGTGCTCGAGCGCGACGTGACGACCGCGTGGACGTTCACGCCCGAGCTCGTCCCCGTCTTCGCCGGGATCTACGCCGATCCGCAGAAGCACTGGGCCGCGTACGAGACGTGCGAAGAGCTCGTCGACCTCGAGGACAACTTCCAGCTGTGGCGCTTCCGGCACCTGAAGACCGTCGAGCGCATCATCGGACTCAAGAGCGGCACCGGCGGCTCGAGCGGCGCCTCCTTCCTGCGGCGCGCGCTGGAGCTGACCTTTTTCCCCGAGCTGTTCGCCGTCAGGACGGAGATCTGAGGATGACGCACGCCGACCCGTTCGCGATCCGCGAGCTGCTGGGACCCGACGCCGCGCCCGGCCGCCGGGCCCTCACCGGCGAGCACGGCGTCGTGCTGCCGCCCTTCACCGACCACCACGTGCACCTGCACCTCATCGACGAGCACGGCCTCGCGCCGCACGGCATCGCTTCCGCCGTCGACCTCGGCGGCGATCCCGTCGAGCTCGCCCGCCGCCCCCGGGAGGGCTTCCCGCGGCTCAGCTACGCGGGCGCGTTCCTCACTGCCCCCGGCGGGTACCCCGTGGGCCGGCCGTGGGCTCCCGCGGCCATCGCCCGCGAGGTGACCGACGCCCAGACCGCCCCCGGCGTCCCCGGGGGAGCCGGCACGTGGGTCGACGAGCAGGCGGGGTGCGGGGCATCCGTCATCAAAGTCGCCCTCAACGCGGCCGCCGGGCCCGTCCTCGATCACGAGGCCCTCGCCGCGATCGTGTCGTGTGCGCACGAGCGCGGCCTCCCGGTGGTGGCGCACGTCGAAGGCGACGGGATGCTGCGCCTCGCCCTCGACACCGGAGTCGACGCGCTGGCGCACACGCCGTTCACGCAGCGCGTGGGTCTGCGGCTCATGGCACGCGCCGCGGCGAGCCAGGCCTGGATCTCGACGCTCGACATCCACGGCTCCGATCCGGAGGCCGCCGCGAACGCCGTCGCCAACCTCGCCGCCTTCCGCGAGGCCGGTGGGCGGATCCTCTACGGCACCGACCTCGGCAACGGCGACAGGCCCGCCGGCGTGCAGGTGGGCGAGCTCGCAGCGCTCGTGCGCGCGGGCCTCGGCGGCCCCGAGGTGATCGCGGCCCTCGCCGACCCGTGGCCCGGCGCGGACCCCGCGCACGGCGTCGCGACGTTCGTGCCGGGCGAGGCGCCTGCGGCGCTCGAGGACGTGCCGGCCTGGCTCGGCGGCGCCACCGTGGTGCCCGAGGAGGAGGTCGTGCGCGATGAGCACTGACGGCGGCACTCCGCGCGACACCGCGCCGGGCGCGGCGGGGCGCGGCGACGGACGCCACGACGGGCTCGAGGCCGAGGCATCCCGTCTCGATGCCGCCGACCCGCTCCGCGCGTTCCGCGACGAATTCGTGGGGGCACAGACCCCGCTCGTCTACTTCGACGGCAACTCGCTCGGGCGACCCCCGAAGGCGACCGCCGAGCGCCTCGACCGTTTCGTGCGCGAAGAGTGGGGCGGACGCCTCATCCGCGGGTGGGACGAAGCGTGGATGGAGCTGCCGTTCGCGATCGGCGACCGGGTCGGCCGCACGGCGATCGGTGCCGCGGCGGGGCAGACGATCATCGGCGACTCGACGACGGTGCTGCTCTACAAGCTCATCCGGGCCGCGTTCGACGCGCAGCACGCCGCCGATCCCGCCCGCGTCGAGATCGTCGTGGATCGCGACAACTTCCCGACCGACCGCTACCTCGTCGAGGGCATCGCCGCCGAGCGCGGCGCGCGTGTCCGCTGGATCGACGTGGCGCTCGACGCGGGCGTCGACGCTGCGGCGCTGGCCGGTGCGGTCGGGCCAGAGACCGCGGTCGTGGTGCTCAGTCACGTCGCGTACCGGTCGGGATATCTGACGGATGCCGCGTCCCTCACGCGCATCGTCCACGACGCCGGCGCGCTCGTCGTGTGGGACCTCTGCCACTCGGCGGGATCGGTCCCGGTCGAGGCCGACGCGTGGGGGTTCGACCTCGCCGTGGGGTGCACGTACAAGTACCTCAACGGCGGCCCCGGCTCCCCCGCTTTCGCCTACGTCGCCGAGCGGCACCAGAACGCGCTCGCGCAGCCGATCCAGGGATGGATGGGCGCGGCCGACGTCTTCGCGATGGGGCCGGAGTACCGGCCCGCGGCGGGGATGCGCCGGTTCCTCTCGGGCACGCCGCCCATCGTCGGGATGCTCGCGATGCAGGACACCCTCGAGATGATCGAGCGCGCCTCGATCGAGGCGATCCGGGAGAAGTCCGTCGCCCTGACCGGGTTCGCGATCCGCGTCGCCGACGAGTTGCTCGCGCCGCTCGGCGTCGAGGTCGCCTCGCCGCGGGATGCAGCGGAGCGGGGCGGCCATGTGACCCTCTCCCACCCCGGGATGCGGGCCGTGACGGCGGCGCTCTGGGCGCAGGACGTCATCCCCGATTACCGCGATCCGGGGGGCCTGCGGATCGGCCTGTCGCCCCTGTCCACGAGCTTCGCCGAGACGCTCGCGGGCTTGCGGGCGGTGGCGGCGGCGATCCCCCGCTGACCCGGGGCCGCCGCCCGGACGGCCGCGCACGGCCGACCTGGGGACAAGCCGCGGGACGAGGCATCCGTCACCCCTACACTGGCGCGATGAGCATCGAAGCTCCCGGCGCACCCGAAGCGCCCACCCCTGCGCCGCCGTCTCGCCGCCTTCCGGGCGGCATCATCACGCGGTACGCCATCGGCTCGATCGGCACCGGCGGATTCGCGACGCTCCCGGGACTCGTGCTGACGTACTACCTGACCGACTCGCTCGGCGTCGCGGCGCTCGTGGCCGGCATCGTCGTGACGCTGCCGAAGATCTGGGACGTCATCATCGGCCCCTTCATCGGCGCGCTGAGCGACGGCGACCGCATCCGGCACGGCACGCGCCGCCGTCTCATGCTGATCGGCGCCCTCACCATCCCGTTCTTCTTCGCCCTCACCTTCGCCGCTCCCCCCGCGGCCGGCCCGCTCGTGGGCGCGCTCTGGGTGCTCGTGGCGTTCACGCTCTGCGCGACGGCGTTCACGCTGTTCCAGGTGCCCTACATCGCACTGCCGGCGGAGCTCACCGCGAGCTACGACGAGCGGACGCGCCTGCTCACGTGGCGGGTCGTCGCCCTCACCGTCGCGATCCTGCTCTTCGGCGCGGGCGGGCCCGCCCTCCGGCGGACGACCGGCGACCCGGTCACGGGCTACCTCGTGATGGGCGTGGCCGGCGGAGTCGTCATCGCGCTCGGCATGCTCATCGCGACGAGCGTCGCCCGCCACGCCCGCCGGGCGACCGCAGCCGAGGCGGCGGCACGCCATGCGGCGGGAACGGCGACGATCCGCGACCACTTCGCTGCCGGCATCCGGGCCCTGCGTCGGAGCGCACCCTTCCGCGCTCTGCTCGCCACGTTCGTGATCCAGGCCCTGGGCACGGCGCTCATGCTGGCCGATGCGCAGTACGTCGCGAAGTGGGTGCTCGACTCGGAGTCCGCCGTCGAGCTTCTCTTCGTCGCGCTCATCGCGCCCGCCATCTTCGCGGCACCCGCATGGGGCGTGGCCGCCCGGCGCATCGGCAAGGAACGCACGTTCGCCATCGCGAGCGTCGTCTTCCTCGTCGCGGCCCTGTCGATCCTCGGCGTGCTGTGGGCGCCCGGCGACTGGATCTACGCCTCGGTCGGGCTGGCGGGCATCGCCTACGCGGGCATGCAGTCGCTGCCGATGGCGATGCTCCCCGACGTCATCTCGCACGACGAGCAGGCCCACGGGCCCGGTCGCGCCGGCTCCTTCAGCGGCATGTGGACGGCGGGGGAAACGGTCGGGTTCGCCCTCGGCGCCGCGGTCCTGTCGGTCATCCTCGCAATCACGGGCTACGTCTCCTCGACGGCGGGCGAGATGGTCGCGCAGCCGGATGCCGCGATCACGGCGATCGTCGTGAGCTTCAGCATCGTTCCGGCGGCCCTGGTCGGCGTGAGCCTTCTCACGCTGCGCCGCTACCGCCTGCGCCGCTCCGACATCGAGGCCGGTACTGCGTAGCAGCAGACCTGACACGCAGTCTCACCGATCGCCCAGAACGCGGCCGTAAGCTGGAGCCACCCGCCCGAAGGAGAGCGCCGTGCCGTCCACCGCGAAAACCCCCGCGAAGAACGCGAAGACCGCCGCGCCTGCGGCGGCCTCCACCTCTGGGCCGGCCGCCACCGAGCCGCCGCATCCCGACTCCGCGGCGGCCCTCGACGCCGCACTCGCCGACCTCTCCGTCGGCGCGGCGACCTGGACGCACCTGACGATCGGCCAGCGGGCACGCCTGCTCGACGGCGTGCGCGCGACCGTCGTGGCCGAAGCCGCGACCTGGGCCGACGTCGCCGCGTCGTCGAAGGGCCTGGCCCCGGGGCATCCTCTCCGGGGCGAGGAGTGGCTCGCGGGACCCTACGCGACGATCATCGCGCTGGACGCGTACCGTCGCACGCTCGCGAAGATCGGGAAGGGTGCGAGCCCTCTCGACGGACTGAAGACGGATGCCGCGCCCGGCGACCGCGTCCGCGTGCACGCCTTCCCGCTCAGCCCCGTCGACGGCCTGCTGCTGTCGGGCTACACCGGCGAAGTGTGGCTCGAACCCGGCGTCACCGAGGGCGAGGCCGCCCGCAGTGCCGGGCTCGCGCAGCTCGCACCGACGCGGCCGGGTGGCGTCGGACTCGTGCTGGGAGCGGGCAACGTCACCTCGATCCCCGTGCTCGACGTGCTGTACGAGCTCCTCGCACACAACCGCGTGGCCATCCTCAAGGTCAACCCGACGCAGGACGCCCTCGTCCCCGTCTTCGAACGCGCCCTCGCCCCCCTCATCGAGCCGGGGTTCCTCCGGATCGTGACGGGCGGCGGCGGCGTCGGGGCGTACCTGACGACGCATCCCGGCGTCGCCCACGTCCACATCACGGGCGCCGCGCCCACGTTCGACACGATCGTCTGGGGCCGGGCCGGGTCGCCTGACACGCAGCGACGTCGCGCCGAGGGCCGCCCGCTCCTCGACAAGCCCATCACCGCGGAGCTCGGCGGGGTCTCGCCCATCATCGTCGTCCCGGGCGCGTGGAGCGAGGCCGACCTCGCCTTCCAGGCCGAGCACGTCGCCACGATGCGCCTGCAGAACGCGGGGCACAACTGCATCGCGGGGCAGGTCGTGCTGCTCAGCTCCGACTGGCCCCAGCGCGACGCGTTCCTGACGGCCCTCGAGAAGGCGTATGCGGCGGCGCCGCAGCGGCCGGTGTGGTATCCCCGCAGCAGCGAGAAGCTCGCGGCCGCGGCATCCGACTACCCCTCCGCGCAGTGGTTCGCGGACGGCACGCGCTCGCTCGTCGAGATCGATCCGGGTCAGGATGCCTCGGCCCTCGAACGGACGGAGTACTTCGCGCCCGTCCTGGGCGTCGTCGAGCTGCCGGGCCTCGGCCAGGAGTTCCTGGATCGCGCCGTCGCCCACGCGAACGACCGGCTCGCCGGCACGCTCGGCGCGAACGTGCTCATCGACCCCGCGACGCAGGAGGCGCTGGGGGGTGGCTTCGAGCGGGCGATCGCCGACCTCCACTACGGCGCCATCGCGATCAACGCGTGGACGGCCTTCGGTTTCCTGCAGCCGACCCTCACGTGGGGCGGCTTCCCCGGCGCGACGATCGCCGACGTAGGCAGCGGCCTCGGCGTCGTGCACAATGCACTCCTGCTCGACCGCGTCGAGCGCTCGATCGTGCGCGGGCCGTTCCGGCCCTTCCCCCGATCGGCGAGCGCGATCGGCCGCCCCGGCACGTTCTCGGTGCTGCCCAAGCCGCCGTGGTTCGTCACGTCGAAGACGGGCGCGGCCGTCAGCGAGGGCTTCACGCGCTTCCAGATGACGCACGACTGGATCGGGCTCGGCAAGACGCTCCTCCAGGCGTTCCGGGCATGAGCGCGAAGCGGGCGGGAGTCGGCACGGATCTCGCCGCCGACTACATCGTCGTGGGCGCGGGCTCGGCGGGCGCGGCCCTGGCCGCCCGGCTCACCGAAGACCCGGCCGTGTCGGTGCTCCTCCTCGAAGCAGGCGGCCCCGACAAGGCGCTCGAGCTGCACGTTCCGGCGGCCTTCTCCAAGCTCTTCCGCGGCGCCTACGACTGGTCGTACGACACGGTTCCGCAGCCGCAGCTGGAGGGGCGGACGATCTACTGGCCGCGCGGCAAGACGCTCGGCGGCTCGTCGTCGCTCAACGCGATGATGTGGATCCGCGGGTTCGCGGCGGACTACGACGAGTGGGCGGATGCCGCGGGCCCGACCTGGTCGTGGCACGCGCTGGTGCCCTACTTCCGTCGTGTCGAGCGCACCTCCGATCCCGTCGATGACACGCAGGGCACCGACGGCCCCCAGCACGTCGAGCATCAGCGCGATCCGCGCCCGCACACGAAGGCGTTCCTCGACGCCGCGGCGGAGCTCGGGCACCCCGTCACGCCGCCGAACCTTCCCGCCGGTCAGGGGTTCGCGCAGACGATGGTGTCGCAGCAGCGCGGATCGCGGGCCTCGACCGCCGATGCGTACCTCCGCCCCGCGGCGAAGCGCCGGAATCTCCGCGTCGTCACGAACGCCCTCGTGCGCACGGTGACCTTCTCGCACCCGGACGGCGAAGCTCCCCGAGCGACCGGCGTCTACGTCGAGATCGACGGCATCCCGCGCCACGCGACGGCGGCCCGCGAGATCGTGCTGGCGGGGGGCGCCGTGAACACGCCGCAGTTGCTCATGCTGAGCGGCATCGGCCCCGCCGCCCACCTCGCCGAGCACGGCATCCCCGTCCTCGTCGACCGCGCGAGTGTCGGATCGAACCTGCAGGACCACCTCGTGGCGGGCCTCGCCCCGGCAGCCGAGAGCGGCACGCTCTACACCGCCGAGCGCGTCGCGGAGCTCGCGCGCTACCTCGCTGCACGCCGCGGGATGCTGACGTCCAACGTCGGCGAGGCGTACGGATTCGTGCGCACCGACGTCGCCGAGCGGTCGGGGATGGCGCCGGGCCTTCCCGACATCGAGATCATCTTCGCCCCCGCCCCGTACGTCGGCGAGGGCCTCGTCCCGCTTCCGGCCGAGGGCCTCACGGTGGGCGCCATCCTCCTCCGGCCGCACAGCCGCGGGACGATCCGGCTGGCGTCGGCAGATCCCGCCGCCAAGCCCGTCATCGATCCGGGCTACCTCACCGATCCCGACGGGATCGACCGCGCCACGATGCTCGCGGGCCTCGCCGAGTGCGAGCGCCTCATCGCGACCGAGGCGCTCGGCGCCGTCTCGACCGGCGGCTGGGTGCAGCCCGAGGGTGGCGAGCGCATGACTCCCGAGGAGCGCGCCGAGGTGTCGCTGCGCCGCTACTCGCACACCCTCTACCACCCCGTGGGAACGGCCCGGATGGGGAGGGATGCCGCGTCCGTCGTCGACCCCGAGCTGCGGGTGCGCGGGGTCGACGGGCTGCGCGTCGCCGACGCATCCGTCATCCCCACGATCATCCGCGGCCACACCAATGCCCCCGCGATCGTCATCGGCGAGCGGGCGGCCGACCTCATCCGGGGGCGCTGAGGGCGGGCGGCACGCGCCGACCCGACCCGGCGTGCGGCCCCCTACTCGGAGGCCTCGGTGTCACTCCCGGCGAAGCGGTCGGTCGCCTCGCGCAGAGCCCGGGCGATGCCCGGCTCGGAGGCGGAGTGACCGGCATCCGGCACCATCACGAGATCGGCCTCGGGCCACGCGCGGTGGAGGTCCCACGCGGTCATCGGCGGGGTGCACATGTCGTACCGCCCCTGGACGATGACGGCCGGGATGTCGCGGATCGCGTCGACCCCGGCGATCAGCTGCCCCTCTTCGAACCACCCGCCGTGAAGGAAGAAGTGGTTCTCGATGCGCGCGAAGGCCACCGCCTTGCGGGGGTCGGTCATCGTCGTGACGAGGTCGGGATCGGGGAGGAGGGTGAGGGTCGAGGCCTCCCACCGCGTCCAGGCCAGGCCGGCAGGCTCGTGCACAGCGGGGTCGGGATCGGACAGCCGCCGCGCGTACGCCTCGATCATCCGCGAGCGCTCGAGCACGGGGATCGGCGCGATGAAGTCCTCCCACAGATCGGGGAAGACGACCGAGGCGCCGCCCTCGTAGAACCACTCGAGCTCCATGCGGCGGAGCGTGAAGACGCCGCGCAGCACGATCTCGGTCACGGCCGACGGATGCGCCTGCGCGTAGGCGAGGGCGAGGGCACTCCCCCACGAACCTCCGAACACCTGCCACCGCTCGATGCCGAGGTTGCGGCGGAGCAGCTCGATGTCGGCGACGAGGTGCCACGTCGTGTTGAAGCGGAGGTCGGCCTGCGGGTCGCTCGCGTGCGGAGTGCTGCGGCCGCACCCGCGCTGGTCGAGGAGCACGATGCGGTACTTCTGGGGGTCGAAGAAGCGCCGGTGCCAGGGCGAGGTCCCCCCTCCGGGGCCGCCGTGGAGGAAGACGACGGGCTTCCCCTCGGGGTTTCCGCTCTGCTCCCAGTAGACCCGCTGGCCGTCGCCGACGATCAGCTGGCCGCGCTCGTACGGCTTGATGCGGGGATAGAGGATGTCGTCGAGGTGTTCGGGGGCGCTCATAGCTCGTTCCCCGAGACGGAGAACGTGTCGCACGCCTGGTAGCCGCTGCCGAATCCGGTCTCGAACCAGCGCTCGCGCTGCTCGCTCGAGCCGTGCGTCCACGTCTCGGGGTTGACGGAGCCGCCCGACTCCTTCTGGATGTGGTCGTCGCCGACGGCCTGCGCCGCGTTGATCGCGTCGCGCACCTGCGCCGCCGTGGGCTTCTGCAGGAAGGGGACGCCGTTCTGGTCCTTCTGCTCGCCCGCATGGGCGATCCACGCGCCGGCGAGGCAGTCCGCCTGCAGCTCCGTGCGCACGCCGTTGCTGTCGGGACCCGTGCCGTTGTCGGGGTGGTCCTGCATGATCCCGCTGATGTTCTGCACGTGATGGCCGTACTCGTGCGCGAGCACGTAGAGCTGTGCGAGCGGCCCGGCCGTCGCGTCGAACTGCTCGCGCAGCAGCGCGAAGAACGTCGGGTCGATGTAGACGGTCTCTTCGGGCGGGCAGTAGAACGGCCCCGTGGCGTTGGACGCCGTGCCGCAGGCGGACGAGGTCTGCTGGTCGACGATGATGAGCTGCGGCTGGCGGTAGCCCTCGAGATTCTGCGACCAGTACTGATCGAGATTGAGGGATGCCGCGGCCAGCCGGCAGTCGTCGCGCGCATTGGCGTCGGCGCCCGTCTCGCAGTTGGAGACCTCGCTCTCCTGGCCGCTTCCGCCGCCGCCGGTGAGGGGTCCGACGATCCCCGAGATGTCGGTGCCGGTGAAGAGACTGAACAGGAGCACCGCGAGGGCGCCGAGCCCGGCGACCCCGCCGCCGGCGACGGCGACGCCGGCGCCGCGGCGCTTCGCGGTGTTGCCTCCGACATTGGCGTTGTCGTTGAACGTCATGCGCTCACGGTACCGCCAAGCACCACGAAGCACGGGAAACGGCGACCCCCTTGCGCTCGGGGCCCGCAATAGGCTCAGTGCCATGGCGAGCTCATCCACGACCGTGACGATCACGGGCGCAGGCGGTCAGATCGGCTACGCGATGATGTTCCGGATCGCCGCCGGAGACATGCTCGGAGCCGATCGGCGCGTGCGTCTGCGGCTCCTCGAGATCCCGCAGGGCATGCGCGGCGCCGAGGGCGCGGCCCTCGAGCTGCAGGACTGCGCCTTCCCGCTCCTCGACGGCGTCGAGGTGACCGACGACCCGCGCGCGGCGTTCGACGGGTGCAGCATCGCCCTCCTCGTGGGGGCTCGTCCGCGGGGGCCGGGGATGGAGCGCGGCGACCTGCTCGCGGCCAACGCCGGCATCTTCGGGCCGCAGGGCGAAGCGATCGCGGCGGGCGCGGCATCCGACATCCATGTCGTCGTCGTCGGGAACCCCGCCAACACGAACGCGCTCATCGCCGCCCACGCGGCAAGAGACGTGCCCGCCGACCGATTCACGGCCCTCACGCGCCTCGACCACAATCGCGCGGTCGGCCAGCTCGTCCAGGCGCTCGACGTCCGGCCCGACGAGATCGAGGGCGTGGCGATCTGGGGCAACCACTCGGCGACGCAGTTCCCCGACGTCTCGCACGCGACCGTGCGCGCAATGCCGGTGGTCGAGGCCCTGGCGGCCCGGCTCGGCGACCGCGCCGCGGCCCTCGCCTGGCTCGACGAGACGTTCGTCCCCCGCGTCGCCAAGCGCGGCGCCGAGATCATCGAGGTCCGCGGCTCTTCGTCGGTGGCGTCGGCGGCGAACGCCGCGATCGAGCACGTCCGCGACGAACAGCGCGGCACGGGCGCGACGTGGACCTCCGCCGCCGTCGTCTCCCGCGGGGAGTACGGCGTGCCGGAGGGGCTCGTCTGCTCGTTCCCGGTGACCTCGGACGGCTCGGGCTACCGGGTCGTGGAAGGTCTCGACTTCGACGATCGATCGCGCGCGCGGTTCGAGGCATCCGTCGCAGAACTCGTCGCGGAGCGCGACGCGGTGCGCGAACTGGGCGTCGTCTAGGCGATGGAGGCACTCATCCTCGCCATCCTCGCGATCCTCGCGATCGCGGTGACGACGGCGATCGCGCCCAAGGTCAAGATCGCAGGACCGCTCCTGCTCGTCGCGCTCGGTCTCGGGGTGAGCCTGCTGCCCTTCGTGCCGGCCATCGCCGTCAATCCCGAGATCATCCTCGTCGGGATCCTGCCGCCGCTGCTGTACTCGGCCGCCGTGCAGCTGCCCGCGATCGAGTTCCGCCGTGACTTCGGCGCCGTCGCCGGGCTCTCGGTGGTGCTCGTGCTCGTCAGCGCCGTCGCCCTGGCGCTCTTGTTCAACGCCGTCGTACCGGGCCTGGGCTTCTACCTCGCTCTCGCGCTCGGGGCGATCCTCAGCCCGACGGATGCCGTCGCGACGGGGATCGTGCGAAGGCTCGGCATCTCGCGGCGCGTCGTGACACTCCTCGAAGGCGAGAGCCTCCTCAACGACGCGACATCGCTCGTGATCCTGCGCGTCTCGGTCGCGATCGCCATCACCGCGAGCGTGCCCGAGGGCGGCGTGCTCGGCGCGTTCGTGTGGGGCGTCTTCATCGCCGTCGTCGTCGGAGCGATCGTCGGCTGGGTCAACCTGCGCCTTCGCCATCTCGTGCGCAACTCCGCCGCCAACACCGCGATCGGGATCGTCGTGCCGTTCATCGCCTACCTCCCGACGGAGCAGCTCGAGGGATCGGGCCTGGTCGCGGCGGTCGTCGCGGGTATCGTCACCGGTCAGGGGGCCGCGAGGTGGTTCACACCCGAGCAGCGGATGTCGGACGAGCTGAACTGGCGCACGATCGAACTAGTGCTCGAGGGCGGCGTCTTCCTCCTCATGGGGCTCGAGCTGAAAGACCTCCTGCGGGCGAACTTCGCCGACGAGCAGGGCATCGGGCACGCCGCGTGGCTGGCCGTCACGGCGTTCGCGATCATCATGGTCGTGCGCGCGGCCTACGTCTCGCTCCTCGTCTGGCTGCAGAGCCGGCGCGCCCGGCGCAAGCTCGCCCGACGCGATCGCCTGGAGTCGTTCCACGATCGGATCGACGCGATCGAGAGCGGCGAGCTCCCGCCGCCCGACCGGCCCGTCCTGCCGGGAATCGAGCACCGCGAGGGGCGACCGATCGATCCTGCGCGTCGCGAGCGCCGCATCGGCCAGATGCGCACGCGCGTCTCGCGCGCCCTCGCCGACCTCGACTACTACCAGGCCTCGCCGCTCGGCTGGAAGCACGGCACCGTCATCGTGTGGGCGGGCATGCGCGGTGTCGTGACGCTCGCCGCGGCGCAGACACTTCCCGCGCAGACCTCCGATCGCCCGCTCCTGGTCTTCGTGGCGTTCCTCGTCGCGGTCGGGAGCCTCATGTTCCAGGGCCTCACGCTTCCGACGGTGGTCAGGATGCTGCGGATCGACGACTCCGCGGCGGACGTCGTCGGGCGCGCCGAGCAGGAGCGGCTGGACGACGAGCTTCGTCGGGCCGCGTCATCCGCTCTCTCCGACCCCGGTCTGGCCAAGCGCGACGGCTCGAGCTTTCCGCCTGGACTCGTCGAGCGGGTCGGCGCGCGGCTCATCGAGCCTCCCGACGACGAGGAGTCGGCGGTGCTGCGAGAAATGCTGGAGCTGCGGCTCGCGATGATCGACACGATGCGCGTGCGGCTCACCGAGCTGTCGTCGGGCGGGCTCTACAGCACCGCCGTGCTGCGGCACGCGCTCGCCGAGCTCGACGCCGATCAGCTGAGCCTCGAACTGCGGCTCGAGGACGACGACTGAGACCGTCCTCCTAGCCGACCGCAGCTGAGAGATGGCGGGCGAAGAAGCGGGCGGCATCATCACCTGCGAACGGCGGAACGCCGGTGTGGCCGCCCATGTTGGCGTAGAGGGTCTTCTCGGCCGATCCGAACGCATCGAACAGATCGAGGGCCATCTGTCGGTCGTTGCCCAGGTCATCCCACTGCAGCAGAACGTGCAACGGGATCGTGACCCGGCGAGCCTCCTCCATCGTGGTGCGCGGCACGTAGCTGCCGGCGAAGAGGCCCGCCGCCGCGATCCGTGATTCCGTCGCGGCGAGGCGTGTGCCGATCGCGATCACCCCGCCGGAGAATCCGACCCTCTCCGCGATGTCGGGAAGGCCGAGGACCTCATCGAGAGTGGCCTGCCACTCCGGCACCGCCCTGTCCACGAGGGGGAGGATCAGCCGGTCGATGACATCGGCCGAAGGCCGTTCCCCCGCCGCGATCGCATGGGAGAGGTCTGCGCGCGCCTGCTCTGCGCCAGGGAGCGCGGGGCGGTCGCCCGCCCCGGGCGACTCGATGGCGACCGCCGCGAACCCTTGCGCGGCTGCGCTGCGCGCACGTGCCGCCAGGCGGGGGTACATCCTTCGCATCCCGAACCCGCCGGGCTGGCCCATCAGGATGAGGGGAGCCGGGGCGGACGAGGAGGCGGCTAGTGGCGTCCAGAGGATGCCCGCGACTGCACCGAGGGTGAACTCACGCTCGGTGAGGCCCGCCTCGAGAATGCGGTGAGAAGTGAAATGCATGGTCGTGCCTTTCGGGAGTGCTGCTGATGAGCGGCGCTCCCGGACGACCTACCGTCCGACCGTGACTGCCCAGAGGAGCACCATCGTCGATTCGTTCACGGGTACCACCTCCTGAGTTCCTTGCACGGATGAGAAAGCATATCAGCGCCGGGCGGGCGCCTTTCGTGTCGCTGAAGCATGGCGCGAGAGGGCACAATGGAAGGGGAGGTGCGCCATGCCGGAACTGTTCGACACCGCTGACGCCGCGCCCCCGCGCGAAGACACCGCGCCGCTGCATCTGCCGCACGCGGCGACCGAGTGCCCGAAGTGCTTCACCGAGCTGCAGCGCGATCGCGACTGGTGGCTCGCGCGTCCGGCCGGGTCGCGCCTCGTCGGTCTCGTGGTCGCCCGCGACGACATGCCGTCGATCGTCGAGCAGCGCGATGAGCTGACGCGCTTCGGCGTGCCGATCGAGGGCTTCCGTCACCCGGCGCCCGAGACACTCGAGTCGTGGGAGGAGCGGCTCTTCCGCCTCTTCGGCCGGCTCGTGCGGGGCGATGTCCTCGTGGTGACGAACGTCCACGCCCTGGGCCGCAACACCGACGAGGAGACGCGCACGGTCGCCGAGCTCGCGCGACGCGGCGTCGTGGTCAAGGTGCTGCGCCACGGCGCGCACCACCTGCACGACGCGCTGGACTGACCTCAGCGGGCGACGTACGCCCGCAGGTGCTGCGCCGTGAGCGTCTCAGCCGACGCCACGAGCTCGGCGGGCGTCCCCTCGAAGACGATCCGGCCGCCGTCGTGCCCGGCGCCCGGGCCGAGGTCGATGATCCAGTCGGCGTGAGCCATGACCGCCTGGTGGTGCTCGATGACGATGACGCTGTTGCCCGCATCGACCAGGCGGTCGAGCATCGCGAGCATGTTGTCGACATCGGCGAGATGCAGGCCCGTCGTCGGCTCGTCGAGCACGTAGACCGCACCCTTCTTCGCCATCGAGATCGCCAGCTTGAGGCGCTGTCGCTCACCACCGGACAGCGTGTTGAGCGCCTGGCCGAGCGTGATGTAGCCGAGGCCGACGTCGATCATCCGCAGGAGGATCGTGTGGGCCGGCCCCTTGCCGAGGAACTCCGCCGCCTCCGACGCCGACATCGCGAGCACCTCGGCGATGTTCTTGCCCTCGAGGCGGTATTCGAGCACCTCGTCGCTGAAGCCCGACCCCTCGCACAGCTCGCACAGCGTCTCGACCGTCTGCGTGAAGCCGAGGTTCGTGATGATGACACCGAGCCCGCGGCACGCGGGGCACGCGCCCTCGGAGTTGGCGCTGAACAGCGCCGGCTTGACCCCGTTCGCCTTCGCGAACGCCGAGCGCACGGTGTCGAGGATGCCGGTGTACGTCGCGGGACTCGAGCGGCGGTTGCCCTTGATGGGCGACTGGTCGACCACGACCACGTCGTCGAAGGCCGGGACGTTGCCGTGGATGAGCGACGACTTGCCCGACCCGGCCACTCCGGTGACGACGGTGAGGATGCCGAGGGGGATGTCGACGTCGACGTCCTGGAGGTTGTGCTGGCCGGCCCCGCGGATCTCAAGGACCCCCTTCGCCGTCCGGGTGGACTCCTTGAGCTTCGCGCGGTCGTCGAGGTGGCGCCCGGTGATCGTCTGCGAGGCGCGGAGGCCCGCGACATCCCCCTCGTACTGCACTTCGCCGCCGGCGCGCCCCGCACCCGGCCCGAGGTCGACGATGTGGTCGGCGATCTCGATGACCTCGGGCTTGTGCTCGACCACGAGCACGGTGTTGCCCTTGTCGCGCAGCTGCTGAAGGAGCCGGTTCATGCGCTGGATGTCGTGGGGGTGCAGGCCTGCCGTCGGCTCGTCGAACACGTAGCTGATGTCGGTGAGGGCGGAGCCGAGGTGCCGGATCATCTTGGTGCGCTGCGATTCGCCGCCCGACAGGGTTCCCGACGATCGGTCGAGCGAGAGGTAGCCGAGACCCACCTCGACGAACGACGCGATGGTCTGCCGCAGCCCCGCCATGAGCGGCGCGACCTCGGGGTCGTCGACCGTGTCGAGCCAGGCTGCGAGATCCGAGATCTGCATGGCCGCGGCATCCGCGATGCTGATCCCGCGGATCTTCGACGACCGTGCGCCCTCGTTGAGGCGGGTGCCGCCGCAGTCGGGGCAGGCGGTGAACTTGACGGCCCGGTCGACGAACGCCCGCATGTGCGGCTGGAGCGAATCGCGGTCTTTCTGCAGGAGCGACTTCGTGATCTTGGGCACGATGCCCTCGTAGGTCATGTTGATGCTCTGGATCTTGACCTTCGTCGGTTCTTTGTAGAGGAAGTCGGCGCGCTCCTGCTCGGTGTAGTCCTTGATCTTCTTGTCGGGATCGATGAAGCCGGACTCTGCGAACTGCCGCACCATCCACCCGTCGACGCTGTAGCCGGGCACCGTGATCGCGCCCTCGGAGATCGACTTGTCGCTGTCGAAGAGCTCGTCGAGGTCGATCTGGCTCACTTCGCCGAGGCCTTCGCAGCCCGGGCACATGCCGCCGGTGATCTCGAACGAGCGACGCTCCTTGACCTTCTTGCCGCCCTTCTCGAAAGTGACTGCGCCTGCGCCCGAGACCGAGGGGATGTTGAACGAGAACGCCTGCGGCGAGCCGACGTGGGGCTGACCGATGCGGCTGAACAGCAGTCGGAGCATCGCGTGGGCGTCGGTCGCGGTGCCGACCGTGGAGCGCGTGTTGGCGCCCATGCGCTCCTGATCGACGATGATCGCGGGACTCACGTTCTCGAGCGCGTCGACCTCGGGGCGATTGAGCTGCCCCATGAACTGCTGCACGAAGGTCGGGTAGGTCTCGTTGATGAGCCGCTGGGACTCGTTCGCGATCGTCGCGAAGACCAGCGACGACTTGCCCGAGCCGCTCACGCCGGTGAAGACCGTGAGGCGACGTTTCGGGATCTCGACGCTGACGTTCTTGAGGTTGTTCTCGCGGGCTCCGACGACCCGGATGACTTCGTGTGAATCGGCGATGTGGACAGTCGGCGAGGGCTCTTGGCGAGTCATCGCACCAGTCTGCCCTCGGCGGCCGACATCGCGCTTCCTGAATCCTGCTCGATCGTCGGGCCCGGGGGGTCGGCTCTCGTCAGGCGTCCGCGCGCCAGCAGCCCTCGACGTGGTCGTCGACCATTCCGGCGGACTGCATGAGCGCGTACATCGTGGTCGAGCCGACGAAGCGGAAGCCGCGCTTGCGGAGCGCCTTGGACGCGGCATCCGACTCCGCCGTCGTGGCGGGCACCTCGGCGAAGCTCTGCGGGCGCCCGCGCCCGGCGGGCGGCGCGAACGACCAGAGGAACTCGTCGAGCTCTCCCGCGCGCATCTCGGTCACGAGGCGCGCGTTCGAGATCGTCGCGAGGATCTTCGCCCGATTGCGGATGATGCCGGCGTCGGCCATGAGGCGCTCGACGTCGTCGTCGCCGAACCGGGCGACGACCTCGGGCTCGAAGCCGGCGAACACCTCGCGGAACCGCGGACGCTTGCGCAGGATCGTGATCCACGACAGCCCCGCCTGGAAGCCCTCCAGGCTCAGCTTCTCGTAGAGCGCCCGGTCGCCGTGCAGGGGCCTCCCCCACTCCTCGTCGTGGTAGCGGCTGTATTCGGGATCGTCGCCGACCCACGCGCAGCGCGCGACGCCGTCGGGTCCGGTGCGGAGCGCAGGATTCACGCCCGTCAGCCTAAGGCCGCCCTCCGACGCCGGCGCGGCGGCGCCGGCCGGCGTCCCCGCGCGTATCGCACCGAGCCGGGCGGGAACGACGAGGCCCCACCCGCGCGCGGCGGATGGGGCCTCGCCGAAGCCGCCGGCGGCTTACTTCTTCAGCGACTTCTCCGAGACCGGGGCGGTGCCGGATGCCGCGAGCGCGGCGTAGTAGTCGGCCGCCTCCTGCTGGCGCTCGTGCTCGGCGCCCGACGCGATGGGCGCGCGCACGTGCTCGGGCGCGAAGCCGAACGCGTCCACGAGGTCCTGCGCGTGCGGACGGAGCCGCCCGCACAGGCGGTCGATGTACGCCGAGACAGCGCCCGCGCGCTGCGCGGAGAGGCGTCCGTGGATGAGGTACCAGGCCAGGTGCTTCTCGATGAGGCTCAGCCCGAAGAGGTCGCGCAGCCACGTCAGCACCTGCTTCGTGCCCTCGTCGGCGACGCCGTTCACGGCATCCGTGAAGGCCTCCCACTGCAGCAGCTCGCCGTGGGCGCGCGCCGCCTCGATGAGCTCGGCCTGATTGGCGTTGAAGAGCGCTGCGGCGTCTTCGCGCGGCAGCTTCGCGGCGGGGCGGAGCCGGCCGGCGATGTCGGCGATCATCTGCTGCACGCGCCCCGAGAGGAGCTCGTGCTGCTGGTCGGCGCGCAGGCCGAGCTCGACCGAGCGGGCCGTCGACCCGAAATCGGCGACCGACTGCCCGAGCTGGCGCAGCCCCGCGCCGTGGAACACCTTGCCCGCGGTCTGGCCGACGACGATGCGGGCCAGGGCCGCGGCATCCTTCCCCTTGAACTGCTTGGCGTAGTCGGACAGGAGCCGCTTGCCCACGAGCTGCAGGAGGACGTTGTTGTCGCCCTCGAACGTGACGTAGACGTCGAGGTCCTGGTGGAGGCCGACCAGGCGGTTCTCTGCGAGGTAGCCCGATCCGCCGCAGGCCTCGCGGCACTCCTGGATCGTGTCGAGGGCGTTCCAGGTCGACAGCGGCTTGAGCGCCGCCGCGAGAGTCTCGAGGTCTTCGCGCTCGGCGGAGGTGTCGTTCTGGCCACTGAAGACGCCGTCGAACTTGCGGAGCAGCTCGTCGTGCGCGAAGAACTGCGCATACGTCTGGGCGACCCGCGGGAGAAGCCGGCGCTGGTGCTTGCCGTAGTCCAGCAGCACGACCTCGGGCGTACCCGAGCCGGAGTCGAACTGGCGGCGCTGGTTGGCGTAGGTGATCGCGATGTACTCGGCGAGGGCGGTGCCGGTGGTCGCTGCCCCGTCGAGCGAGACGCGGCCCTGCACGAGGGCTCCGAGCATCGTGAAGAAGCGACGGCCGGGGCTCGGGATGTCGGAGCTGTACGTGCCGTCGGGTGCGACGTCGCCGTAGCGGTTGAGGAGGTTCGTGCGGGGGACGCGCACGTGGTCGAAGTGCAGCCGGCCGTTGTCGATGCCGTTGAGCCCGCCCTTGACGCCGTCGTCCTCGCCGCCGATGCCGGGGAGGAACGCCCCCTCGTCGTCGCGCAGCGGCACGAAGAAGCAGTGCACGCCGTAGTTGACGCCGCCCGTGATGAGCTGCGCGAAGACCGTGGCGGCCTTGCCGTGCAGCGCCGCATTGCCGAGGTAGTCCTTCCACGCGCCGCGGAACGGCGTGTGGATCACGAACTCCTCGGTCTCGGGGTCGTACGTCGCCGTCGTGCCGATGGCCGCGACATCCGACCCGTGACCGGTCTCGGTCATCGCGAAGGCCCCGGGGATGTCGAGGTTCATGACGCCCGGCAGCCACTTGTCGTGGTGCTCCTTCGTGCCGAGCTGGTGGATCGCCGAGCCGAAGAGACCCCACTGCACGCCGGACTTGATCTGCAGGCTGGGGTCGGCGAGCACGAGCTCCTGGAAGCCGGCGAGGTTGGAGCCGTTGTCGTTGCGCCCGCCGTACTCCTCGGGGAACGCGCGGCGCGAGCCGCCGGCGTCGACGAGAGCGTGCAGCTGCGCGAGGACGCGCTCGCGGTGCTCGGGCATCGGCTGGCCCTCGACGCGCCAGAACGCGGAGTCTTTGATCATCTCGCGCGCTTCTCGGCGCGTGGCGGCCCAGGTTCCGAGGAGCATGTCGGTCACGTGCGCGACATCGATGCGGGGCTCGGATGCCTCGGCGGCGGTGTGCGCGGCGGTCGGCGCTCCGCCGGCGGGCGTGCGCTTGCTCGTGGCGGGCTTGTGGGGACGGACGGCGGCGTCAGCCATGTTCACCTCTCGAGAGACGAATAGGAAATCACTGTCGACGGTAGGTCTTCCACAACTCGACCCCAACTCGGTTGAGGAAACCTCACAAACACGGGTCGACACGTCTCGCCACCCGGTTGTGCGCTCCCGACATCTTCCGGGGTCAGGTCGGGGCTTGGGCCCCGGCGAGGAGGGGGCGGGAGTGCCGACGACGGATGCCGCGCCCTAGACTCGCCGCGTGAGCATCGACGTCGCCCTGCGCGTGTCGCTCGAACCCTGGCGACCCGACGATCTCGCGGTGCTGCACCGTGCGAACACCGCCGAGATGACGCGCTTCCTCGGCGGCCCAGAGCAGCCGGAGGACGTCGCGGAGCGGCACGCGGAGTACCTCCGCCTCGCCGAGAGCGGGAGCGGGGCGATGTACCGCCTCCTCGTCGACGGCGAAGCCGCGGGCTACGTCGGCTGGTGGCTCGAAGACCACGACGGCACGCCGGCGTACGAGATCGGCTGCGCCGTGGAGCCGTCGTGGCAGGGCCAGGGCGTCGCCACCGAGGCGCTCGGGCGGGTCGTGCGCCTGGCCGCTGCGCGGGGCAACTGGCCGGTCGTGGGTTATGCGAACGCGGAGAACGAGGCATCCAACGCCCTCTGCCGGCGTATCGGGTTCGAGCTGCGCGGGAGCGGGATCTTCCCCTCCGACGACGGCGACATGACGGTGAACATCTGGGTCTACGAGGCCGGCGCGTGACCGTGCCGATCGAGTCTTCGAGCGACACGTCGCCGCTCGACCTCACCGGGCGGGCCCCCGACGTCGACGAGCGCTTCGACGAGGGAGTGCTCGACGAGACGCTGTGGTGGCCGTACTACACGCCGCACTGGTCGTCCCGGGATCGCGCCGCGGCTCGCTACACGGTCGGCGCGCCGGGCCTCGAACTTCGGATCGAGGCCGACACGCCGCCGTGGGCCCCCGACCTCGACGGCGACCTGCGGGTGTCGCACCTGCAGACGGGGCAGTATTCGGGTGCGCTCGGATCCGGCGACGGACAGCACCGGTTCCGGCCGGGGCTCGTGGTACGCGAGGAGCAGCCCGACCGCCTCCTCTGGCTGCCGCGGTTCGGCGTCATCGAGGCGCGGCTCGCGGCGATCCGTCACCCCTCGGCGATGGTGGCCTTCTGGCCGATCGGGTTCGAGGAGCGGCCCGACGACTGCGGCGAGATCTGCATCGCCGAGATCTTCGGCTCGGAGATGGATGAGACGGGCGGCTGGGTCGGCGTGGGCGTGAAGCCGCAGAACGACCCGCGTCTGCACGAGGACTTCGAGAAGATCCGGGTCGAGGGCGATCTCACCGACTTCCACGACTACGCCGTCGAGTGGACCCCCGAGCGGCTGCGGTTCTTCATCGACCACCGGTGGGTCAAGACGGTGGAGCAGACGATCGACTACCCCGTGCAGCTCATGCTCGACGTGTACGAGTTCCCGCCGGAGGACGGGGAACGGGATGCCGCGTCTTTCCCGCACCGCTTCCGCGTGGCCTCCGTCCGCACCTACCCGCCGGTCGGCGGCTAGCGCTCCCGCCGCTGGGCCGGGCTAGAGGCGGAGCCCGTGGCCGAAGCGGAAAAGGGGGTCGGCCGTGTCGAAGGGCATGTCGGGACGCGACGCCTCGACGGCGGCCATCGAGCTCGGGATGTCGAAGGGCAGGCGCCCGCGGGCCGGCACCGCGCCGGTCAGCACGTCGAGGAGCGCGGCGTCGGCGGCACCCCAGTTCGCGGTGACGGCGTCGGCCGCCTCGACGATGGGGCCGAGGACCGCGGGGCGGTCGAGGAACACGTCGACCACCGTCGGCACGGCGGCGGCGACCGCCCTGACGCGCGCGATGACCTCCTCGGGGAAGTCGAGGGAGCCGGCGTGGAAGAAGTTCTCGAACATCGTGCCGCGCTCCTCGTAGGGCGCCTGGATGCGCAGGATCGCGACATCCGCGTCCTCCGGCGCGTCCACGACCTCGCCACACGCCGCCGCAGCCTCGCGGGAGATGCCCTCGACGTAGAGCTTCACGCGGGGGGCGAGGGGCAGCACGGGCGCACCCGCAGCGCCGCGCGACTCGTTCGTCAGCACGACGATCGAGGCGCGCTGGGCGGCCTCACCCGCCGCGCGGAACTCGGGCGAGCCGACGATCGCGTCGGCGGCCCCGGCATCCACATACGGGTTCTCGAAGAGTCCGAGGAGGAACTTCTCGCGCAGCAGGCGCCTGGCCGAGGCATCCAGTCGCTCCTCGCTGATGCGGCCGTCCTCGACGAGCGAGACCAGGAGCCCGGGGTCGTCCTCGCCGCCGAACTGATCGGCACCCGCATCGAGCACCTTGATCATCCGCTCGGCGGGGGTGAGGTGCTCGACGCCCCATGCGCGGGCGGCGAAGTCGTGGCCCATGATGGCCTGGTCGGTGATGAGGCCCCAGTCGGTGCAGACGATGCCGTCGAAGTCGTAGCGCTCGCGGAGGAGCCCCGTGAGCACCGACTTGTTGAAGCCGAAGCCGACCTCCTCGTACTCGGTGCCCACGGGCATGCCGTAGTACGGCATGATCTGCCGGCCGCCGGCGGCGAAGACGGCCTCGAAGGGCTTCAGGTGCAGCTCGAACTGCCCGCCGGGGTAGACCTGCTCGCGGCCGTAGTCGAAGTGCGGATCCTCGCCGTCCTTCTGCGGGCCACCGCCCGGGAAGTGCTTCGTCATCGTCGACACCGACCCCGCGCCGAACGACGCGCCCTGGAATCCGCGCACGTAGGCCGCGCCCAGCTCGCCGGCGAGGTCGGCGTCTTCGCCGAACGTCTGCAGCTGGCGCGCCCACCGCGGCTCGGTCGCGAGGTCGACCTGCGGGTGAAGCGCCACGCGGATGCCGACGGCGGTGTACTCGCGCCGCGCGATGTCGGCGAAATCCTCCACGAGGGCGGCGTCGTGCGTCGCCGCGAGCCCGAGCGGCTCCGGCCACTGCGAGAACGGCCCCGCGAAGAAGGACGCGCCCGGATTGTCGTTGAAGGCGTGCCGAGGATCGGTGGAGATGGTCACGGGGATTCCGAGACGAGTGGATGCCGCGAGCTCCTGCAGCCTGTTGTGCCAGCGCGCGATCTCGCCGGCCGTGGGGGCGATGCCGAGGAGGTTGAAGTGCGACAGCTGCCGCCCGACGACGTACTCCTCGTTCGAGGCCATGCCGAAGACCGGATCCCCGTCGGACAGCTCGCCGCCTGGCCCCATGGCGATCATCGTGTGGAAGAACAGCCCCGCCTTCTCGGCGAGCGTCATCTGGCCGAGGAGGATCTCGACGCGCTCGTCGACCGGGAGCGAGGCATCCCGATAGCGCGTGTCGACATCGGTCAGGGGAACGGCGTCATTGCTCATGTCCCGAGCATAAACCGAACATTGCTAGGTTTTCAATCGCCCGCCGCCGATGGCGACGAATGGCACTCGACGCCGCCCTCAGAACAGCCCGACGATCCGGCCCTCGTCGTCGACGTCGATCGTGTTCGCGGCCGGGACGGCCGGCAGCCCCGGCATCGTCATGATGTCGCCGCAGATCATGACGACGAACCTCGCCCCCGCGGCCAGCCGCACCTCGCGGATGTCGACGACGTGATCCGACGGCGCTCCGCGCAGCTTCGGGTCGGTCGAGAACGAGTACTGCGTCTTGGCGACGCAGACGGGATAGGCGCCGTACCCCTCGTCCTGCAGACGCCGGATCTGCGCACGCACGGCGGTCGAGGCGGTGATGTCGGAGGCTCCGTAGACGCGTGTCGCGATCATGCGCATCTTGTCCCACAGCGTCGCCTCGTCGGGATAGGTGAAGCGCAGCTCGCCGGGCTCGCCCGCGAGACGCACGACCTCTCGCGCGAGCTCCTCCGCACCGGCCCCGCCCTCGGCGAAGTGCCGTGCGACGACGGCCTTCGCCCCGGCACGCTCGGCGGCGGCGACGAGGGCCGAGACCTCGGCATCCGTGTCTTCTGCCCGGTGGTTGATCGCGACGACCGCCGGAAGCCCCCACGTCTCGCGCACCGTCGCGAGGTGGCGCACAAGGTTGACCGTGCCGCGCTCGAGCGCCGCGACGTTCTCGATCGGAAGGTCGGGCACCTCGACGCCGCCGTGGAACTTCATCGCGCGGACGGTCGCGACGATGACGGCCATCGAGGGGCGAAGGCCCGTCGAACGGCACAGGATGTCGACGAACTTCTCGGCGCCGAGGTCGGCACCGAAGCCCGCCTCGGTCACGACGAAGTCGGCCAGGTGCAGCGCCGCCTGCGTCGCGATGGCCGAATTGCAGCCGTGCGCGATGTTGGCGAACGGGCCGCCGTGCACGAAGGCCGGCGTGTGCTCGAGCGTCTGCACGAGGTTGGGGGCGAGCGCGTCGCGGAGGATCGCCGTCATGGCGCCGTGCGCCTGAAGGTCGCGCGCCGTGACGGGTCGGCGATCGCGGGTGTGGCCGATGACGATGTCGCCGAGGCGCTCCTTGAGGTCGGCGATGCCGGTCGCGAGGCAGAACACCGCCATGACCTCGCTCGCGACGACGATGTCGAACCCGGATTCGCGCGGGTACCCGTTGCCGGGTCCGCCCAGCCCGATCACGACGTCGCGCAGCGCCCGGTCGTTGACGTCGAGGACGCGCCTCCACGTCACGCGCCGCACGTCGATCCCCAGGGCGTTGCCGTGGTGGATGTGGTTGTCGATGAGGGCGGCGAGCAGGTTCGTCGCGACCGCGATCGCCGAGAAATCGCCCGTGAAGTGGAGGTTGATGTCTTCCATCGGCACGATCTGCGCGTAGCCGCCTCCGGCCGCGCCGCCCTTCATGCCGAACACCGGCCCGAGCGCCGGCTCGCGCAGGCACACCATCGCCCGCTCTCCCAGGCGGGTGAGCGCGTCGCCGAGCCCGACGGTCGTCGTCGTCTTGCCCTCGCCGGCGGGCGTGGGCGAGACCGCGGTGACGAGCACGAGCTTTCCGCGCGGTCGATCCTTGATCGAATCGAGGTAGCCGAGCGAGACCTTGGCCTTGTGGCGGCCATGGGGCTCGAGACTCTCCTCGGGAATGCCGAGGCGCTCGGCCACCTGTCCGATCGGCAGCATCTGCGCGGCTTGGGCGATGTCGATGTTGCTGAGACCCACGGGTCCTCCATCCGTCAGCGTCGACGTTGCCGCCAGCCTACGGGCGACGGATGCCGCGTCCCCCGCTTGCGCGTCGGTGCGGCGCGGGCCGCGCGGCCGCTCGGCGGTCGCACCGGCCGGACCCGCGGCCGGTCGGCAGCCGCTCGGCGGCCGCCCGGCGCCAGACCCGCGCCCGCGCCGGCCGGGCCTGCGGATCGCTCAGGCCGCGGCGATGACCTCGAGCACGGCCTCGCCGTAGGTCTCGCGCTTCTTCGCGCCGATGCCGGAGATGCCGTCGAGGTCGCCGAGCGACGCCGGACGCGCGGCGGCGAGGGCGCGCAGCGTCGCGTCGTTGAACACGACGTAGGCCGGCACGCCCTGAGCCCGGGCCGTCTCTGCCCGCCACGAGCGCAGTGCCTCGAAGAGTCCGCGGTCTTCGGGCTCGACCGCTTCAAAGACCGTCGAGCGGCGGACGCCCGACGACCCGCCGCGCCGGCCGAGCACGTCACGGCGCAGCGGCACCTGGCGTTCACCGCGCAAGACGTCGGCTGCCGTCTCGCCGAGCGCGAGAGTGCCGTATTCGCCGCGCGAGACGAGGAGCCCCTGCGCAAGGAGCTGGCGCACGACGCCGCGCCAATCCTGCTCCGACAGATCGGCCCCGATGCCGAAGGTGGCGAGGTCGTCGTGCCGCTGCTGCCGCACGCGGTCGGTCGTCGTGCCGCGGAGGATGTCGATGTGCTGGCCGGCCCCGAACGACTGGCCCCGCTCGCGCTGAAGTCGCACGATCGTCGACATGAGCTTCTGCGCCGCGACGGTGCCGTCCCACGTCTCGGGCGGCTGAAGGCACGTGTCGCAGTTGCCGCACGGCTCGGAGTCCTGCCCGAAGTAGCCGAGAAGGTTCTGCCGCCGGCACGAGACGGTCTCGCACAGGGCGAGCATCGCGTCGAGGTGCTGGCCGAGGCGCATCTTGAAGGTGCGGTCTCCGGGACTCTGGTCGATGAGCCGTCGCTGCTGCACGACATCCCCGAGGCCGTAGGCCATCCACGCGACCGCCGGCTCGCCGTCGCGGCCGGCGCGGCCGGTCTCCTGGTAGTAGCCCTCGACCGATTTCGGAAGGTCGATGTGGGCGACGAAGCGGACGTCGGGCTTGTCGATGCCCATGCCGAAGGCGATCGTGGCGACCATGACGATGTCGTCTTCTCGGAGGAAGCGCGACTGGTGGTGCGCGCGCACCGTCGCGTCGAGGCCTGCGTGATACGGCAGGGCCTGGATGCCCTGGCTCTGCAGGTAGTCCGCCATCTGCTCGACCGACTTGCGGCTGAGGGCATAGACGATGCCTGCTGTGCTCTCACCCGGAAGCGCCTCGCGGAGGGCGCGGATGAACGCGACGAGCTGCTTTCGCGGCTCGTTCTTCGGCTCGATGCGGTACTGGATGTTGGGCCGGTCGAAGCTCGCGACGAAGTGCTTCGCCGCGGGGAGGTGCAGCCGCTCGGTGAGTTCTCGGTGCGTCTCGCGCGTCGCGGTGGCCGTCAGCGCCATCCGCGGGACGCCGGGGAAGCGCTCGGCGAGATCTCCGAGGGCGAGGTAGTCGGGGCGGAAGTCGTGGCCCCACTGCGACACGCAGTGCGCCTCGTCGATCGCAATGACGCTCAGCTTCCCGCGCTGGAGGAGCGAGGTCGTCGCGGCGCCCGACAGCCGCTCGGGTGCGACGTAGAGCAGGTCGAGGTCACACGCGAGGAAGGCCTGCTCGACGGCGAGCCGCTCGGGCGACGACTGGGTGGAGTTGAGGTAGGCCGCACGCACGCCGTTGGCCCGGAGTGCGTCGACCTGGTCGTGCATCAGCGCGATGAGGGGGCTGATGACGAGCCCCGTGCCGGGCCGGGCGAGCGCGGGCACCTGGTAGGTGACGCTCTTGCCGCCGCCCGTCGGCATCAGCACGACGGCGTCGCCGCCCGCGATGACGTGCTCGACGATCGCGGCCTGATCGCCGCGGAACTCGTCGTAGCCGTAGACCTCGTGCAGAATCGCCCGCGGATCGGCGCCGGAGAAGTCGCGGTCACGCGGAGCGAGCCCCGCGGCAGCGGGCGCGGGGCGCCCGCCGGCAGCAACCGCAGCGCTTCCGGCAGCGGGCACGAAGCGTCCCGCGTCCTCGGGCGGGGCCTCGAAGTCGTCGGGCGGGAGGAGGTCGTCGGGGCTCCAGGCCAGGTCGGCGTACGGATCGGCACCCCACGACGAGGAGGAGCCGGGTTCGGGAGTCACCAGTTCACGATAACCGCGAGCGCCGACAGAACGTCGGCCGTGGCATCCGTCTCATGAATCCCGAAGCCGAGTCGGCGTCTGTGGACGAGGCTCAGAGCCGCAGGACCTGCGTCACCCGGAGCACCGCCGTCCCCGCCTCTTCGGAGGCGGCGAGGTCGACCTCTCCGCGGATCCGCCAGTCGTGGTCGCCGGCCGGGTCGTCGAGGATCTGCTCGACGCGCCACACGCCGGCGGTCGCGGCATCCGTCTCATCGATCTCCACGAGGCGCGGCGAGCGGGCGGCACCGCCGGTCAGGAGCTCGTCGTGCTCGTCGTAGTACGCGTCGAGCGCGGCCGGCCAGTCGACGTCGGGGTCGAGCTCTGCGAGCTCGTCGTCCTTCTGCAGCGCGGCGAGCTGCACGCGGCGGAACAGCTCGTTGCGCACGAGCACGACGAACGCCCGACGGTTCGTGAGCACCGACGGAGGAGCGGGCGGCACGACCGGCTCGTCGGGCGACGAGGCGGGATTCACCAGCGCCTCCCACTCGTCGACGAGGCTCGAGTCGACCTGGCGCACGAGCTCGCCGAGCCAGGCGACGAGATCGTGCAGCGACTCGGTCTGGGCCTCGGACGGCACCGTCTGCCGGATCGCCCGGTAGGCGTCGCTGAGGTAGCGGAGCACGAGGCCCTCGCTGCGGGCGAGCTGGTAGGTGGAGATGAACTCGGCGAACGACAGCGCCCGCTCGAACATGTCGCGCACGACCGACTTGGGAGACAGCTCGAAGTCGCGCACCCACGGCTGGCTCGATGCGAACACCTCGTACGCCTGCGCGAGGAGCTCGTCGAGCGGCTTGGGGTAGGTGACCTCCTCGAGGGCCTCCATGCGCTGCTCATAGTCGAGGCCCTCGCGCTTCATCGCCGCGACGGCCTCGCCGCGCGCGAGGAACTGCTGCTGCGAGAGCACCGGCCGCGGGTCGTCGAGCGTCGCCTCGATGATGCTCACGACGTCGAGCGCGTAGTGGCCGGTTCCCGCGCTTCGCCGCGGGGGCTCGGGATGCCGGGGCCCGTCATCATCGGAGGACTCGGCCGGATCGGGCCGCCGCCCGAGCGGTTCCCCGACATCCGTCGGGTCGAGCAGGTCGATCGCGGCCAGCGCGAACGGCGAGAGCGGCTGATTGAGCGCGAAGTTCGGCTGCAGGTCGACCGTCAGCCGCACGGCGCCGGTCGCGCGGTCGATCTCGACCACGTCGGCGGCCAGGAGCGTCCGGAAGATCGCGATCGCGCGCCGCGCGAGCTCGAACTGCCGCGCGCGCGGCTCGTGGTTGTCGCGGACGAGCGCGCGGACGTTCGCGAAGACATCGCCCCCGCGCGCGATGACGTTGATGAGCATCGCGGCAGTGAGCTGCAGGTGGGGCACGAGCGGCTCGGGCTCGGCGGCGACGAGTCGCTCGAAGGATGCCTCGCCCCAGTTGACGAATCCCTGCGGCGCCTTCTTGCGCACGACCTTCTTGAGCTTCTTCGGGTCGTCGCCGGCCTTCGCGACGGCGGCCGTGTTCTCGATCTCGTGCTCGGGCGCCATGACGACGACCGTCCCGGCGGTGTCGTACCCCGCGCGGCCGGCGCGCCCGGCGACCTGATGGAACTCGCGCGCGCTGAGCTGCCGCATCCGCTGTCCGTCGTACTTGGCGAGAGCCGTGACGAGCACCGTCCGGATCGGAACGTTGATGCCGACCCCGAGCGTGTCGGTGCCGCAGATGACCCGGAGCAGCCCGCGCTGCGCGAGCGTCTCGACCAGCCGCCGGTACCGCGGGAGCATCCCGGCGTGGTGCACGCCGATGCCTGCCCGCACGTAACGCGAGAGCGTGCGGCCGAACGCCGTCGTGAAGCGGAAACCGCCGATCGCCTCGGCGATCGCGTCGCGCTGCTCGCGGCTCGCGATGCGCGTGCTCGACAGCGCCTGCGCGCGCTCCATGGCGGCGGCCTGCGAGAAGTGCACGATGTACACCGGCGCCTGCCCCGTCTGCAGCAGCTCTTCGACCGTCTCGTGCACGGGCGTGCGGGCGTACGAGAAGTGCAGCGGCACGGGTCGCTCGACGCCCGTGATCCGCGCCACGGGCCGGCCCGTGCGGCGCTCGAGGTCTTCGGCGATGTTCGTGACGTCACCGAGCGTGGCCGACATCAGGATGAACTGCGCGCGGGGGAGCAGCAGCAGCGGGACCTGCCACGCCCACCCGCGGTCGGGGTCGCCGTAGTAGTGGAACTCGTCCATCACGACCTGGTCGACGACGGCATCGGGTCCCTGTCGCAGCGCGAGGTTCGCGAGGATCTCGGCCGTGCAGCAGATGATCGGCGCATCGGGATTGACCGACGAGTCGCCCGTCACCATCCCGACGTTCTCCGCCCCGAAGATGTCGGCGAGCGCGAAGAACTTCTCGCTCACGAGCGCCTTGATCGGCGCCGTGTAATACGAGCGGCCGCCGTGCGACAAGGCGAAGGCGTGCGCCGCGATCGCGACGAGCGACTTGCCCGTGCCCGTCGGCGTCGAGAGGATCACGTTCGCGCCCGAGACGATCTCGATGACCGCCTCGTCCTGCGCGGGGTAGAGCGAGAAGCCCCGATCGGCCGCCCACTCGACGAAGCCGAGGTACGCGGCATCCGCATCCGCTCCCCGGGGCACGGCGTCCATCAGGTTGAGCGGCATCATCCGAGTCTGCCAGGGTCGCGGCGACGCCCCGACCCTGGCAGGGAACGGATGCCTCGGCCTACGGTGCCAGCGCGGCTCCCACGATCGCCGCCCAGGCCTGCTGCCCGCCCACGTTTGGGTGGAAGCCCTTGTCGGCGGTCTTCTGGCCCGAGACCAGCCCGCTGATCCAGCGGTCGCCCGTGTCGCAGAGCCCGTGCCCATCGAAGCCCGTCGCGATGTCGACGAATCGCACCCCGGGGTCGCCGGTCTGCTGCTGGTAGCCTCCGACGCCGGCCGCGATGGCCGCGTTGACGCTCGAGACGAACGTGTTCGCGAGCGAGGTCTGCTCCGCCGAGAACTTCACGGGGGTGTTCTGGAAGGCCCCGACCGCGCAGAAGGAGGTGACGTCGCCGAACAGCATCGGGTATCCCGTCACGACGATCTGCGCCATCGGCGCCGCCGTGCGGATGGCGCCGATGAGCATCGCGATTTTGACCGGCAGCGCCTGCACGGCCTGCTGGGCCGCGGCGAGCGCCTGCGCGCACGCGACCGGGTCGGTGCCGTTGCACGCGACGAGGCCCGCCTGCCAGTCGACGTTGTTGATGCCGGCGGTGAGGGTCACGACCTGCGTGCCGGCGCCGAGGTCGCCCGACGCAGCGAGCGCGCCCACCTGCCACAGGACGTCGTCGGTGGTGGCTCCCGCGCACGCCGCCGAGACGACCGCGGTGCCGAGGCTCGCCGCGAGGACGGAGGGATACGACTTCCTCGACCGGAGGCAGGACTGGTCGATGTAGGGCAGGTTCCCGGTGCCCGCGGCCTCCGAGTCGCCGAGCGCGACATACGGCGCGCCGGATCCGACGGCCTGCGCGGCGGGGGCGACTCCCACCGCCATGGTGGCCGCGAGGCCCAGTGCCGCAAGCGCGGCCATGATTCGTCGTTTCATGATTCCCCTTTGAATCGCGCGAACGAGTGGTTCGCTCCCCCCGGAGCGGTTTATGCCGGCGGGTGCCGCACACGTGCCGAACGATAGACCCGCGGCGAGGCATCCGCCAGGCCCCGCGTGGCGCGACGCGGCGCTCGCGCCTACGTTGGAGTCACGACGAAAGGATGCCCGTGACCGATCCGAAGGACGACGTCGCCGTCGTGCGCAACGACCTCACCCACCGCTACGAGATCCACGTCGGCGACGTCGTCGCCGGTTTCACGATGTTCCGGATCGATCCGGAGGGTCGCCTGCACTTCCCCCACACCGTGGTCGATCCGGCCTTCCGCGGCCAGGGCCTCGCCACGCGGCTCGTCGCCGACGCGATGACGGATGTCGCGGCCCGCGGCGAGACCGTCGTGCCGCACTGCCCCGTCGTCTCGGCGTATCTGCGCGAACACGAGGTGCCGGGGCTCACGGTCGAGTGGCCCGAGCACCCGCAGCCGGAGTGAGGACGAGACCATGACACGCCTCGACGCCGACGCTCCCGAGCTCGCGCAGGCCGCCGGCGCGTGCGGACCCTGCGCGCTGCTGCTCGAATCCCGTGAGGTTCCGCTCGGCGGCGTCCGCGCGATGGAGGTGCACCGCACCCTCCCGCAGCGCGAGCTGCCGACGGTGGGGGCATGGTGCTTCCTCGATCGCTTCGGCCCGCAGGAGGCACGAATGCGCGTCGAGCCGCACCCGCACATCGGACTGCAGACTGTCACGTGGCCGTTCGTCGGCGACGTGCGCCACCGCGACTCCCTCGGCAGCGACGTCGTCGTGCGGCGGGGGGCCCTCAACCTCATGACGAGCGGCGCCGGCATCTCGCACTCCGAGTACTCGGTCGGCGAAGACGCCGTGCCCCTGGACGCGCTGCAGCTCTGGGTCGCCCTGCCGGAGTCGCGTCGGCACGGCGCGCCCGACTTCGAGCGGCACGAGGAGCTTCCGCTGCTGAGGCTCGAGGCGGTCCAGGGCGACCCGGGAGAGGCGGTCGTCGTGCTGGGGTCGCTCGGCGGCGTCTCCTCACCCGCGACGGCGTACACCCCGATCGTCGGTGCCGAGCTGCGCCTTCCCGCCGGCTCGCGCGTGCGTCTCCCGCTCGATGCGGCGTGGGAGTACGCGCTCGTGGGCGTGGAGGGAGTGGCCGTCGTCACGACGGATCAGGATGCCGCGGCATCCGTCGATCTGGACCGAAGCCATCTGCTCTACCTCGGGATGGCCCGCGACGCCGTCGAGATCGCGGCCCCCGAGGGCGCGACGCTCTTCCTCCTCGGCGGCGAGCCGTTCGAGGACGACATCGTCATGTGGTGGAACTTCGTGGGCCGCACCCACGAGGAGATCGCCGAGGCGCGGGACGCGTGGGAGTCGCACTCCGAGCGGTTCGGCCGGGTCGCCGGGCACGGCGAGCGCATCCCCGCGCCGCCGATGCCCGCCGTGCGCCTGACCCGGCGACGGCGACGGGTGTGAGGCGGGTGCAGCGGTGACCGAGCCGGCGAAGCGTCCGCCGTTCGCACGGGTCGGCTCCGATGCAGGCGCCGCCCCCGGGATCCCCGTCGAACTCCCCCACCCGCGGTGGGAGGCGATCCTCCGCGACCTCGAAGCCCGCGGCGTCTCCGGACACCCGGTGCTCGTCTCGGCGACGGCGATCACCTGGATGAGCGGCGCTCTGGGCTGCCCGCAGCCCGGCCGATCGTACGCGCAGTCGCTCGTCGAGGGCATGCGTGCGATCGTCGAGATCGACGGCGCGATATACGACTACCGCTTCGGCCGCGGCGACCACCCGCGGCTGTGCACCGGCTGACCGCCCCCGCGACCGCACGACGAAGGGGGCGCCCGCAGGACGCCCCCTTCGCTGTGCTCAGCCCTGCTGCTACTTCGCAGCGAGGAGGAGCGCCTCCCCCGCCCCTGCGGCGTTGTCGGTGGAGACCACCATCACGCCGAGCGGCTTCTGCTTCGCGAACTCCGCGGCGTTCACGGCAACCGGCACCGACACCGTCGCGCCGGGCGCGACCGTCTCGTACTGCCCGTTCTCGAGAGCCGGGGCCCACGGGTTGTACGTCGCCGCGCCTTCGACGGCGTCCTCGGCACTCGTGATGATCGAGTAGCCCGCCGCCGCGTAGGTGAAGGCCTGCGCGGTGGTCATCCCGAGGTCGGACGCGTACACCGGGAGCAGGATCGTGCTGCTGTCGGTGGGCGCCTGCGCCAGGAACCGCGAGACCGTCGCCTTGGTCGCGACGTTCTGCACGAACACCTGGCTCGTGCCGTTCACGTCGCCCGTCGTGGCCAGACCACCGTCGACCGCGTAGACGTAGTAGTCGGCCTTGTCGTCGGCATTGGTGTCGATCGCGATGTCGAACTCGTTCGTGGCCGCGTTCGACCACCGGTTCCAGGTGCTGACCGCGAAGACGAGCAGCTGGTCGTCACCCGTGTCGAAGGACTGCACGCCCACCGCCCGCACGTCGTAGCTCGTGTCGCCCGGCTCGGTGACATCCTGCGGGTCGGTGAGCCCCCACGTGTAGAAGTCAGCCCCGCCGGCACGCAGCGTGTCGGGGTTGGTGAGCTCGATCGCCGTCGAGCTGTCGGTCGTCGTGTCCCACGTCCCCGCCGTCGCAGCCACCTGGCTGGTGGAGCGCGGAACCAGGAGATACGGCACGCGCAGCGTCGACGAGCCCGAGGTGAGGACCACGTCGCCCGAGAACTGGTACATCGCGAAGCCGCCCACGGTCGAGCTCGGCACGTTCGCCGCCGACGCCGCGAGGGTGACCTCGACCGTCGCCGTGCCGTGCGCGGGCACCGTGACCTGGCCCTTGTCGAGCGTGACGGTCGCCTGCCGCGACTGAGCCGTGGGGCTCACCGACGTCGAGTAGGTGACCGGGGCATCGCCGTGGTTGGTGAGGGTGACCGTCTTCTTGCCCGCGAACTGCTTCGACGCCTCGACGAAGCCGAAGTTCAGCGCCGTCTGCAGCGCCGAGCCCTTCGCCGTGGCGTACGAGTCACCGGCTGCCGTCACCTGCGTGCCCACGACCTGCGCGGGGTCGACCAGGCCGACTCCGCCGCGGACGAGGTTCTGACCGGCGACCTTCTCGGGGTCGGCCGTCGAGACGATCGCCGAGGCGACGTCGGCGGGAGACCACGTCGGGTGCGCCTGCACGCCGAGGGCTGCCACGCCGGCGACGTGCGGGGACGCCATCGAGGTGCCCGAGATCGTCGCACTGCCGTTGCCCGTGCCGACACCCGTCGAGACGATCGAGACGCCTGGCGCCGCGACATCCACGCCCACCGCGCTGTCACCCGAGCGAGGACCGCTCGACGAGAAGCTGGCGTACCCGCGGAAGCCCGGGTTGGGCAGGTCAGCAGCGGTGATCGTCGCGTCGGAGCCGGCCGCCGCGAGCACGGCCGCCTTGTCGGTCGAGCGGACGCCGAGGAACGGGATCGTGACGGTGTAGGACTCGCCGGTGTCGGGGTTCGACGTGATCTGACCCTCGAACGGGGGGTAGCCCGCGTCGGTGTTGATCATGAGCACGGCGGCGGCGCCGGCCTGCTGGCCGTAGATCGCCTTGGCGACACGCGCGCAGTCGCCGCGCTGGACGACGGCGAGCTGGTTGCCGCCCGGGACGATGCCTGCGGCCGTGAACGCCTCGGCGGAGCACCCGAGCGAGACGTTACCCACCGAGTCCTTCACGATGACGGTCTTCATCGTGGGAAGGCCCGACAGGCTCGCGCCGTTGGCGTTGAGCGCACCGAGGGTCGTGCCGTTCGAGAAGGCCACGCTGGCACCGGGGAACTTCTCGGTGCTGTCGACGGCGGAGGTCGAGATGACGCCCTCACCGGTCGAGGGCGAGCCCACGAGGTAGGGGCTCGGTCCGCTGTTGCCGGCAGAGGTCACGACGACCACGCCCGCGGCGACCGCGTTGGAAGCGGCGACGGCGTCAGCGTCGTCGGCGCGTCCGAACGACGAGCCGAGCGACATGTTGATGACGTCGAGGCCGTTCTCGACGGCCCAGTCGATCGCCGGGACGACGACGTTCGTCGAGCCCTCGCAGCCGAACACGCGGATCGCGTACAGGTCGGCCTGCGGTGCGACACCGGGGCCGATGCGCCAGGACTTCGAGGCGGTCGTGGCGTTGTACGGGCCGGTGTAGTACTCGCCGGCCGAGGTGACGCCGCTTCCCGCCGCAGTGCCCGCGACGTGGCTGCCGTGGCCGTTGCAGTCGAGAGGGTTGGGATCGGGCTTGGGCACGCTCGTGGGGTCGTTCGCGTCGTACGCGTCGCCCACGAAGTCATAGCCGCCCTTGACGCGGGGAGCCTTGGGGCCGAAGAGACCGGGAGAGGCCGCCTTGCCCTCCTTCTTGTGCGCCGCGTTGTATGCACCGACCGTGCCCGGGCCCCCGAAGTTGGCGTGGGTGTAGTCGATGCCGGTGTCGATGATGCCGACCTTGATGCTCTTGCCGGTGTACCCCGTGCTCTGCCAGACGCCGGGAACGCCGAGGTACGGGACCGATGTTGCGTTGTCGAGCTCGTACGTCCGTGCGCGGTGCACGTCCACGACGCCGGGGAGCTTCGCCACGGAGGCGATCTGGTCGGCCGGGAGGCTCACCTGCACGCCGTTGTAGGCGGACTGCATCTGGGCCTCGATCTCACCGCCCTTGCTCTGCAGCGCGCCGGTCACGGCATCCTGCTGCTTCTTGAGGCTGCCCTTGATGCTCGCCCGCTCCTCGCCGGTGAGCTTGCGGCCCTTCTTCGCCTGCACGACGGCGACGGGGTCGCCCGCGAACTCGACGATGACGCTGACTCGGCCGGAGTCGTCGGTGCTCAGAGGAGCGGTGGCCATCTCGACGGCGCCGTTGGTCGGCGCTGCTTCGAATCGACCCGACGGATCGTCGGGTGCTGTTGTCGCAGCGAAGCTGCCGGTGGCGGTGCTGGCGAACAGGACGGCGAGTGTGACGACCGCCCCTGCGCGCACGGAGGATTTACCCATGAAGCGACTCCCAAAGAGTTCATCTGTGAGGTGGGAGTTGCGCGACATCTTCGGCGCGCAACGAATGCAAACGTAACTCACAGGTCCCATTCAGCCAACGGTCGAATATGAGAAACGCATGAGCCCTCCCGGGTACGCTGAGCAGATGGCCACCCGAAGCCGATTGTCGACGAGCGTCCTGCTCACCTGCGCGGCCATCGGCGTCGCCACGGGCCTGCTCGGCGGCATCGCGGGATGGGTCACGCCGGTCGTGCTGGCCACGCTCCCGATCCTCTACGGCTTCGTGCTGGGAGCGCACGTGCTCCCGGGCATCATCGCGCAGGACCTCATCCGCCTCCCCTGGGTCGCCCTCATCTCGCACGTCGTCGCGGCGCTGGTGGCGAGTGCGATGGCGCCGCAATGGGCGTTCCGCTTCCTCGGCACCGCGATCCTCTTCGGCGGCATCCAGGAGCTCGTCGCGGCGCTCACCCGCTACCGCCTCTGGAACGCGTGGCGGTTCTTCGTCTCGGCGATCGTCATCGGCGTCCTCGTCGCGATCGTCGTCGCCTTCGCGGCGCATCTGTCGACGCTCGCGCCGTGGGCGCAGATCGTCTACCTCGCCCTCGCCGTGCTCGGCCCCGTCGCCTGGACGGCGGTGGGCCTCGGCATCGGCACGGCGCTGCGCCGCGCGGGGGTCGCTCGGGGATCGAGCCGCTGACGCGGCACCCTCTCGCCGTCGAGGCATCCCGCTCGCCCCGCAGGTAAGGGGAGGCTAAGTTGGGGGCGACTCATCTCGCCACTTGGGAAGACCTGTGATCGCTCCGCGTCCTGCGACTTCCGCCGCGCTCGCGCCGGCGGGCTCTCCGGCACCGCTCCTGACGGTGCGGGATGTCGCGATCACGCATGAGGGGGCGGATGCCGCAACCCCCGCCGCCGTGACGTTCGCCGTGCGGCCGGGCGAGGTGGTCCTGATCCTGGGCCCCAGCGGCTCGGGGAAGTCGACTCTCGCGCTCGCGCTGAACGGCCTCATTCCGCACGCGATCCCCGCCGTCGTGACGGGGGAGGTCATCGTGGACGGCATCGATGCCGCGACGGCGACGGTCGCGCAGCTGAGCACGCGCGTCGGCATGGTCTTCCAAGACCCCGACGCCCAGCTCGTGACCGGCTCGGTTCTCGACGAGGTCGCGTTCGGGCCCGAGAATCTGCGGATGCCGGTGGCCGACGTGCTCGCCCGGTCCGAGGCGGCGCTGCGCCGCGTGGGCCTGTGGGAGCGGCGGGCCGACAACCCCGACCGCCTCTCGGGCGGAGGCCGCCAGCGCCTCGCGATCGCGTGCGCCCTCGCGATGGGGTCGGCCCTGGTCGTGCTCGACGAGCCGACGGCGAACCTCGACCCGCAGGGCATCGACGAGGTCTACGAGGCGCTCGGCGATCTCGTCTCGGCGGGCGACCGGTCGATCGTGCTCGTCGAGCACAATCTCGACGCCGCCGTGGGCTTCGTCGATCGCGTCGTCGTGCTCGACCATGCCGGGCGCCTCGTGGCCGACGGGCCCGTCGACGAGGTGCTGCGCGCCCGCGCGGAGGAGCTTCATCGGATCGGCGTCTGGCTCCCGACGTCGACCCTCGCGGCCCTGCGCCTGCGCGAAGCCGGGTACGCGCTCGACCCGCTGCCGCTCACTCCCGCCGAGCTCCACGACGCGCTGGAGGCCCTTCCGCCCGTCGGGGTGACGGCTGAGGGCGGTACCCCCGAAGCCGATTCGGCCGACGCTCGGCGCACCGCGCGGCCGACCGCCGGAACGAGCGCCGCGCCGCTCATCCGGGTGCGCGACCTCGCCCTCGCGCGCGGCCGCACGCGGGTGCTGCACGGGATCGATCTCGACGTCCGCGGCGGGGAGTTCGTCGCCATCGTCGGGGCGAACGGCGCGGGCAAGACGAGCCTCATCCAGGCGATCGCCGGGGTCGTGCCGCCCCCGCGCGGCACCGTGACGGTCGGCGACCTCGACGTCGGGCGCAGCGATGCCCGGACGCTGGCGACACGCATCGGCTTCGTATTCCAGAACCCCGAGCACCAGTTCATCGCGCACACCGTGTTCGACGAGCTCGCGCACGGCCTGCGCCTCCAGCACCTGCCCGAAGACGAGGTGCGCACCCGCACCGAGCAGATGCTCGAGCGCTTCGGGCTCGAGCAGAAGGCGCACCTGCACCCCTTCCTCCTCTCGGGCGGACAGAAGCGGCGCCTCTCGGTGGGCACGGCGCTCGTCGCGGGCGCGCCCGTGCTCGCGCTCGACGAGCCGACATTCGGGCAGGACCGGGCGCGTGCCGACGAGCTGCTCCGCCTCCTCACGGAGCTCAACGACGACGGCACGACGATCCTCGTAGTGACCCACGACATGCAGCTCGTCACGGAGCATGCCGACCGCACGGTCGTGCTCGCCGGCGGCCGCGTCCTCGCGCAGGGGCCGACGGCGGAGGTCTTCGCGGACGCGGCGCTCATCCAGAGCGCGGGACTCCGCCAGCCGCCGCTGCGCCGAGCACTGCAGGGCCTCGTCCGCCATCCCGAGCTCGCGCGCGTCGCCCGCCTCGCAGACCTGCCGCGGGGCGCGGCATGACCATCGGTACGGCCGAGACGACGACGGCGGCGGCCGAGGCATCCGTCGACCCTTATGCGGAAGCCGACGCGGCCTCGCCGGCGCGGTTCCTGTACCGCCTGAATCCGCTCGCCAAGCTCGCCGCTCCCGCGCCCGCGATGCTGCTGCTCGTCTTCGTGCGGGATGCCGCGACCCCGGCCGCCTTCCTCGCGCTCGCGTACGCCGTGCTCCTCATGGGGGTCCGGCTCACCCGGCGCCTCGCGCTCACCCTCTTCGTCGCGCTGCCGGCCGGGGTGCTCGTCATCGGTCTCGGCTTCTCGGTGTGGACCGACCCGACGCGGATCGGGGATCCCGGCACGCCCGTCGCGCAGCTCGGCGGCTGGGTGCTCACGAGCGGCATGCTCGCCGTCGGCTACGCCACGGCCTTCCGGCTCGGCGCGATCATCGCCCTCTCGCTGATCGTGGGTCTCAGCACGACGGCGCCCGACCTCGCACGCTCGTTCGTGCAGCAGCTGCGGGTGCCCTATCGCATCGGCTACACGGCGCTGGCCGCGTTCCGGTTCGTGCCGCGGTTCGGCCATGAGCTCGACGTCATCCGACAGGCCCATCGCGTCCGCGGCGCCCACGGCGGTCGCGGCCCCTTCGCCTCCATCGCGCGCTGGTCGGGGTATGTCGTGCCGCTCCTTGCCGGAGCCATCCGTCACGCCGAGCGCGTCGCCCTCGCGATGGATGCCCGCGCCTTCGGCGCCTACCCCGACCGCACCGAGCGCCACCTCGTGGCATGGCGCGTGCGCGACACGGTCTTCGTCGCAGCCTTCGTCGCCGTTTCGGCGGCGCTGTTCTGGCTCCTCTTCCCCTGGGGCCTCGGCTGACCCCTCCCCTCCCTCGCGACCCCTCTGCCCGCCGCGCGCGAGGCTTCCGCGCAGCGCGGGCGGGTCGCACTAGAATCGCGGCTACCTGACGGCACGGGGGACGCGCGGGATGGCAAGACGACGACGTACGGTCGCGCGGCACGCGCGCCTGCCTTCGCCGCGCCCGCTCGGCCAGTTCTTCACCGTCCTGGGCGTGTGCCTCGCCGTGCTCGTCGTGAGCCTCGGGGGCGTCGCCGCGTACGCGGTCTACGACCTCTCGGCGAGCTTCGCCGACGAGATCGTCGACATCCCCGATCAGGACGCCGTGCCTCCCGACATCGGCGCGATCGAGGGCGGGGTCAACGTCGTGGTCACCGGAATCGACGAGTGCGAAGAGGAGTACAAGGCGCTCTTCCTCGACCGCTGCACCGGCGCCGACAGCATGACGCGGCTGAACGACGTCAACCTCCTCATCCACATCGGCGACAACCCGCGCCGCGTGACGGTGGTCTCCTTCCCGCGCGACCTCATCGTGCCGATCCCGTCGTGCACGCGCGACGACGGCGCGACCTTCGGCGGCGGCACCGACCAGATCAACACGGCGTTCGAGTACGGCGGCCTCGGCTGCGTCATGAAGACGATCTCCGACATGAGCGACATCAACATCCCCTTCGGCGCGGTCGTGACCTTCGGCGGTGTCATCAAGGTGACCGATGCGCTCGGCGGGGTGGACGTCTGCCTCGCCCGCGGGATCAAAGACCGCAACACGGGGCTCGACCTCGGCGCCGGCACGCACACGGTGTCGGGAGTGACGGCGCTGCAGTTCCTCCGCACCCGGTACGGGGTCGGCGACGGCAGCGACCTCGGCCGCATCTCGAATCAGCAGCAGTACATGTCACGCCTCGCGAACAAGCTCGTGAGCGACGACGTCCTCGCCGATCCCGCGAAGCTCTACAAGCTCGCGACCGTCGCCCTCGACAACGTCACGCCGACGCGGTCGCTCGCCAACCCGTTCACACTCGTGCAGATCGCCCTCGCCGTGAAAGACGTGCCCTTCGACGAGATCGCCTTCGTGCAGTACCCGACCGTCGCCGATGCGGCCGATCCGAACCGCCTCCGCCCCGACTACGCGTCCGCCGAGGTGCTGTGGGCGGCCCTGCGCGACAACCGTCCGCTCGAGATCACGGGCGACGTCGGCGCGCGCGGCGGCGTCGTCGAGGTGACGCCGACGGCCCCCGCGACCCCGCCGCCGACAGAGGCCGGCGAGAGTCCGGGCGCGACGCCTGCCCCGACCCCCACGCCGACCGAGAGCGCCGTCGCGCTTCCGCCCAGCATCACCGGATCAACGGCCGCGCAGCAGACGTGCAGCGGCGGCAACGTCCGCGGCTGAGCACGCACCGCGGCTGAGCCCTCTCGGCGGTGGTTCACCGGGTGACGGATGCCTCGGCATCCGTCCCTGTAAACGCGAGGCCGCACAACGCAAGGTCCGCGAGACGCAAGAACGGATGCCGCGATCCTCACCCCCAGGAAGGATCGGGGCATCCGTTCCCTGACGAAGCGACGAAAGGGCTGCGTCCCCGACCTGCGACTAGCGCTTGCCGGCGAGCTGACGGCCGACGATCTCACGCATGATCTCGTTGGTTCCGCCATAGATGCGGTGGACACGCGCGTCGAGGAACGCGCGTGCGATCGGGTACTCCGTAATGTACCCGTACCCGCCGTGCAATTGCACGCAGATGTCGATGACGTCCCATTCGCGCTCGGTCGCCCAGAACTTGATCTTGGCGGCCTCTTCGGCCGAGAGCCTGCCGTCTTTGTAGGCGAGGAGGGCGCGGTCGATGTACGCCCACAGCGCGTCGACGGTGGTCGCGACATCCGCGAGCTTGAAGCGCGTGTTCTGGAAGTCGATGATCCGCTCGCCGAAGGCCTCGCGGCTCTTCGTGTAGTCGAGGGTCCAGTCGAGGGCCGCCTGCGCGGCGGCGGCACCCGCGACCGCGATCGAGAGACGCTCGAGGGGCAGGTTCATCATGAGCTGCACGAAGCCCATGCCCTCCTTGCCGCTGATGAGGTTCTCTTCGGGCACGAAGACGTCGCTGAACGACAGCTCGGCGGTGTCGTGGCCCTGGAAGCCCATCTTGTGGAGCTTCTTGCCGTGATCGAAGCCCTGCATGCCGTTCTCGATGAGGAGAAGGCTGAAGGCGTCGGGCCGATTGCCCTCGCCGGTCTTGACGAACGTCACGATGACGTCGGCCGTCTTGCCGCTCGAGATGAAGGTCTTGGCACCGTTGACGACGTAGCCGCCCTCTACGCGCTTGGCGGTGGTCTTGATGCCGCGGAGGTCGCTGCCCGCCCCCGGCTCGGTCATCGCGAGCGCGCCGACGACCTCACCCGTCGCCATGCGCGGGAGCCACTTCTCCTTCTGCTCCTGCGTGCCCATGTGCACGAGGTAGGGGACGGCGAGGTCGTCCTGGATGCCGAAGGCGCCCGCGAGCGAGCCCGCGCCGGCCGCGATCACCTCTTCGTTGACGATCGCGCGGAAGCGGTAGTCCTGGAGCATCCCGGCGCCGCCGAACTCCTCAGGGACCGAGAGCCCGATGATCCCGGCGTCGCCCGCCGCGCGCATGGTGGCGCGGTCGACCTCGCCCTCGGCATCCCACCGCTCGCGCGCCTCGTTCGTGACGTGACGCTTGCAGAACTCCTTGACCACGGCGCGGAACGCCTCGTGGTCCTCGTCGTAGATGTCGCGCTCCATTGCGGTTCCTTCCTGGCGGAGACGTGGCTGGAATTGCATCCCAGGTTTCATGGTACTGAGTTCCACGACACCGGGAGGGGAAAGGATGCCGTCAGTCGGCGTAGTCCGGCGCCGCGGGCAGTCCGAGGAATTCCTCGAGAGTGCGCCAGCCGCCCGCGTGGTAGGCGCCCGCGAGCTCGGGACCGATGTAGCGCAGATGCCAGGGTTCGGGCGAATAGCCGGTGATCGACGTGCATTCGTCTTCGTACCGGACGATCCACCCGAACTCCCACGAGTGCGCCGCGATCCACTGCTGCTGGGCGGTGCCGGCGAACGACTCGAGTCCGATGCACCCCGACGAGCACGCCGTCACGTCGGCGGCGAGCCCTGACTGGTGCTCGCTGAACCCCGGCCGCGCGCTGACGAGGTCGGCGCCTGCCGCGCCCTTCGCCGACACGAGGCGCTGGTAGGTCGTGCGCTGCGTGCTGTACGAGCGGAATCCGCTGTCGAGGGCGAGCTCTCCGGCGCCGGCTCCCGCGGCGGCGGCGAACATCTCGCGGAGGGATGCCGCGGCATCCGCCCGCAGGTCGCCGGCAGCGATGTCGCGCACATCCGGCCGCGTCAGCGATGCGGGACGGTAGTCGACCGGATCGAAGGGCCGGGTCTTGTTGACGACCGACCACACGCGCGCCGGGTCGCCGAGGCCGACGCAGCCGGCCGTCCCCGAGGCGACGGCCGTGCGGAAGACGTCGGCTCCTCCGGCTGCGGCGATCGCCCCGCTGTCGTCGCCGGCGCCGAGGGCCGCCGTGAACGCGGGGATCGCGCAGATGTCGACGATCGCCGGGGCGGCCGCGATCATCGGAGTCGGCAGCGCCTCGACGGGCTGGGGCAGCGGAACAGGCGTGGGGGGCGGCGGCTCGAGCTGCGCGTCGGCGGCCACGAGCTCCGCCGCGGACGAGAGGGGAGCCGAGACGAGGGCCGCCGTGATCGCTGCGGCGCCTCCCACGGCGAGGGCCACTCCGGCCATCGCCCCGAAGACGAGCCGCACGCCGGCGGCGCGCCGCGCCCGCTGGTGCTGCACGGGCACCTCGCCGGTCTCGGCGAGATTCACGGCGCGGCCCTCACGACGGCTGCGGCGCAGAGGGAGCGGGTCGGGGGTGGGGTCGGGGTCGGGGGTGGGGTCCGGGTCGGGGGCGGGGTCGGGGGCGGGGGTGGGGTCGGGGGTGGGGTCCGGGTCGGGAGCGGGGTCCGGGTCGGGGGCTGGCTCCGGGTCGGGAGCGGGGTCGCGCTGCGGTCCGGGCCCGCCCTCGGGGCCCGATTCGGGCGACGGCCCGTCGGCGTCCGGCGCCCGCTCGGCGGGGACGAAGCTCGAGCGGTGACGTGCGGGCCGCGACGCCGCGCCCGCCCAGTCCGATCCGTCGAGGTCGTCCCACATCCGCGGGCGCTCCTCAGCGCGCGGGGGCACACTCGCGTCGCCCGCGTCACGGTGGCCGACCTGTTCGTCGCGTCGACGGCGCAGCTCACGCCGCGAAGGAGGAGGATCGGGCATTCGGGATGCCACACCCCCATTCTCCCCGACTCGGCTCGGATCTCATCGTCTCGGCACCTCGCGAGCATCGACATCGATCATATATTCGCATCTGCCTTGACGTCGTCTCGTAAATCTGTTCGAATCTTCTCATGCGGTGGCAGGGGCAGGAGTTGGGTGTTCCGGATGCCGCGGCCCTCCCGGGCCTCGAGCACCTGAACGGTCTCGTGCGCTCCGTGACAACTCCCGAGTTCTCCGGCGTCACCTTCCACGAGGTCATGGCCAAGAGCGCCCTGAACCACGTGCCCGGGGCATCCGCGATGCCTTTCGACTGGACCGTGAACCCCTACCGCGGCTGCTCCCACGCGTGCGTCTATTGCTTCGCCCGCGGCACGCACGAGTATCTCGAGTTCGACGCGGGGCGCGATTTCGACTCGCAGATCGTCGTCAAGCTCAACGTCGCCGAGGTGCTCCGCCGGGAGCTCGCCCGGGGCTCCTGGACGCGCGAGCCGGTCGCGCTCGGCACGAACACCGATCCCTACCAGCGCGCCGAGGGGCGCTACCGCCTGATGCCGGGGATCGTCTCCGCGCTGGCCGACTCCGGCACGCCGTTCTCGATCCTCACGAAGGGGTCGTTGCTGCGGAGGGATCTTCCGCTGCTGCAGGAGGCCGCGGCATCCGTGCCCGTCACCATCGCGATGTCGATCGCGGTGTTCGACGACGAGCTTCAGAAGCTCGTCGAACCCGGCACGCCGACGACGGCGGCGCGGCTCGAGACGGTGCGCGCGGCGACAGACGCGGGGTTCCGGGTGACCGTCTTCCTCATGCCGATCATGCCGCACCTCACCGATTCGGTCGCCGCCCTCGACGAGGCGCTCCGGCGCATCAAAGACGCAGGTGCGACACGGGTGGTCTACGGGGCGCTGCACTTGCGTCCCGGCGTCAAGCCGTGGTTCATGCAGTGGCTCGAGCGCGAGCATCCCGAGCTCGTGTCGTCGTACCTCGGGCTGTATCCCGGAGCCTCGACGTACGCGCCGAAGCCGTACCGATCGTGGCTCGCGCGACGCGTGCACCCTCTGCTGCGCGTGCACGCGCTCGGCGGCCAGGCCGAAGACGACTCGCCGCGCCGCGGCCCGGTTCCGGGACTCGCGGCGCGCACGCAGGTGGTCACGACTTCGCGCGGCCGCGCGGCGGCGGGGACTCGGCAGACCGGCCCCGCCATGCTCTTCTGAGCCCCGCCGTCTCGTTGGAGGGGCCTGCGGCCCGGCCCTCCCGCCGCCCTACGGCCCGGCCCTCCCGCCGCCTGCGGCCCGGCCCTCCCGCCGCCTGCTGCACGGCCCTCCCGCCGCCTGCCCCCACCGGCGTAGGAAAAGGAGCGAGGGTAGGAGAATCTCCGGGAGATTCTTCCTACCCTCGCTCCGACTCCTACCGTCGTGACACGGCGGGCGCCGCGGATCAGGCGACGGGGTCGACCTGACGTCCCGCCAGCTCCTCGATGAGGTCGTCGCCGAGGCGCACCTCGTCGAACGGCGCTTCGATCTCGGCGCGGTCGAGCAGCTCCGTCATGCGACGACGGCGCTGGCGCGTCACGAGCGTGACGACGGTCCCCGAGCGGCCGGCGCGGCCGGTGCGACCCGCGCGGTGCAGGTACGTCTTGTACTCGTCGGGGGCGTCCGCCTGGATGACGAGGTCGATGTCATCGACATGGATGCCACGTGCCGCGACATCCGTCGCCACCAGCACGCTCACTCGACCCGACGTCAGGCGCTCGAGGTTGCGCGTGCGCTTGGCCTGGTTGAGATCGCCGTGCAGGGCCACGGCGTGGATCCCGGCGTCGTCGAACTGCTCGGCGAGCATCTCGGCGTAGGCGCGCGTGCGGGCGAAGACGAGCGTCTTGCCGTCGCGGTCGACGAGCGAGCTGAGGATCTCGGCCTTGTCGCGGTGATCGATCACGAGGACGCGGTGGTCGATCGTGCTCGAGTCCTGGTCTTCGCCGGCGACCTCGTAGACGGCCGGTTCGACGAGGAACTCCTCGACGAGTCCGGCGACCTCGCGGTCGAGCGTCGCCGAGAAGAGGAGCTTCTGCGAGCCGTCCGCCGTCAGGCGCAGGATGCGCTGCACGGGCTCGAAGAACCCGAGCTCGCACATGTGGTCGGCCTCGTCGAGCACCGCGATGCGGATGTCGGAGAGGTCGAGCTTGCCCTGCTGCACGAGGTCTTCGATGCGGCCGGGCGTGCCGATGATGATGTCGACGCCCTTCTTGAGCGCGCCCACCTGGCGAGCCTGCGGCACGCCGCCGTAGATCTGCGTCGTGAAGAGGCCGACCGAGCGGGCGATCGGCTGGATCGTGCGGTCGATCTGCAGCGCGAGCTCGCGCGTGGGGGCCAGGATGAGCGCCTTCGGCAGGCGGCCGAACTCGCGGCGCTGGCCCGCCTGCGAACGCAGGATCGACTCGACGAGCGGGGCGCCGAACGCGATGGTCTTGCCCGAGCCGGTGCGCCCGCGGGCGAGCACGTCCTTGCCCTCGAGGATCGCGGGGATCGTCGAGGCCTGGATCGGGAACGGGGCCGCGGCACCGAGGACGGCGAGGGCGCTGACGATGTTCTCGCCGAGGCCCAGGTCGCCGAACGTGGTGCCTACGACGTCCTCGGCCTGGACGGCCTCGGCCTGCAGGCGCTCGTGCACGACGTCGACGCGGTCTTCGTGGGCCTTGTCGCGGACGGGCGCGCCGTTCCAGTCGGAGCGGCCGGCGACGCCGTCACGACGGGGACGGTCACCCGCATCGCGACGGGGGCGGTCGTCGAACGAACGAGCCGGACGGTCACCGTACGAGCGGGCCGGACGGTCACCCGCATCGCGGCGGGGGCGGTCGTCGAACGAACGAGCCGGACGGTCACCGTACGAGCGGGCCGGACGGTCACCCGCATCGCGGCGGGGGCGGTCGTCGAACGAACGAGCCGGACGGTCACCGTACGAGCGGGCCGGGCGGTCGTCGGTGCGGTACGAGGGGCGTGCGTCGCCGAAAGAACGGCGGTCGTCGCGGTCGACGCGGTCCAGACGCGGGCGCTCGGCACGGGCGCGGTCGTCGAACGAACGGGCCGGACGATCGCTGTACGACCGCGCGGGACGGTCCGCGGCATCGCGACGGGGACGGTCGTCATACGAACGGGCGGGCCGATCGCTGTACGAGCGGGCGGGACGCTCCCCGGCGTCACGACGCGGGCGGTCGTCATAAGAACGAGCCGGCCGGTCGCTGTACGAGCGGGCGGGACGCTCCCCGGCATCCCGACGGGGACGGTCATCGAAAGACCGAGCCGGACGATCGCCGAAGTCGCGACGAGGCCGGTCGTCGAACGAACGGGCCGGACGGTCGTCGCGGTCGAAGCGGGGGCGATCGCCGTGGCCGCGGGTCGAGGCACCGCTCGCCTGGTTGCGGATGCCGTGCGCCTGCTCACGACCGGCCTTCTCCTGCGCGGTCCATCGGCGCTTCGCGGGCGTCTCCGCCGGCTCGGCGCGGTAGCCGCGGTGGCTGGGGCTCTTGCTGCCGGGCTTGGAGGCGCCGGCGCGGTCGGGGGCCGAGGCATCCGTCCGGCGCTTGCGATCCTGGAAGCTCGTCTTCGCGCCGTAGCGCGGCTCGAAGTTCTTGGCGGGTCGCCCGCCGGCAGGCTTCTTGTTCTTGGGCACAGGTATGTCCTTCTGGGTTCTCTTGCACGAGAACAGCACTCCTCAGTGCGCACGCGGGCGCGGCCGCACAAGCGGCATGGAGTAACCCGGACTACCGCCGGCCGGGGGCCATTCACAGTGATGGTCGTCGGAGCGGATGCGCTCCCACCATCGGCCCCTTGGACTCACAAACCCATCTGCGCGCGCAGCGCAGTGTCCAGAGCCGACCGACCGACTCTATCGGACTCGCCTGAGAGGATGCCCCGCGCCGAGAATGGACCACATGGCCGAGCCCGACTCCCACCCGATCACCGTCGCGATCGAGCGGCGCATCGACCCCGACCGCACCGTCGAGGCGACGAGCTGGATGCAGGCGGGCACCGATCTCGCGACGGGTTTCCCGGGCTTCCTCGGGTCGGGTTGGGTGCGCGCGGGCGAGGGCTCCGACCTCTGGTACATGCTCTACCGGTTCCGCGACATGGCGACGCTCGAGGCGTGGGAGGACTCTCCGCAGCGGTCCTGGTGGCTGGACTCCGGGCGCCCGTTCGCGCGCGAGGTGCGCGTGGAACGGCGCACCGGCATCGAGGGCTGGTTCGATGCGCCGTTCGCGACGCACATCGAGACGCGGCACGCCGGGGAGGTTCAGGATGCCGCGCCCCCCACCGGTCCGATCCAGCAGCCGATCCCCGCGGCACCGCCGCGCTGGAAGCAGGCCGTCACGATCTGGCTCGGCTTCTTCCCGACGAACCTCCTCGCGTCCTACCTCCTCGGGTTCGTCCCGGGCTTCGCAGAGTGGCCGATCTGGGCGCGGGTCCTGCTCTCCACGGTGCTGCTCACTCCCGTCATGACGTACTTCGTGCTCCCATGGGTCACGCGCATCCTGCGCCCGTGGCTCCAGAAAGGCTGAGATGACCTCCGTGCACCTCCCCACCGGCGACCAGTACCACCTGCGCTCCGCAGACGGACGCGCGACCGCCGAGATCGTCCAGGTGGGCGCCGCCCTCCGCGCCTTCACGGTCGACGGGGTCGACCTCGTGGCGCGGTACCCGCTCGATTCGCCGGCGCCTGCCGCGTCGGGCACCGTGCTCGTGCCGTGGCCCAACCGCGTACGCGGCGGCGTCTGGACGCAAGGGGGTCAGACACGACGGCTCGCGATCACGGAACCCGCCACCGGCAACGCGTCGCACGGCCTGCTGCGGTTCATGCCCTACACGCTCGCGGCCGAGTCCCCGACGGCCGTGACCCTCTCGGCCCCCGTCGTCCCGCAGACGGGCTACCCGTTCCACCTGGGCACGAGCGTCACCTACTCGCTCGACGAGACGGCGCTGACGGTGAGCCACGCGATCACGAACCTCGGCGACGACGAAGCGCCCGTCGCGCTCGGCACGCACCCGTACCTGTGCATCGACGACGTCGACACCGCCGACCTCGTGCTGCGTTCGTCGGGGTCGACGCGCTTCGTGGTGGATGAGCAGAAGATCCCGGTCGGTCAGGTGGCGGTGGATGCCGCGACCGACCTCCGCTCGGGTCGACGCGTCGGCGAGCTCGACCTCGACACCGCCTTCGGCGACCTCGTGCGCGACGACGACGGGCGGGTGCGCACGACCCTCACGGCGCCCGACGGCCGGACGCTCACCCTGTGGCAGGGCGAGGGGTTCGACTACGTCCAGATCTTCACGACCGACCGCTATCCGGGCCGCCCCCTCGCCCTCGCCGTCGAGCCCATGACCGCGCCCGCGGACGCTCTGAACTCCGGCCGGGGCCTGCGCCGGCTCGCGCCCGGCGAGACGTGGGAGCTGCACTGGGGCCTCGCTTACGACACCACCCGCGAGAGCTGACACGGCGACGCCCCGGCGGCTCGCGCACGCGCGAGAATCCTGCGCCGGAAGACCCGCCGAACCACCCGCAAGTGATGAGGCCGGGCCTTTACAGCGGTCCTACACTGACGCCATGCCCGACCCCCTTGCACCCGCCGCAGCATCCAGAGCCGCTGTAAGCCCCACCCCGGCGCCGGCGCCGAGCCTGCGCGTCGTCAACGAGGCGCTCACGGCGGGTCTGGCCGCAGCCGCCGTCGGCGTGCTGCTCGGGCTCGTCATCAGCGCGGTCTGGCCCGGCCTGCCGCTCTCGGGGACCGGCTCGTTCGGCAGCGCCTCGGCGCTGGCCGCCGGCGTCATCGCGGCGGCGTCGACCGGAACGGGCTATTGGCGCTCACGGCACTCGCCCGGGCAGGAGTGGCGACTCGCGCTTCCCCGGTGGAAGTTCACCATCAACGCGGTCTCGGTCGTGATCGTCCACACGATCCTCGCGATCCTCGCGACGATCGCGCTGTACTACATCCTCAGCCAGGGGTTCATCGGGCTCACGATGGAGCCGTTCTGGGCTGCCCTGCTCATGGCCGTCAACCTCTTCCTCGCCGCGCACCTCAGCTACATGTCGGCCTCGCGCATGACGACGCAGCGCATGTCGACCCTCCTGGTCTCCTTCATCGGCATCGGCGCGCTCACCTCGACCATCACGGCGCCCGAGGCGGACTGGTGGACCTACCACTTCAGCCAGCTGGGCACCTTCGACACGCTCTCGAGCTGGATCTTCAACGGGACGCTCATCGCAGGCGGCCTTCTCGTGACGACGTTCGCCGTCTATGTGGCCAACGACCTTCGCGCGCTCGTGGATCGCGGCATCCTGACCAACGCCCACGCACCGCGCACCGTCTCGACCGTGTTCGTGGTAATGGGCGTCATGCTCGCCTTCGTCGGCATCGTGCCCGTCGACGTCAACCTCGTCGTGCACAACCTCTCGGCCACCGGGATGGCCGTCGTCTTCCTCGGGCTCCTCATCGCCGCGCCGCGGGTGCTCCGCGGCATGCCGCGGACGTTCTTCATCACGACGTGGGGTTTTCTGGCGGCCCTGGTGATCTCGGTCGTGCTTTTCGTCTTAGGCTATTTCGGTCTCACGGCGTTCGAGATCATCGTCTTCTCGCTCGTCTTCGCCTGGATCGCGGTCTTCATCCGCTTCCTCGGCCTTACCGCGCAGCAAGAATCCGTGTGACCGAGCGGGGCCCCCGAAGGCCTCTGTGCGACGACAGGATCCGTAAGACGAACCTCCCACGACATGCCCGGGTGCACTAGACAGGGATAGGCACGTTACGGTATTCGGGACGGCCTGCCGTCATCCAGGGGAGAGTGATTAGCCCGTGGCGCTCGGTGATACCGCCCGACCGGGGATCTTAGGGGCGCACCGATCGCCCTGACCTTTTATGAGTGGTGAGCCGATGTCTTCGACCCTCCAGGCGGTGTCCCGTCCCCTGGCGTGGGTGCCTGCCGTGATCGATTCCGTCGACCTCTTCCGAGGATCGCGCGTGGATTCCCGCCACCTCGCGATCACGTCCGTCGTGCTGCTCGCACTCGGCACGGCGATCGCCGCCGCGACGACGACCGACTCCCAGTGGTGGACTCTGCACTTCAGCGAGCTGGGGACTCACCGAGACTTCTCGGGCATGTCGTTCAACATCGGCTCGATGTCGGCCGGCGGCCTGCTCATCGTCTTCGCGGCACGGGTGCGCCAGGAGCTCGCGATGATCCTGCACCGTCTCGAAGACGCCGTGCACGCCCACACCCACCTCGCGCGCGCTCTCGTCGTGCTCATCGCCTCGTTCGGGGCGCACCTCGCCCTCGTCGGGCTCGTACCGCTCAACGTCAACACGCCGCTGCACGAGCGCGGCGCGTCGGGCACGATGCTGTCGTTCCTCGGCATCCTCGTCATCATGCTCGCAAGCCCGTGGACGCCGCGGCGACTGCGCCTCATCTCCGCCTGCATCGCGGTCGTGCTCGTGCCGGCGGTCATCGTCTTCGTGCTCGGCCTCATCACCCTCGCAACGCTCGAGATCATCGGCTTCGGCCTCATCTTCGTGTGGCTCGTGACCTTCAGCACCGCGCTGCGCACCGCGTCGCAGGCCAAGCCGGCCGCCCCGCGCGTCGAGCCGGCGAGCCCGCGCGCGCACGCCACGGGGTCGCACGTCGTGCGCCGCGGGGCCCGCCCGCTCGGGCGGACTAGGGCTCGCGCCGGGTCCGGCGCGTCTGCTGCACGGGTGCGGCCGGCGTCAGGCCCGAAGCTCGCAGCCCCGGCGACGCCCCGACGGGTGCCGGCGCGGCGGGTGCCGTCGCAGTCACCGGTGCGGCCGACCCGCCGGCTGACGGCGACGACGGTGAGTCGCTCCGTCCGCCACGCGGTGCCGAAGCATCCGTCCCGCCCGACCGCCGTTCCTCTCGGCGCTCGCGGGCCCCTTCCACGAGGTTGTAGAGCGTCGGCAGCACGAGCAGTGTCAGCACCGTCGAGGAGATGAGCCCTCCGATCACGACGATCGCGAGCGGCTGAGAGATGAACCCGCCGTGGCCCGTGATGCCGAGCGCCATGGGGGTCAAGGCGAAGATCGTGGCCAGCGCCGTCATGAGGATCGGGCGCAGACGCCGTGAACCGCCGGCGACCGTCGCGTCGTGCGACGACAGCCCCTTCTCGCGGTACTGATTCACGAGGTCCACGAGGACGATCGCGTTCGTCACGACGATGCCGATCAGCATCAGCACGCCGATGAGCGAGGCGACCCCGAGCGGCACGCCCGTGATGATCTGCAGGAGGATCGCGCCCGTCGCCGCGAACGGCACCGAGACCAGCAGCAGCAGCGGCTGACGCAGCGACTTGAAGGTCGCAACCATCACGATGTAGACGATGAGGATCGCGGCCAGGAGCGCGAGCCCGAGCTGCGAGAAGGCGTCCTGCTGCTGCGTCACCACGCCGCCGATCTCGGCCTTGGCACCGGTCGGCAGCTCGACGTCGGCGAGCGCCGTGCGCACGGAGGCGGATGCCGCGTTCAGGTCGTCGGTCGACGGGGTGACCGTCACGGTCGAGGTGCGCTGGGCGCGCTGCGTCGTGATCGACGTGGGGCCCTGGGACTGCTCGACCGTCGCGATCTGCTCGAGCGGGATGGGGCCGGCCGCGCTCGGGATCTGGAGCTGTTGCAGCTGCGCGATCGTCGTCGGGGGCTCGGGCACCGCCAGGTACACCGTGAGCGCCGACGAGTCGATCTCGACGGTGCCGATCGAGCGCGGTTGCATCGTGTTCGACACGAGGGCGCCGACCGCGACCTCCGAGAGGCCGAGCTTCGCGGCGGCGTCGCGGTCGACCGTGACGGCGACGTAGGGGAGGGAGGCCGAGAGGTTGCTCGTGACCTGGCCGACGCCGTCGGCGCCGTTCACGCCGGCGGTCACGGCATCCGTCGCCTCCTGCAGGGTGGTCTGATCGGGGGCCGTCACGTCGATCTCGATGTCGCTCGAACCGAAGCCGCCCCCTCCGCCCGACGAGACCGTGACGGTGCCGACGTCTTCGAGATCGGCGACGGCGGACTGCACGTCTTCGCGCACCTGCGTCTGATCGGCGGCGGGGTCGGTCGTGATGGAGTAGGTGATGCCCGCGCCGCCGCCGGTGAAGGCGTCGCGCAGGGCGGAGCCGCTCGAGCCGATCGAGGTCTGCACGGTGTCGATGCCGTCGACGCCGAGGATCGCGTCCTCGACCTTCTTGGCCGCGGCGTCCTGCGCGTCGAGGCTCGCGGCGGGCCCGACCTGCTGCGTCACGGTGAAGGTGTTCTGCCCCGAGTCGCCGAGGAAGTTCGTCTTCATGAACGGCGCGAGGGCGATCGTGGCGATGAGCACGACGACGGCGAGGCCGAGCGTGATCCACGAGTGGCGCAGCGTCCACCGGAGCACGGGGAGGTAGGCCTCCTGCAGGCGCGTCGGCGGCGCGTCGGGGGCCTCGGGGTCGACCTCGCGGCCGGAGGGGTCGAGGATCGGCTTGCCGGGCCTGAGGAACCAGTAGGCGAGCACCGGCACGATCGTGAGGGCGACGAGGAGCGAGGCGCCCATCGCGATCGTGACGGTCAGCGCGAAGGGCCGGAACAGCTCGCCCGTGACGTCGCCCACGAACGCGATCGGCAGGAAGACCGCGACGGTCGTGATCGTCGAGGCCGTGATCGCCGCCGCGACCTCGCGGACGGCGCGGATGATCGAGGGCAGCTTCTCGGCGTCGCCGACGTAGTGGCGCTTGATGTTCTCGATGACGACGATCGCGTCGTCCACGACGCGTCCGATCGCGATCGTGAGGGCGCCGAGGGTCAGGATGTTGAGCGAGTACCCGAACGCCTGGATCCCGATGAAGGTGATGAGCACGCTGGTCGGGATCGAGATCGCCGTCACGAGCGTCGCGCGCACCGAGAGGAGGAAGATCAGGATGACGATCACGGCGAAGAAGAGACCGAGCAGCCCCTCCTGCGCGAGGGAGTCGATCGACTGCTGGATGTAGGGCGCCTGATCGAAGACGACAGTGAACTTCGCGTCGGCGCCGATCGCGTCCTGAAGATCGGGGATCGCCGCCGTGACGGCCTTGGAGACCTCGACCGTGTTTGCGGAAGGAAGCTTCGTGACCGCGATCGTGACGGCGGGCTCGCCGTTGACGCGCGAGATCGAGGTGACCGGGTCCTGCTCCTGCGCGACCGTCGCGACGTCGGCGATCGTGACGTCGCCGGCCTGCGCCTGCTGCGGCGTCGAGGGCACGAGCGGCAGCGCCGCGATGTCATCCGCCGACGACAGCTTCGCGCCGGTCTGCACCGTGAGGGTCTGGTCGCCCTCGGTCACCGTGCCACCGGGGAAGAGCACGCCGTTCTGCGAGAGCGCGTCCGAGATCGCCTGCTGCGTGTACCCGGCTTCGGCGAGCTTCGCGGCATCCGGCGTGATCGTGACCCGCTGGCCGCGCCCACCCACGATCTGCGCGGAGCTCACGCCGTCGATGTCTTCGAGATCCGGGATGACGGATGCCTCGAGCTGCGACTGGATCGTCGCTTCGTCGGCGTAGCCGGTGACGGCCAGCTGGATGACCGGCAGGTCGTCGAACGAGAACGACACGACGTTCGGCTCGACATCGGCGGGCAGATCGCTCTTGATGCGGTTGATCGCCTGCGTGATCTTCTGCTCGGCAGTCGCGAGGTCGGTGCCGTAGGTGAACGACGCCTGCACGATCGAGGCGTTCGTCGAGCTCGTCGCCGTCGTCGACTCGAGCCCGGGGATGCCCTGGATCGCGGTCTCGATGGGGGTCGAGACGTCGTTGTTGACGACCTCGGGCGACGCGCCGGGGTAGGTCGTCACGATCGACAGCTGCGGGAACTCGATCGACGGGATGAGTTCCTGCTTGAGGTTCACGAGGGCGAGCCCGCCGAAGATCGCGACGACGATCGTGATGAGCGCGATGAGTGCGCGGTTCTTGAGGCTCAGGACGGCGAGGTTCGACACGGGGGCCTTCGCTGGTGCTGTGGTGGCTGCCGGAAGCGGCTCCGCACCACCCGAGGGCCGAGCGACGCGGCCGATACGCTGATGTATCGAGCCTCAGTATCGCATGGCGGATTGCGCGGTCCGGCCTCGGGACGCGTCCTCTGAGGGAGCGCTCAGGCAGGGATCCATCCCGCGACGACACGGCCGATCCCGATGCCGACGGCGGCCCCCGCGACGCACAGGCCGAGGGTTCCGAGGAGGTTCATCCACGCCCAGTCGCGCCGCCGGCGCTGGCCGAGCAGCACCGTCTCGGTGGAGACCGTGCTGAAGGTCGTGTAGCCCCCGAGCATCCCGACACCGAGGATCGTCACCCACTCGCCGCCGAGCACGGGCGCGAGTCCCGTCACGAGTCCCAGGGCGAGCGAGCCGGTGACGTTGACGACGAGGATGCCGAGGGGGAACGCGCCCCTCCGCCCGTGCATGACGAGCACGTCGACGGCGTACCGCAGCCCCGCCCCGAGGCCGCCCATCCCGGCGGTGGCCAGAAACAGCATCCACGTGCTCATTCCGCCGCCTCCGGAGGCTCGATCTCACCCGGGACGTCCATGATCGTGCGGCCGATCCGCAGGCCCACCGCGGCCGCGAGCGCGCCGGCGAAGATCGAGACGACGGCCAGCAGCAGACCCACGACCGGCGCGTCGCCGGTCAGCTGCGCGACCTGCACGGCGAAGGCGCTGTAGGTCGTGAACCCGCCGAGCACCCCCGTGCCGAGGAAGGCCCGCAGCCGCGGACGGCGGTCGTCGAGCCAGCCGACGACGATCCCGAGCGCGAGAGAGCCGACGACGTTGACCGCCAGCGTGACGGCCGGCACCAGCATCTTGTCGGGGACGTCCGCCAACGGGACGACGAGCAGTGCGCGGAGGGCCACTCCAATGGCGCCGCCTGCCACGACGACGAGGAGGACGAGAGGGGACAGTGCCGCGCGCCTCGCCATGCGCCCACTCTACGAACGGCGCGACGGGCCGCCGGGATCCTCGCCGGTCAGGAGCCGAGGAGCTTGCGGATGGCCGACTCGGGCGAGACGTCGAGGTCGAGCAGTCGGCCCCGGCCGTACGCCGTGAAGACGCGAGGGTCGATGTAACTCGAGCGGGCGACCGACGGCGTGTTGCCGAGCGCTTCGGCCGTCGCGCGCACGGCCAGCAGCTCCGCCCGCTTGCGGTCGCGCTCGGTGTCGACGGTGCCGATCCGGGCGAGAGCGTCCGCCGCGAGGATCGTGCCGCGGAGCGTCCGGAAGTCCTTGGCCGTGAACCGCTCCCCCGTGAGGGTGCGGATGTGGTCGTTGACCTCGCTGGGCGAGAGCGTCGCCTGCCGGCGTCCGCGGCGGTACCAGAGCAGGTGCGCGGCGGGCCGCCCCACCCGCAGCTCGTCGATGACGGGGGCGAGCTCGCCGTCCTCGATCTCGATGTACGCCCGCTGCCCGCTCTTGGCGGGGAAGGAGAGGGTGACGACGGATGCCTCGACCGAGGCATCCCGTCTCATGAGCGTCGTGAGCCCCCGGCTGCCGTGACGCTCCAGGTAGCGCGCCGACCCGATGCGGGGCGCACCCTCGTCGAGGAGGCGGAACGACACCGCCAGCACCTTCTGGCGGTCCATGCCCTCGCTGCGCAGCGCGGTGGTGACCCGGCGCCTGGCCGAAGGCAGCGCCTGCGCGAGTTCGAGCGCCCGGGCGAACTTGCCCCTGTCGCGGCGCTCGCGCCAGCGCGGGTGATAGAGGTACTGGCGCCGGCCCGCGTCATCCGTACCCACCGCTTGGATGTGACCGAACGGATCTGCCGAGATCCAGACGTCGTCCCACGCCGGCGGGATGACGAGGTCGTGGATGCGCTCGCGGTCGTCGTCGTCGACGGCGGAGCCGTCGGCGGCGAGGTAGCGGAAGCCTGATCCCGCGCGCACGCGCCGGATGCCGGGGTCCTGACCCGGCCGCACACGGATCAGGCGTGCCATGGCGGGCTCAGTGGTTGCGGAGCATGTCGATGAGCTCCGCTTTCCGCTTGCCGGAGTAGCCCGTGATGCCGAGCTCCCTGGCGCGCTTGCGGAGGCGCTCGACGGTCCAGTCGTCGTAGTCTCCGGCCGAGCCGCCGCGATGGCCGACCTCGTCGCGACCGTCGCGCGCCGCAGCGTTGGAGATGCGGGCGGCCTTCTCCTTCGAGGCTCCGTCCTTGCGGAGCTCTTCGTACAGCTCCGGGTCTTTCAGACTGTTCGAGCCGCGTCCCTGAGGCATGGCGATCTCCTTCCCGAGTCCGTTGAGGGAACGCTATGCACTCGTGGGTCCCGTCGCGGGGGGATTGACACCGACGGTGTGGCCGATTAGCCGCCGGTCCGCTCTCTCCGGGCGCGCGTTCACGGGTGCGGAGCGCGGATTCCGGCCCGCAGGGCGCGTCTCCACGGGCGCGCCCCGCGGCTAGCACCGTGAATCCGGTCTCGTCAAGGGGCTCCCTGCGAACGCACAGACATGCCATCGTGTTCACATGCCCGACCAGGCATCCGCTCCCTCCGGGGCGGCATACACAGGAGAAGGAGCCCCCCGCATGAACCTGGCCCTGATCATCATCATTGTCATTGCGATCATCCTGGCGATCGTCGGCGGACTGAACTCCGCCCTCAGCTGGCTGCTGTGGGTCGCGATCATCGTCGGCATCATCGCCCTGATCGTCTTCCTGTTCCGACTCATCAGCGGTGGCCGGAACCGGGTGTAAAGACATCCCCCTGGTGGGCCCCGCGCTTCGGGCGCGCGGGGCCCACTGTCATGCTGACGCCGGCCGGCGGCCCAGGGGGGCGCCAGCCGGCCGGCGTCGCACGCGACAGCGTCGGCTCCGGCAGGGCGCACGCAGGAAGAGCGGATGCCTCGGCTCGAGGCATCCGCTCTTCCTTCGTGCACCGTGATCACGGCTGTCGCACCCTGATCACAGGTTCGCCTCGGCGTAGGTGCGCAGTGCATCGCGGACGAACTCGGCGCCCTGCGGGCTGCCGTAGTTCGCGCCGAACCGCGGATCGGCCACGTACATCTCGCCGAGGCCGATGACGTACGCCTTGACGTCGCCGCCGGCGGCCGCCGCCGGCGTGCCCGGGATGCCTGTCAGCCACTCCACGTGGCGACGCGCGAGGCTCTGCGCCTCGTCGCTGTCGGGAGCCAGGCCCGCCTCGGAGGCGGCGATCCAGTCGCGCCCGAGGGACGCGGCACGCTCCTTCCACGCGGACTTCTCCTCGTCGCTCAGGCCGCGCCACCACGAGTCGGAGCGCGCGTACGCGTCCTTTCCCCAGCGCTGTTCCACCTCGTCGCGGTACTGCGTGTGGTCGAAGCCGTCGAACATGTTCTCTGCCATCAGTCGTTCACCTCCCTTCATCGCCTCGATGGTCGACTCGACCGACGCGATCTGCCGGTCGAGCCGCTTCTGCTCCTCGCGCAGCCACGCGAGGTGACCCGCCAGAGCGGTCTGCGCCGAGGTGGGCCGCGCGAGCACCTCCGCGATCTGCGGCAGGGCGAGCCCGAGCTCGCGCAGCAGCAGGATGCGCTGGAGGCGCACGAGCGCCGCCTCGTCGTAGTGCCGATAGCCGTTGCGGCCGACGCTCGACGGCCTCAGCAGGCCGATGTCGTCGTAGTGGCGCAGCGTGCGGCTCGTCGTTCCGGCGAGCTTTGCGATCTGCTGGATCGACCATTCCATCGCGACCCCTCCTCTCTTCTTCTCGACGGTAAAGGTTGACGCCACGTCAAGGTCAACCCCGATCTTCGCCGGCACGCTTGACACGATCGCGATATATCGTGTTACTCTCTCACTCGCGATATATCGCGATCAGTTCTGAGAAGGAGAACCCCCATGACCCTCGAGAAGTGGATCATCCACCCGGGCGAGACGCGCGTCATCGACATCGAAGACGTGCGCAAGCTCAAGATCGGACTCGTCGGCGGTCAGATCGACGTCGTCGCCCATGACGAGCCGGGCGTGCGCATCGAGGTGCACGCCGTCACGATCAAAGATCTCCGCATCGAGGCGACCGGCGACGTGCTCGAGATCGATCACCCGCAGCTGCGCTGGGACAACTTCCTCGAGGTGTTCCGCAACTTCGGCGCGGGTGGGCCCAAGGCCGAGATCAGCGTCGCCGTGCCGCGCGAGATCGCTCTGAACCTCGGGGTCGTCACGGCGAGCGCACTCGTCTCGGGCATCCGCAGCGACGTCCGGCTCAACACCGTCTCGGGCGACATCATCGCCGACGGCATCACCGGCGACGCGTCGGTCAACGCCGTCTCGGGCGACGTGCAGATCCGCGAGCTCGCCGGAACCCTGAGCGCCAACAGCGTCTCGGGCGCCGTCGCGGCGACCGGATCGCTGCGCAAGGCGACGATCGACACGGTGTCGGGCGCCATCATGGTCGACTCCACCGGCGAGGTGCACTCCATCAGCCTCAACACGGTGGCCGGCAACACGACGGTCCGTCTCGACGAGGGCCTGCCCGCCAACTACGCCATCCGCAGCGTGAGCGGTCGCGTGCAGATCGACGGCGTCGTGCGCTCCCGTCAGGGCTCGTTCACGACCAACTACACCGGCTCGGTCGGCGAGCTGAGCGGCAGCTTCGCCGACGTCCGCGCGAACTCGGTCTCGGGCGACGTCACGGTGCTCCGTCGCACGGCGGTGCCGACGCCCGACGGCGGCGCGCAGGGCACTCAGGACGCGGGTCGCACCGACGACGGCAGCGGCTTCGGCGGCAGCGGCTTCGACGGACAGAGCGAGGGGGCCTGGTGATGCCCCCCGTCTTCTCTCACGGCGACCTGCGCCTCTACCTGCTGAACCTCCTCGACGAGGGCCCCCGCCATGGCTACGACATCATGCAGGCCCTGTCCGACCGCACCGGCGGCACCTACACGCCGAGCGCCGGCACGATCTACCCCCGCCTGGCGAAGCTCGAAGAAGAGGGTCTGGTCACCAAGACCGTCGACGGCCGCAAGACGATCTACCAGATCACCCCTGCCGGCCACGCCGAGGTCGAGGCGCGAGCCGGAGAACTCGAGGGCATCGAGGCGGGCCTCGCCGACTCCGTCCGTCTCATCGCGGACGAGGTGCGCGGCAGCGTCCAGGAGGCCATGAAGAGTCTTCGGGCCGACCTCGCGGCGGCGGCGCAGGAAGAGCGCGCCGGCACGCGGACGGCGACGGATGCCTCGTCCCCCGCCGACGATCCGCGCGTGGAGAGCCGCGAGCAGCTGCATCGCGCCGACGCGGCGGTCGCGGAGTTCCGAGCCCGGGTCCGCAGCGACCTGCGCACTCACGTCGCCCGCGGCGGGACGCTCGCCTCATCCATCGTCGACGACCTCGAGGCGGCACTGGACGGCGCCGCCCGCGCCGTCACCCGCGCTCTGCGCGGCTGATCCGAAAGGCCACACAGCCTTCACCCCCTCCGGCCCCCGAGTCGCGAAGGAGGACCGAGTGCCAGGCATCCCGACCGGCGCCCGGCATCCGGCCTCCCGACGACTCGGGGGCCGGTACCGTGCGCGGCGCGGCGGCGCGGATCAGGCGGGCCAGATCTCCTCGTCGTCGGGCACGGGCTCGCCGAGCGGCACGACGAGGATCGGCCGGTGCTGCCGATGCGCGAGCCGCGCGGCCACCGAGCCGGTGAAGAACTCGCGGATCGACTCGCCGAAGCCCCGCTTGCGCGTGCCCACGACGAGGAGCCGCGCGTCGACCTCTTCGGCGAGGTGCTTGATCGCGAGGGCCGGATCGCCGACGAGCTGCCGCACGCTCCAGTCGATGCCGTGGGAATCCAGCACGGCGCCTGCTTCGGCCCTGACGCGCTCGAGGTCGGCTTCGCCACCCCCGATGTTCATGTCGATGGGCGCCGAGTGCACGTAGCCGTCCGGGTCCTCGTAGGTGACGAACCGCGTCACGTCGACGTGGACGACCAGAAGCGGCGCACCCAGCACATTCGAGTAGCGCGCGGCTTCGCGCAGCACCCGGGGCGGTTCGCCCGGCGTGACGCCGACGATGACCGCGCCTCGCACGGCATCCGTCACTCCCGCATCTCCTGCGACCTCGGGTGCCTCGTCGGTCATCGGTGCATCGCCCTTTCCGCGCGGGTGTGGGAGCAGCCGGTGACCCGACGCTCCGTGTTATTCTGAATGCTACTCTTACCGGCTCCGCAGCCGGATCGTGATTGAGCGGGCGCGAGCCGCCGGTACGCCGCGCCCCGCCCGCAGCTCAGAAATGAGGGGGTCTCGCATGGGGCGTGGCCGTCAGAAGGCGAAGCACACCAAGATCGCTCGTGAGCTGAAGTCGTACAGCCCGAGCGTCAACTATGCTGCGCTCGAGCGTGAGCTGGGACACCCCGACGACGAGCAGTACGTCGACAAGTGGGCCGACCAGTACGCCGACGAGTACGAGGACGAGAAGGCCTGACCGCTTCGCGCGGCGCCATCACGACCGGGCCCGTCACGACCAGGCCCGTCACGACCAGGCCCCGTGCCGCCGCTCCCACTCGTCTTCGACCGAGTGCGGGCGAACGATGACGAAGCCGGCGGGCACCGCCGCGGCGACGACGATCCCGAGCACGATGAGCGGCGCCGTCCATCCGCCGGTCGCATCGTGCAGCAGCCCGATCCCCACCGGGAACACGGCCACGATCGCATAGCCGATGCTCTGGACGAATCCGCTGAGGGCGACGGATGCCTCGTGCGTCCGTGACCGCAGGCCCAGGAGCACGAGGGTCAGCGGGAAGAACAGCGGCGCGGTGCCCAGGAGCCCGACCCACAGCCACGTCGCGGCCGCCGGCGCGAAGAGCAGGCCCGCGATGCCCGCGAGACCGCTCAGCACCGCGACGGTGAACAGCGGCACGATCGCGTTGTACCGCGAGACGAGCACCGGCACGGCGAGGGAGGCGGGAAGCCCCATGAACGCGAAGAGCGACAGCAGTGCGCCGGCCTCGGCATTGGACACCCCCGCCGTCTGCACGAGGAGCGTCGGGAGCCACGCGAAGGATGTGTAGGCGAGCGTGCCCGACACGACGAAGATCACGGTGAGCGCCCAGACGAGGGGGAGCCGCCACATGCGCCCGAAGACGCGCGGGTTCGCCGTCTCGATGTCGACGTCTCCGCTGCGGCCGTGCTCGCGCACGAGGAGCGCGACCCACGGGATCGTCGCAAGGCCGGCGAACAGCGCCCACAGGCCGAGCGACACACGCCACCCCGCGGCATCGGCCACCGGCACGGCCAGGAGCGGCGGCAGGAAGGTCGACGCGGCCATCGTCGTCGAGTAGATCGTCGTCATGACGCCGATGCGATCGGGGAAGTGCTTCTTCACGAGCGGCGGCAGCAGCACGTTGCCCGCGCCGACGGCGGCGAAGATGATGGCCGTCGACGCGAGGAGCGTCAGGGAGTCGACCGACAGGCTCCGCGCCACGAGTCCGACGACGGCGACGGCCATCGCCGTCACCACGAGCCGCTCGAGCCCGAACCGGCGCTCGAGGACGGGCGTCAGCAGACCGGAGATCGCATAGCAGACCGGCGGCGCGGTGCCGATGAGCCCGACGACGAGCGCGGAGACGGCGAAGTCGCGCGCGACGTGGTCGAGGAGCGGCGAGAGCGAGGCGACGGCCGAGCGCAGCGAGAACGCGAAGAGGACGATGCCGATGAGGGCGAGGGCCCTGCCGCGCCAGAGCGGACGCGCGGGAGGGGTGGGGCTCACTCTGCGAGCCTAGGCGCTCGGGGCGCGGGCGTGCCGGTCAGGACTCCTGCGACCCCTCGACCCAGGCGAGGTACTCCTCCGAGACGGTGCCCGTGACGTAGCGGCCGTCGAAGCAGCTCATGTCGAGGTCGTCGATGTCGGAGCCTTCGAGGATCGCCGCTTTCAGGTCTTCGACCTCCTGGTACACGACGAAGTCGGCGCCGAGCTCCTCGGCGATCTGCGGGATCGTGCGGCCGTGCGCGACCAGCTCTTGGCGCGAGGGCATGTTGATGCCGTAGACGTGCGGGTACCGGACGGGCGGAGCGGCCGAGGCGAACGTGACGCTCTTGGCCCCGGCATCCCGAGCCATCTGGATGATCTCTTTCGACGTCGTCCCGCGCACGATCGAGTCGTCGATGAGGAGCACGTTCTTGCCCTTGAACTCCGTCGACATCGCGTTGAGCTTCTGGCGCACGCTCTTCTTGCGGATCGCCTGCCCCGGCATGATGAACGTCCGGCCGACGTAGCGGTTCTTGTAGAAGCCCTCGCGGTACTCGATGCCGAGCTTGCGGGCGACCTGCATGGCCGCGGGGCGCGCGGAGTCGGGGATGGGCATGACGACGTCGATGGCGTCCCGGGGCGTGTACTTGGCGATCGTGTCGGCGAGGCGCTCGCCCATGCGCAGGCGCGCTTCGTACACCGAGATGCCGTTCATGACGGAGTCCGGACGGGCGAGGTAGACGTACTCGAAGGAGCACGGCGCGAGAGTCGGGGAGGGCGCGCACTGGTGCGTGTGCAGGTTGCCGTCGAGGTCGATGAAGACCGCCTCGCCCGGATCGACGTCGCGCACGACCTCGAAGCCGCCGTTCTCGAGCACGAGCGACTCGGAGGCGACGATCCACTCGTAGCCGCCGGCGTCGGCCGGGCGCGTGCCGATGATGAGGGGACGGATGCCGAACGGATCGCGGAACGCGAGGAGCCCGTAGCCGGCGAGCAGCGCGATGGCGGCGTACGACCCTTCGACCCGCTCGTGCACGCGCGTGACGGCGTCGAACACCTGCGCCGGATCAAGCCGGAGGCCCGTGATCGAGGCCTGCAGCTCGTTGGCGAGCACGTTGACGAGCAGCTCCGTGTCGGAGCTCGTGTTGAGGTGGCGGCGGTCTTTGTGGAAGAGCTCGTCCGTCAGCTCGCGCGTGTTGGTGAGGTTGCCGTTGTGCACGAGGACGATGCCGTAGGGCGCGTTGACGTAGAAGGGCTGCGCCTCTTCCTCGCTCGAGGCCGTGCCCTTCGTCGCGTAGCGCACGTGTCCGAGGCCGATGTCGCCGAGCAGCGTGCGCATGTCGCGCGTGCGGAACGCCTCGCGCACCTGCCCGCGCTGCTTGGTCATGTGGAACACGCCGTTGCGCTCCGCCGTGGCGATGCCCGTCGAGTCCTGCCCGCGGTGCTGCAGCAGGAGGAGGGCGTCGTAGATCTCCTGGTTGACCGACCCCTGGCCCACCATCCCGACGATTCCGCACATGGGGTGTTACTTCGCTCCGTCTTGGTAGGTGCCGACGAGGCGAACGGCCCCGCCGTCGACGCCCTTGGCGCCCTGCTCGAACGCGCCCTCGGGCCGCGCTCCGTCGTTGACCACGCCGACCTGCCAGGTCTGGACGCCGGCCCGCGAGAGGAAGGATGCCGCGGCCTCCGCCTTGTCGGCGGAGACGACCGCGAGGAAGCCGATGCCGAGGTTCCAGGTGCCTTCGGTCTGCTCCAGCGAGAGGTCGCCGAGATCGGCGAGCACGCGGAAGACCGGCGGCGGCGACCAGGTCGAGCGGTCGAGCTCGACCCAGGTCTGCTGCGGAAGGACACGGGCGAGGTTGGCCGCGATGCCGCCGCCCGTCACATGGCTGAGCGAGTGGACGGCGACGCCGGTCTCCTCGATGAGCCGCAGGAGCGGGGTCGTGTAGAGGCGTGTCGGCTCGAGGAGGGTCTCGCCCCACGTCGTGCCGAAGTCGGCCGCGTGAGCGCCGTACTGGATGCCTGCGCCGGCGACGATGTGGCGGACGAGGCTGTAGCCGTTGGAGTGCAGCCCGCTCGAGGCGAGGGCGAGCACGACGTCGCCCGCGCGCACGCGGTCGGCCCCGAGCACGCCGTCGGCCTCGACGACGCCGGTCGCGGCGCCCGCGACGTCGTAGTCGTTGGGGCCGAGGAGGCCCGGGTGCTCGGCCGTCTCGCCGCCCACGAGGGCCGTGCCCGTCTCGGCGCAGCCGTCGGCGATGCCACGGACGATGTCGGCGATGCGCTGCGGGAAGACCTTGCCGCACGCGATGTAGTCGGTCATGAAGAGGGGCTTGGCCCCCACCACGACGATGTCGTCGACGACCATGCCGACGAGGTCGCGGCCGATCGTGTCGTGCTTGTCGATGGCCTGCGCGATCGCGACCTTCGTGCCGACGCCGTCGGTGCTGGTCGCCAGGAGCGGCGAGCGGTAGGAGTGCAGGAAGGAGGCGTCGTAGAGGCCCGCGAAGCCGCCGACCCCTCCGAGCACTTCGGGGCCCTGCGTGCGGCGCACGGCGGACTTCATGAGCTCGACCGCCAGATCGCCCGCAGCCGTATCGACCCCTGCCGCGGCGTAGGGGTTGGAAGAGGGGGCGTGTGCGGATTCGGCGGGGGCGCCCGTCAGGGGCGCATCGTCGGTGGGAGATGCCACGCCCCCAGCCTACCGGCGGCGCACCCGCCCGGACGCCGGGCCCCGCACCCGCCCGGACGCCCGGCCGCGCACCCGCCCGGACGCCGGGCCCCGGCATCCGCCCCTCGTCCTTCCCGCCCGCGTCCGTGAGCCTCCGCAGACGCCGACGCCCCCGATCGCTGAACCTCCATCTGAGCGCCGAGAGCGCGGGGCGCGCCCACGGTCTCGGCCCGCAGATGGAGTCTCACGGGCCGGGCGGGCGGGAGAGGGAGGCGAGAATTAGACTGGAGGCATGGGCGGCGCCGGTGCTCCGGAGTGGGTGATTCGCGAAGACGCGAGTCAGCCCGTCCTGCTCGCGCTCTATCTGCGCCAGGTTCTCGGCATCCGCTCCCCCGACGAGCTGCCGCAGCTGCGCGGAGTCCCCGCGCGCATACACGATCGCGACGAGGAGGCGCAGGCCCGCCTGGAGCGCCAGTGGCGCGAATACTGGGCGATGACGGTGGAGCCGCAGGCCCACCCTTCGCCCGTGCCGCTCGAGCTCATCGACGGCTTCGACACGCTGGTCGCCCTCCCGCTCGACGGCTCCGACGACCTGCGGGCCGCCATCGCGCCGTATGCGGCCGAGGCGGTCGCCTACTCGCAGTCCGCCAAGGAGCGCTACCGCAAAGACTCGGCGGCCAAGCCCGGCGTCTCGTACCGCGCGTACGCCAGCGCGATCGCCGAGCACGAGCGGCAGGTCGGCCGCCGCGCGCACTCGTTCGAGCTGAACGTGCAGGTGCTGCCGCTCACGCAGCGCGGGGTCTGGTGGATCGGCTCGCTCACGATCGCCGTCACGGACGGACTGCGGGGGGATGTCGCGGCCTTCGACGCCGCGATCCACCCGATCATCGCCGAGCTGGCCTGAGGCCGGGGCCGCGTCAGTCGGCGTCGGCGCCCTGCACCGTCTCGCGGTCGACGCGCACCTCGCGCGTGCGCGCACGGCTCATGCGGTCGAGCACGAGCGCGAGGACCGCGAACACGGCGACGCCCACCGTGACGCAGATGAGGGCGAGGAAGCCGAACACCTGGCCGGGCGAGTAGATCAGGCCTGTGTTCTGGCTCTCGGCGGCCGAGCCGTTGAAGGCGAAGGTCAGCACGAGGGCGGTGAGCAGTCCGAGGGCCGCGCCGACGATGAGGAAGACCGAGAACTTGGGCGCGCGGCGCACGCGCACCGTCTCGGAGCGCGTGCCGGAGCCCGGCGTCAGCGGAGGATTCGGCGAGTCGGACATACGTCCATCATCCCTCAGGCCGCCGCCGCGGCGGTTCGTCGCCGTCGTCGTCGGAGGCGCGCAGCCACCACGGCACTTCGTCGGTCATGGGCGTCGTGAGGTCGTCGGTGATGATCGTCGAGTGCTCCGTGATGACGGGCCGGCTCCGCGTGCCGACGATGCGATCGAGCACGATGACGGCCGTCGAGGCTACGAGCAGCGCGAAGGCGACCCAGATGACCGCGAGGACGCAGAAGGTCCACATGACGCCCGACGCCTGCGAGGCGAGCGGATCGTTGGGCGCCGCTCCGGCGATCGAGAGTCCCGTGTGGATCGCGGCCACGAGGAGGCCCGCGAGGATGCTCAGCGAAAGGATCCGTCCGTACCGGGGCGAACGGCGGAGGGCGCCCGCCTCCCACTCCTCGCCGATGACGTGCTCGTCGGCGCGGTCGTCCTCGCCGGGTCCGCCGGCGGGCTCGCGTCCCATACCGCCATTGTCCCACCGCCGGAACGCGGAGGACCCGGCGAGGCGGTACCCGGCTCAGGGTCGCAGCGGCAGGAGGTCGGAGAGGTCGGACCGGGTGCCCGAAGCGTGGATGCGGCCGGCGGACGCGGCATCCGCCCAGTGCTCGGCACCCGTCGCGAGCGCGATCCACGTGGCGGCATCGGTCTCGACGACGTTGGGCGGCGTGCCGCGCGTGTGACGGGGACCCTCGACGACCTGCACTGCCCCGAAGGGCGGCACGCGCATCTCGACCGAGTTGCCCGGAGCCTTCTCTGCCAGCAGCTGCAGCAGATAGCGGACGGCCGTCGCGAGGTCGGTGCGGGAAGGGCGCACGGATGCCGCGTCCGCCGCGCGGACGGCGGCGAGGGCGGCTCGTCCCTCATCCAGTGCGATCTTCTTCGCCACGGGTCCACGCTACGCCCGGCCGAGCCCGGCTCCGTCGTGCGGACCGGCCGCTCTCGTCCAGATGTCAATCCCCGACGGGCGGCGGCCGCCGGGGGTAGCGTCGCGGGTATGTGGACTGTTCTCGTGATCCTTCTGGTCGTCTGGGCCGTCCTTGCCGTGGTGGGTTTCGCTTTCCAGGGACTGCTGTGGCTCGCGGTGATCGGCATCATCCTGTTCATCGGGACGATCGTGTTCGGGCTGGTCCGCAACCGCAGTCGTCACCGCTGACCGGTTTCGCGGCGTCCCACTGCGCGCGGTTCGCCCAGCCGCACACTTATGCCGCGGCGCGTGGGACGATCAGGCGTGGACCCTTCCCGCGCGCGCTCCTGCACCGTCCAAGATCTGAGCGACCTGGACATCAACCATCGCGTGTCGTTCACGCGGCCGCCCATCGACTCCGGATCACGTCCCCGAGTGAGCGGTCGGCTCAAGCGGATCCGCGACGTCGACTACCTGATCGGCAACATCCGGCGCCCGGGCGTCGAGCTCGTGGTCGCCTTCCCGCTCCAGCAGGGCGGCGAGAGGGCCGATGTGTTCGGGCCTTTCCCGCTCGCCTATCGCGTCGAAGTCGGGCACCCGATGCACGTTCGCCCGAAGTACTAGGTCGGCCGGCCCACAACCCCCGCGCCGGACGTCAGCCCGATGTGCGGGAGCCCGCCTGAAGCAGGAGCCGTCCCGGCAGGAACGGCAGGACCGGCGCGCGGTAGACGAGCGAGGGCGCGTCCTGCGGCTCGAGCGCGAACTCCGCCTGACCGAATCGCCAGAGCCCGGTGAAGAGGAACACCTGGATCACGACGGTCTGGTCTGACGGAACCTGCCAGGTGCCCGGTCCCCACTGGGTGGGCTGACCCCGCCCCGCGATCACGAGGGTCGGGCGGATCCGGGCATAGAGCGCCAACGAGGGCTTGTGCAGGGTCAGGGTGATTCGGCGCGTCACCATGCGATCATCCCCGACGCACGCGAGCGACACACACCCGAAGCAGGGGCGGCGCCCCTCGGTAGGCTGGCCGAGTGCGAATCCTGGTCCTCGGCTCCGGTGCTCGCGAGCACGCCATCATCCTCGCCCTCCGGTCGGAGGCGACGAGTCACGACATCTTCGCGGCTCCGGGCAACGCGGGGATCGCGCAGGACGCGACGATCGTCCCGCTCGACGCGAACGACCCCGCCGCGGTCAGCGAGCACGCCAACGTGCACGCGATCGACCTCGTCGTCGTCGGCCCCGAGGCGCCGCTCGTCGCCGGTGTCGCCGATGCGCTGCGCGAGCGCGGCATCCCCGTCTTCGGTCCCGGCAAGGCCGCCGCGCAGCTGGAGGGCTCGAAGGCCTTCGCGAAGCGGATCATGGAGGCCGCGGGCGTCCCGACCGGCCGCGCCGTTCGCGCCCACACGCGCGCCGAGGTCGAGGCGGCGCTCGACGATCTGGGCGCTCCCCACGTCGTCAAGGCCGACGGCCTCGCCGCCGGGAAGGGCGTCATCGTCACGGACGACCGCGACGCCGCCCTCGCGCACGCCGACACGTACCTCGCCGGCGGACCCGTCCTCGTCGAGGAGTTCCTCTCCGGCCCCGAGGTCTCGCTGTTCTTCCTGAGCGACGGCGACCACGTCCTCCCCCTCAGCCCCGCGCAGGACTTCAAGCGCCTCCGCGACGGCGACGAAGGCCCCAACACGGGCGGCATGGGCGCCTACTCCCCCCTGCCCTGGCTCGGCGAGCGCTTCGGCGGCTGGGCGGTCGAGGGCGAGGCATCCGATCCCGAACAGGCCTTCGTCGACCTCGTCACGCGCGAGATCGCCGAGCCCGTCATCCGCCGGATGGATGCCGAGGGCACCCCCTTCATCGGACTCCTCTACGCCGGCCTCATCCTCACGCCGCAGGGCGTCAAGGTCATCGAGTTCAACGCACGCTTCGGCGACCCCGAGACGCAGGTCGTGCTTCCGCGTCTGGTCGATCCGCTGTCGCAGCTGCTGCTCGCCGCGGCCTCGGGCAACCTCGAAGACCACCGGCGCCCCGCGTTCGCCGACGCCGTCGCCGTCACCGTGGTGCTCGCGTCGGAGGGCTACCCCGAGTCGCCCGTGACGGGTCGCGTTCTTTCGGGACTGGATGCCGCGGCCGCCGTCGAGGGCGTGCACCTCGCCCATGCGGCCACGGCCGAGTCGGGCGACGGCCTCGTCGCGACCGGCGGTCGTGTGCTCAACGTCGTCGGCCGCGGCACGACGTTCGCCGAGGCCCGCGATCGGGCCTACCGCGCCCTGGCCGAGATCGACCTCGAGGGCGGCCAGTACCGCACCGACATCGCCGCCCGGGTCGTCGAGGACTGACCCCGGCGGCCCAACCGGCCGGACCGCCCGGAGGCGCATCGGCCGATCGGACGAGGCGTTTCGGACCGGGCGGCCGATGTGCCGAGGCATCCGTCGCCGTCAGCATGGCGGCATGACATCCACCCCTCCGACGCGCCGCCGTGAGTGGCTCGCCCCCGCCGGGCTCATCGCTCTGAGCCTCGTCCCGGTGCTCTCGGGCGCCGCGCGGCTGACACAGCTCTCGACCGGCGCGACGATCACGGCCGACAACGCCCGGTTCTTCGACTCGCCGGTGCCGATCGTCGTGCACATCGTGGGCTCGAGCGTCTTCCTCGTGCTCGGCGCGCTGCAGTTCGCCCCGTCGCTGCGCCGCCGCCGCTGGCACCGGATCGCGGGGCGCGTCGTCGCGCCCGCGGGGCTCCTCGCGGCCCTCTCGGCGCTGTGGATGACGATCTTCTACGAGATGCCGGCGAGTGTGACGGGTCCGGGACTCTCAGCCCTCCGGATCGTCCTCGCGACCGTCATGGCGGGGGCGATCGTCGCCGCCTTCCTGGCGATCCGCCGGGGCGATGTGCGCACCCACAGCGCCTGGATGACGCGCGCGTACGCGATCGGCCTCGGCGCCGGCACGCAGGTCCTCACGTTCGTCCCCTACACGCTGGCGTTCGGCGCGCCGGGGCCTGTCCTGCACACGGTGCTCATGGCGGCCGGCTGGGGCATCAACCTCCTCGTGGCAGAGATCGTGATCCGCCGGCGCGCCCGCGCCATGAGCGCGCGGCGGGGTCGCCCGGCCCCGGCATCCGTCGTCTCTGCGCCCCTATCATGAGGCCATGACGAGCCCGGTCCGCGCGCTCTGGGACGCGCCCGCAGCGGCTCCCGCTCCCCCTCGACGGGTCTGGCGCGACGGCGTGCTCCTCGGTGCGGTCATCGTGCTGGCGGTCGTCGAGGCATCCCTTCGCCCCGAGGTGCCGTGGCGCTGGGTCTGGGCCGTCGTGCTCGTGGCCCTCGCGCCGACCCTGCTGTGGCGGCGGCAGCGTCCGTTCACGATGCTCGCGATCGCGATCGCCGTCGGCACCGCGGTGGGGCTCGTGACCGACGGCGATCCGCAGCTGATCACCACGGCTTACTTCCTGATCCTGCTCTACGCGCTGTTCCGCTGGGGATCGGGACGGGCCATGGTCGTGGGCGGCGCGCTCGTGGTCGCGGGCACGCTCCTGACCGTCCTCACCTCCGCACCGGGGCCCGCCGACGTCGTCGGCGGCATCGCCGTGGCCGTCGCGACATCGACGCTGGGTCTCGCGATCCGCTGGCGGCGAGGAGCGCGCGCCCGCGAGCTCGAACAGGTGCGGGTGCTCGAGCGCGAGCAGCTCGCGCGCGACCTCCACGACACCGTCGCCCACCACGTCTCGGCGATCGCGATCCAGGCGCAGGCGGGCTCGGCCGTCGCCGCCACCAACCCCCGCGCGACGGCCGAGGTCCTCGAGGCGATCGAGGCCGAGGCATCCCGCACCCTCCGCGAGATGCGGGCGATGGTGGGGGTCCTCCGCGGTCCCGATGCGGCGCTCGCGCCGACTCCCGGCCTCGCCGACATCCGGTCTCTCGAGGCGACGGATGCCGCGTCCCCGCGCGTCTTCGTCCGCCTCGACGGCGATCCGGGGTCGGCGTCAGCGCCGGTCGCCGCGGCGGCGTTCCGGATCGCGCAGGAGGCCGTGACGAATGCCCGGCGGCATGCGCGCGGAGCCTCGCGGATCGACGTGACGGTGCAGGTCGATCCGGCGGAGGTGCGACTCGAGGTGCACGACGACGGCGAGGCCACCGCGCCGGCGCCGGCCGGCTACGGCCTCACGGGCATGCGCGAGCGTGCCGCGATGCTGGGCGGCGCGTGCACGGCAGGGCCGGATGCGCGCGGCGGGTGGACCGTGACGGCGACGCTCCCCCGGCAGGGAGGGGCGGCATGACGGTGCGGGTGCTCGTGGCCGACGACCAGGATCTCGTGCGCACGGGGCTCCGCATGATCCTCGACGCGCAGCCCGACCTCGAGGTGGTCGGCGAAGCGGGCGACGGGGCGGCGGCCGTCGCGCTCGCCCGCGACCTGCGGCCCGACGTCTGCCTCTTCGACATCCGGATGCCGATCATGGACGGCCTCGAGGCGACCCGGCTGCTGGCGGGGCCCGAGGTGTCCGACCCGATCCCGGTCGTCGTGATCACGACCTTCGACCTCGACGAGTACGTCTACCGCGCCCTGCGGTCGGGGGCGCGCGGCTTCCTGCTCAAAGACGCCGGCCCGGTCCTCCTCGGCGAGGCGGTGCGTGCCGCGGCACGGGGCGACGCGCTGATCGACCCGAACGTCACGGTGCGGCTGATCGAGGCCTTCGCCGGGTCGGCGCCGCAGCCTCCGCGCCCACCCGCGAGCCCCCTGACCGACCGTGAGGAGGCCGTGCTCGCGCGCGTCGCGCGCGGTCTCGGCAACAGCGAGATCGGCGACGAGCTGCACATCTCGCTCAGCACCGTGAAGACCCACCTCGCGAGCATCATGGCCAAGATCGGCGCCCGCAACCGGGTCGAGCTCGCGATCTGGGCGCACGAGCGCGGCGTCGGCCCGCGCTGATCCCTGCGCATCGCGGGCTGGGCGCTTCGCGCGAGCGCGAGCGCTCGCGCTGGCGCGAGCGCCACAGTTACCTGCGAGCGCGGCGTCGGGCGACGTAGCGGTCGCAGGAAGGTGTGGCGGTCGCGGGTGACGCCCGCGGCCACCGCGCCGACCGCGGGCGTGCTTTGCTGGAACAGGTCGCCTCACGTGAGCGATCGGAGGAGGACTGTCATGACGGATGCCGCGACCCCGCCCCCGCCCTCGGGCGCCACCGGGTCGGAGCGACCCGTCGAAGATCCGTCGGCCCCCTTCCACCGGGCGCGCACCCGGCACCGCTTCACCGCGCGCGAGGCCGTCGTGACGGCCGTCTCGCGGCCCGTCGACGAGTTCGTGCGCGTGACGCTGTCAGGCCCCGACTTCGACGACTTCGCGAGCACGGGTCCGAGCGACCATGTGCGCGTCTTCTTCCCTCACCCGGTGACCGGCGAGCTCGTCGCGCCGCGGCCCGTCGGGCCCGGCGAGGAAGGGATCGTCCGGCCGGAGGCGCCGATGTTCGCGCGCGACTTCACCCCGCTCCACCCCCGCCTCGACGAGGCGACCCGCCGGCGCGCGATCGACCTCGACATCCTCCGTCACGTCGATCCGGGCCCCGCGGCGAGCTGGGGCGAGCGAGCCGCGGTCGGCGACCGGCTCGTGATCGTCGGGCCTCGCGGCTCGCACAGCGCGCCCCAGAACGCCCCGCGCGTCGTGCTGGTCGTCGACGGCACGGCGCTCCCCTCGGCGACGCGCTGGCTCGCCGAGCTCGCACCGACGACGGCGGTCGAGGTGATCGCCGACGTTCCGGGCGACATCGCGTGGGTCGAGACGTATCTGCGCCAGGAGTCCGGCCGCGACGACTTCGACCTCATGCAGGCGTTCGGCGACCTCGGCGACGCGGTCGAGATGGTGGGGGCGGATGCCTCGACCTTCGTGTTCGGCGCGGGCGAGGCATCCCGTCTCATTCCGCTGCGGAGGTACCTGCGCTACGGGCTCGCCCTCCCCCGGGAGCAGTACGCCCTGAGCGGCTACTGGAAGCGCGGCATGGTCGCCTTCGACCACCACGAACCGCTCGACGCCTCCGACCCGGACTGACCGCCCGGGTGGGAGAACCGCGGACGCCGCCCTGCCGAGCCTCAGCCGTCGGCGCGACGGGCCTCCTGCCACTCGGCCGTGACCGTCAGGACGGGCCGGCGCATGAAGCACACCGCCACGAGGCCGATGAGGAGCACCCCCGCGGGCAGCAGGATCGACTGGGCCATCGCGGCCGAGAAGCCGTCGACGACGAACGGCGGCAGCTGTCCGCCGCTGAATCCGCCGCTCGCGGTGGTCGCGCCGGGCAGGTTCGCCTCGAGGCGCGCCTGCATGAAGGCGGCGATGGATGCCGAGCCGATGACCGAGCCCATGGTCCGCGTCGTGTTGTAGATGCCGGCCCCCGCCCCCGCCTGGCGGGGCGGGAGGTTGCGGGTGGCGGTCGTGGCGAGAGGACCCCACATGCCGGCGTTGCCGATGCCCATGAGCGCCGACGGGAGGAGGAACATCCAGATCGGCGTGTCGACGTTCATGAGGCTCGAGTACCACAGCAGCGCGATGCCGACGCACGCGAGGCCCGGCACGAGCAGGAAGCGCGGGTCGGTCCGATCCAGCAGGCGCCCGGCGAAGGGCGCGAGCACGCCCGAGAGCACGGCCATCGGGATGAGGAGCAGCGCAGCCTGGGTGGGACTGAGGCCGCGGGCCAGCTGGATGAAGAACATGAGCGGCAGCGACATGCTCGTCACCGTGAAGCCGACCGCGGCGATCGCGGTGTTCGCGACCGAGAAGTTGCGGTCGCGGAACAGCTCCAGAGGCACGAGAGGCTCGCTCTTGGTGCGCGCCTGCGTCCACACGAAGAGTGCCATGACGGCGACACCGGCGACGATCATCCCCCAGACCCAGGGCGCCCAGTCGAACTTCTCGCCCTCCTGAAGGCCGAAGACGATGAGGAACAGGCCGAGGGCGCTGAGGAAGACGCCCGCGATGTCGAAGCGGTGGGGGTGCGTCTCGAGCTTCGGCACGAGCACCCACGCGAGCACGAAGCCGACGATGCCGACGGGGATGTTGATGAAGAAGATCCACTCCCACCCGAGCCCGTCGACGAGGAGTCCGCCGACGAGCGGGCCCACGAGCGTCGCGACACCGGCCGTCGCCCCCCACAGCCCCATCGCCGCGCCACGGCGGTCCGGCGGGAAGGTGCGCGTGATGACGGCCATCGTCTGCGGCGTCATGAGCGCCGCGCCGACGCCCTGCACGGCGCGGAAGGCGACGAGGGCCCCCAAGGTCGGCGACAGCCCGCAGCCGAGCGAGGCGAGCGTGAAGACGCCGAGACCGATGAGATAGATGTTCTTCGGGCCGAACCGGTCGCCGAGGCGACCCGTGATGAGGAGCGGCACGGCATAGGTGAGCAGGTACGCGGAGGTCACCCACACGACGTTGTCGAGGTTGTTGGTGTCGGGGTCGAGCGCCGCCTTGATCGCGGGGTTCGCGACCGAGACGATCGTCGTGTCGACGAGGATCATGAAGAACCCGATGACGAGCGCCCAGAGGGCGGGCCACGGACTGCGCTGGGGGGTCTTCGAGGGGGCGGATGCCGCGGCATCCGTCTGCTGATGGGTCATCGGCGTGCGGCCTTCCGGTCTTCGAGATAGCGGGCCGAGGGCTCTCCAGGCTGCCCCCAGGGGAATTCATGGGCTTCGAGCCGCGCGATGAGCGCGTCGAGCCAGTCGAGGTCGCGCGCGAGCAGGACGCTCTCGCGCTCGAGTTCGAGGAGGTACTGCACAGGCACCTGTCGCTCGTGCGCCCTGGCGCTTCCTCCCATGAGCTCGGCGAGCACGTCGGAGAGCGCGGCGCGACGGCGCCCCAGCAGCCCCACGACCTCTTCACGGTCGAGGTTGTGCGCCTCGGCGAGGGCGATGCGGAACTCCGCGGGGCGGTCGATGCGCGGGAGCTCGCGCCGCACCCACTCGCCGACCGCCTCCCGGCCGAGCTCGGTCTGGGTGTAGGTCGTGCGCTCGGGACGGTTGCCCTCGCGGTCGATGCCGACCTCGGCGATGAGACCGGCCCGTTCGAGGCGCCCGACCGTGTGGTAGAGCGTGCCGTTGGTGATCGTCACGAGCCGGTCGTCGCGTCGCTGGCGCATGAGCCGGATCATCTCGTACGGGTGCATGTCGCCCTCGGCGAGCAGCGCGAGGATCATGAGGCCGAGCGGCGTGAGGCGGTCTACAGGATCTTTCATGGCGATGAGGGGTCCGGGATCGAATGATCCGTGTCGATTAGTCCACATGGACTATACCGGATGTCGCGACCGCGGGCTCCGGAGTGACCGCGTGGTCGAGGCGGACGCAGTCGCGCGCTGCGCGCGGCCGGGATAATGGGCGGGTGGCACACCCCCTCGATCTCCCCGGCTGGCGGCACGTCTACTCCGGCAAGGTCCGCGACCTCTACGTCCCGGCCGACGCGCAGGAGCCCGGCGGCGCCGAGCGCATGCTCGTCGTCGCGAGCGACCGCGTGAGCGCGTTCGACCACGTGCTCGAGCCCGGCATCCCGGGCAAGGGCGTGCTGCTCACGACGCTGAGCCTGTGGTGGTTCGACCGGCTCGCGGGCGGCGACGGAGGCCGCGGCATCCCGAATCATCTCGCGGCGAGCGCGATCCTCACCGACGGCCCCGACGGCGTGCCCGGCACCGCCGACGACCTGCGCGCGCTCATCCCGGCCGAGGTCGCGGGCCGCGCGATGGTCGTCCGCAACCTCGAGATGCTCCCCGTCGAGTGCGTCGTGCGGGGCTACCTGACGGGTTCGGGCTGGGCCGAGTACCAGGCGCAGGGGACCGTATGCGGCATCCCGCTCCCCGAGGGCCTGGGCGACGGTGACCGCCTGCCCGAGCCGCTGTTCACCCCGGCCTACAAGGCGCCGATGGGAGAGCACGACGAGAACATCTCGTTCGAGCAGACCGTCGAGCTCGTCGGCGCCGAGCGCGCCGCGCAGCTGCGCGACCTGTCGCTCGAGATCTACGCGCGGGCTGCCCGCACGGCCGAAGCCCACGGGCTGATCCTCGCCGACACGAAGTTCGAGTTCGGCCTCGACGACGCCGGCGTGCTCACGCTCGCCGACGAAGTGCTCACGAGCGACTCGTCGCGGTATTGGGATGCCGAGGCCTGGCACTCCGGCACGACCCCCGCCGAGCGCATGGCGAGCTTCGACAAGCAGATCGTCCGCAACTGGCTCGCCGCGAACTGGGACAAGACCGGCACTCCCCCCGCGCTTCCCGCCGACATCGTCGCGCAGACGGCCGACCGCTACCGCGAACTCCTGGAGCGCCTCACCGCCCCGTGAGCCGCCGCTCGGCGCGCGTGCGCGGCTCCCAGGGAACTCCCAGGTATCGTGACCTCAGCAGTCACACCCTGAAAACCCGAGGAGCGCGTATGCCTGTCTGGTCCCTGCACGGAGACGGTCGCACCGTCGAACCCGGCGAGGTGGTGCGGCCCGACGAGCGTCTGAACTGGGGGGCCACCGTCGCCATCGGCGTGCAGCACGTCATCGCGATGTTCGGCGCCACCTTCCTCGTCCCGGTCCTCACCGGCTTCCCCGTCTCGACGACCCTGCTCTTCTCGGGCCTCGGCACGATCCTCTTCCTGCTCATCACGCGCAATCGGCTCCCCAGCTACCTCGGCTCGTCGTTCGCGTTCATCGCCCCCGTCACGGCGGCGACCGCGACGGCCGGCATGGGATCCGCGCTCGCGGGCATCGTCGCCGTCGGGGTCCTCCTCGCGGCGATCGGCTTCATCGTGCAGTTCGCGGGCATCGGCTGGATCGACAAGCTCATGCCTCCCGTCGTCGCGGGGGCGATCGTCGCCCTCATCGGCTTCAACCTCGCGCCGGTGGCCTGGACCAACTTCCAGCAGCAGCCCCTCACCGCCACCATCACGCTCGTCGCGGTGATCCTGTGCAGCGTGCTGTTCCGTGGGTTCCTCGGCCGCATCTCGATCTTCCTCGGCGTCGTGATCGGCTACATCGTGGCCGCGATCTCGGGTCAGATCGACTACTCCGCCGTCGACAAGGCCGCGTGGATCGGCCTCCCCGAGTTCCACATCGCCGACTTCGCGTCGCCCGGCACGTGGAGCGTCATCGCGATGTTCCTCCCCGTCGTGCTCGTCCTGATCGCCGAGAACGTCGGCCACGTGCGCGGCGTCGCGACGATGACGGATGCCTCGGTCAACAAGTACACCGGGCGGGCGCTCATCGCCGACGGCGTGGCCACGACCCTCGCCGGAACCTTCGGCGGTTCGGGAACGACGACCTACGGCGAGAACATCGGCGTCATGGCGGCGACCCGCGTCTACTCGACGGCGGCCTACTGGGTCGCCGGCGCCGCGGCGATCGTCCTCAGCCTCTCGCCCAAGATCGGGGCCGTCTTCAACTCGGTGCCCCCCGGAGTGCTGGGCGGCGTGACGACGGCGCTCTACGGGCTCATCGGCATCATCGGCATCAAGATCTGGGTCGACAACCGCGTCGACTTCTCGCGCCCCGTCAACCAGTACACCGCGGCCGTGGCCCTCGTGATCGCGATCGCCGGGTTCACGATGGTGTGGGGCGACTTCCAGCTCGGCGCGATCGTCATCGGCGCCGCCGCGGCGCTTCTCATCTACCACCTCGGCAACGCGATCGCCCGCTGGCGTAAGACGGGCGCCGACGACGGCGGTCCGATCCCCGCGGTCGGCCCGCTCGGAGGAGACCCGCTCGACGGCCCCCGCTGAGGAAGAACGACGGATGCCGCGCCGTTGTCATTCACATGAATGAGATCTCCGCGGCATCCGCCGTTTCGGGAGACCGGCTCTCGGCCGATACGGCGATGGGCCCCGTCACGCTCCTCGTCGCCGACCTCGACGCCATGACGCGCTACTACCGCGACGCCGTCACGCTCGAGGTGCTCTCCGCCGACGGCGACACCGTCGCGCTCGGGCGCGCCGGGCGGGCGATCGTCGTGCTGCGCCGTGAGCCGTCGCTGCGGCATGCCGCCGCGGGCTCGGCGGGCCTGTACCACACGGCGATCCTGTTCCAGACGCCGGAGGCCCTCGCAGCGGCGCTGTGCTCCGTCGCGCGACACGCTCCGGGCACCTTCACCGGCAGCGCCGACCACCTTGTTAGTCAGGCGTTCTACTTCACCGATCCCGAGGGCAACGGCGTCGAGCTGTACTGGGACCGCGCCCGCACCGAGTGGTCGTGGGTGCACGGCCAGGTCGAGATGGCGACGCTCTTCCTCGACCCCAACGCCTACCTTCGGGAGCACCTCACCGAGGAGACGCTCGCCGGCTCGACCGCGCAGGACGCGGCATCCGTCGGTCACGTGCATCTCTCGGTGGGGGATGTCGCGACCGCCCGCGCCTTCTACGTCGATGCGCTCGGGTTCGACGCGACGCTGTCGATGGGCCAGAGCGCCCTGTTCGTGAGCGCGGGCGGCTACCACCACCACATGGCGATGAACGTGTGGAACTCACGCGGGGCAGGACCCCGGATGCCGGCGCTCGGCCTCGGCCGCGTCGATCTCTCGCTGCCGGACTCCGACTCGCTGGGCGCGCTCGAGGAGCGGCTGAAGCATCACGGGTTCGCCGTGCGCGATGACGGCCGCACCCTCGCGTTCGAAGACCCGTGGCGCAACGCGATCCTCGCGACGACCGCGGGCTGACGCCGCGGCGGACTACACGGAGTCGCGGACGACGAGGGTCGTGTCGAGGATCGTGACGTGTCGCGGGTCCTTGCCGGCGAGGAGGTCGAGGAGGATGCTCGCCATGCGCTGACCCTGCTCGAACGACGGCTGGCGCATCGTGGTCAGCTGCGGGGTCACCGAGGTCGCGACGGGGGAATCGTCGAAACCGATGATCGCGATGTCGTCGGGCACCCGGAGCCCGGCCGCGGCCAGCACCGCCAGCGCGCCGCGCGCCATGAGATCGCTCGCGACGAAGAGCGCATCGGGGACCTCGCCCCGGTCGAGGATGCGCCGCATCGCGTCGGCGCCGCCGTCGGCCGTGAAGCCGCCGTCCTCGACGGCGCCCTCCTCCAGCCCCGCGGCGGCCAGCGCCTCGCGGTACCCGCGGAGGCGGTCGATGCCCGCGGGCATCGTGAGGGGACCCGTGATCGTGCCGATCCGGCGGTGACCGCGCTCGATCAGGTAGGCCGTGGCATCCCGCCCTCCGCGCACGTTGTCGACGTCGACGTAGTAGTTGCGCTCGCGCTCGCGCACGGGACGGCCGCCGTAGACGACGGGGACGGCCGCCGCGATCCGGTCGATGAAGGTGTCGCTGGTGTGGTGCGAGACGATGATCGCGCCGTCGACGGCGCCGCTGCGCACGTAGCTCGTCGTCTTGTCGCCGGGGTCGTCGCTCGCGATGAAGAGGTTCAGCACGTAGTCGGAGCGGTTGAGCCGCGCGTTGATGCCCGAGACGATCGAGGCGAAGAACGGATCGCCGAAGAAGCGCGTCGTGTCTTCGGGGACGATCAGTCCGATCGCCTGCGTCTGCCGGCTCGCCAGCGACCGCGCCGCGCGGTTGGGCACGTAGTTCAGCGCGGTGATCGCCCGCTGCACGGCCTCGAGGGCCGTGGGACTCACGGCCGTCGACCCGTTGACGACGCGCGAGACGGTCGATCGGGACACCCCCGCGGCGGCGGCGACCTCTTCGATCGTCACCGCGAGGCGTGACGTATCGGTGCTCATGGAGACTGCTTCCCCCCGGATGCTATGCGTCGGTGCCGGATCCCGGGTCGAGGGCTCGCTCGGCGATGATCCGAGAGTAGGCCCGTCCGCTGTCCTTCACCGAACGCTCCTGGGTGTCGTAGTCGACGCGGACGATGCCGAACCGCTTCTCGTACCCCCAGGCCCACTCGAAGTTGTCCAGCAGCGACCAGTAGAAGTAGCCGCGCACATCGACCCCGGCCTCGATCGCATCGAGGATCGCGCCGAGATGCACGCGGAGGAACTCCGCGCGCTCGTCGTCGTGCACACGCACCTCGCCGTCCTCGACGACGGGCTCGTCGTCGTAGGCGGCACCGTTCTCGGTGACGTAGAGGACGGTACCGGCGGGCGCCGCGTACTCGGCCGACACGCGCTGCAGGAGGCGCGTCAGCCCCTCGGGCTGCACCTCCCAGTGCATCGAGGTGCGCGGCAGGCCGCGGTCGTACCAGTGCACGTCGGCCGACGCGGGGAAGGGCGAGTGCCCGACGCGGTCGGTGGGCGCGTCGCCACCCTCCGGCGGGGTCGGCGACGGTGTTCCCCCGACGAACTCGCCGTGGTAGTAGTTGACGCCGAGCGCGTCGATCGGCGTCGCGATCGTCTCGAGGTCTCCCGGTCGAACGGCGCGCTCGAGCGCGTCGACGGCCGCGGCATCCACCTCCCGGATGTCTTCCACGACGTCGGCGGGATACGACCCGAGGAAGACCGGGTCGAGGAACCAGCGGTTGAACTGGCCGTCGATGAGCCGTGCCGCGTTGACGTCGGCGGGCTTCGACGGGTCGGCGGGGTCGGCGACCGTCAGGTTGAGGGTGATGCCGATGTCGAGGGACGCGTCGCGTCCGCGCAGCGCCTGCACCGCCTGGCCGTGACCGAGGAGCAGATGGTGCGCGGCGAGGAGCCCCTCGGTCACGCTGTAGTGGCCGGGCGCGTGGATGCCGGCCGTGTAGCTGAGGAACGACGAGCACCACGGCTCGTTGAGCGTCGTCCAGACCTTGACGCGGTCGCCGAGGGCGTCGTGCATGTCGAGCGCGTACTCGGTGAACAGGTCGGCGGTGGCGCGGTCTGTCCAGCCGCCCTTGTCCTGCAGGGCCTGCGGCAGGTCCCAGTGGTAGAGCGTCAGCCACGGCAGGATGTCGGCGTCGAGCAGCTCGTCGACGAGGCGCTTGTAGAAGTCGAGCCCCTGCGGGTTGAGCGGCCCGCCGTCGGGACGCACCCGCGACCACGAGGTGGAGAAGCGGTAGGTCTGCAGGCCCATGCGCTTCATGAGCGCGACGTCGCCGGCGTATCGGTGGTAGTGGTCGCACGCGACGTCGCCGTCGTCGCCGTTGATCACGGCGCCGGGCACACGGCAGAAGGCGTCCCAGATCGAGGCCGTGCGTCCCTCTTCGAACGCGGCCCCCTCGATCTGGAAGGCGGCCGTCGCGGCACCGAACAGGAAGTCGGGGGGGAACGGTCGCGCTCCGGTCGCGGTCATGCGCGCGGTGTCCTCTCTCAGGAATGTCATGGTCAGCCCTTCACAGCCCCGGCCATGATCCCACTCACCAGCTGCTTGCCTGCGAACACGAACAGCAGCAGGAGCGGGATCGTCGCGAGGATGACGCCCGCGAGCACGACGGAGTAGTCGATGAAGTAGTTCGACTGCAGGAGCGACAGGGCGACGGGGAGCGTCGGGTTCTGCCGATCGAGCACGATGAACGGCCAGAAGAAGTTGTTCCACGCCGTCACGAACGTGAACAGGCCGAGCATCGCCGCAGCGGGGCGGGCGGCGGGCAGGCCCACCGTCCAGAACGTGCGGAACGAGCTCGCGCCGTCGACGCGCGCGGCTTCGATGAGCTCATCCGGCACCGCCTGCTGCAGGTACTGCGTCATCCAGAAGACGCCGAACGCCGTCACGAGCGCCGGCACGATGATCGCGCCGACCTGCCCCGTCCAGCCGAGGTCGGCGAAGAGGATGTAGAGCGGCACGACACCGAGCTGCGTCGGCACCGCCATCGTCGCGATCACGAAGACGAGGAGCCAGCGGCTCCCGCGGAAGCGCAGCTTCGCGAAGGCCCAGCCCGCGAGCGTGGAGAAGAAGACGACCGAGAGCGCGATGACGGTCGAGCTCCAGATCGAGTTCCACAGCGCGAGCCAGAAGTTGACGGCGGGGTCGTTCACGACCGAGAGGGCGTTCGCGACGAAGTTGCCGCCGGGGAGCCACGACATGTTGGGATCGCGGATCGTCGACGAGTCGCCCGAGCCGATGAGGAACGACCAGTAGTACGGGAAGACCGATCCGAGGAGGAACACCCCGAGCACGGCGTACACGATCCAGCCGGGACGCGAGCCGCGGATGACGCGGCGGGTGCGACGGCGCTTGGGGCTGTAGCCCTCTTCGGGCGTCTGCTTCTCGCGCGGAGCGAGCGGAATGGGGCTGACGGCGGTCATCGCGCGTCCTCCTTGCTGGGCGCCGCCGCGGCGGCGGTGACTGTCGAGCGACCGGGGGACGAGGCATCCGTCGCCTGCGACTGCGCGGCCACACGGTCGCGTGCGGCGCGCGCGGCGGCGCGGCGATCGCGTCGCGAGAGCGTGTTGCGGCTGCCTTCGTCGCGCACGACGCTGCGGGTGACGACGAGGTTGATGATGCCGATGACGAGGATGATGAGGAACAGGATCCAGGCGAGGGCCGCTGCGCGACCGAAGTTCCACTCGCCCCAGCCGATGTTGTAGAGCCAGAGCGTGATCGTCAGCCACTGCGAGTTCGCGCCGCCGAGACCGAACTGGTCGTACATGCGCGGCTCGTCGAAGATCTGCAGGCCGCCGATCGTCGAGGTGATGATGACGAAGATGAGGGTCGGGCGCAGGCTCGGCACGGTGATCGAGAAGAACTGGCGGATCTTGCCGGCGCCGTCGACCGTCGCGGCCTCGTAGTAGTCACGTGGGATCGCCTGCATCGCGGCGAGGAGGATGAGGGTGTTGTACCCCGTCCAGCGGAAGTTCACCATCGTGGCGATCGCGATGTGGCTCGCGAAGGCGTTGGAGTGCCACGGGATCGCGGGCAGGCCGAGGTTGGTCAGGATCGTGTTGACCAGACCGTACTGGTCGCCGAACATCGCGCTGAAGATGAGGGCCACGGCGACGGGCGCCATGACGTAGGGGATGAGGACGCCCATGCGCCAGAACGTCTTGGCGCGGATGTTCTGGTCGAGCATCGCGGCGATGAAGATCGCGGCGATCAGCTGCGGCACGCTCGACAGCAGGAAGATGCTGAAGGTGTTGCGCAGGGCGATCCAGAACTTCGGGTTGGAGAGCACCCAGATGTACTGGTCGAAGCCGATGAACTCGCCGTTGTTGCGGACGAGGTCCCAGTCCATGAAGGAGATCACTGCGGTGTACGCGATCGGGAAGAGGCCGACCACGATGAACAGGATGAAGAACGGGGAGATGTAGAGGTACGGGGAGAGCTTCAGGTCCCACCGGCTCAGGCGGTGCCCGAAGCCGATGCGGCGCGGAGAGCGCTCGCGCTTGTCTTCGGTCGTCGTCGCCGCGGGCGGCGTCAGGGTGCTGGTCAACGGAGGATCCTTCGCTAGACAGAGGGGTCGCGGGCCCGGAGCAGGGCCCCGGGCCCGCGACCATTCGTTCCGATCAGTTCAGAGCGTCGACTTCAGACACCCACTGATCCCACGACTCGGCCGGCGACTGCGACTTGTCGACGTCGACGCGGGTGAGCGCCTGCTGCATGGCGTCGTTGATCTGGAAGTACTTCTCGCCCTTGAACGGCGAGACCGTCACGGCGTTGGCGCGGTCGGTGAAGATCTGGCCCACCTGCGCGTTGTTGAAGAACTCGTTCGTCGAGCTCAGGAGCGTCTGGTCCTCGAGGGCCTTGGTCTGGCTCGGGAAGGTGCCGGCGTTCTCGAAGGCCTTGATCTGCGTCTCGGGGGAGGTCAGCCAGTCGGCGAGCGCCTGGGCTTCCTTGACGTGCGCGCCGTTGGCGGGGACGGTCAGGTACGAGCCGCCCCAGTTGCCGCCGCCGTTGGGGAAGACGTTGGCGACGTTCCACGTCGTGACGTCCTGCGCGTTGCCGGAGATGACACCGAGCATCCAGCCGGGGCAGAGCATCGTGGCGAAGGCACCGTTGGACAGACCGGCGAACCAGTCGTCCGACCACTGGCCGAGGTGCGCCGACTGCGTCGCGCTGGCCGCGGTGACCTGGTCGTAGATGTCCTTGACCTCGGGGTTCTCGGTCGCGGTGATGTCGCCCGTCTTCGGGTCTTCGTACGCGGCCTTCACCTGGTTGATCATGCCCTGGTAGGTGCCGCCGGCGGAGTCGAAGAACGCCTTGCCGGTGGCCGACGAGTACTGCGCGCCGACCTCGAAGTACTTCGACCAGTCGCCCTCGAGGAGGGTCGCGACCTCGGCCGGGTCGGTGGGCAGGCCCGCCGCCTCGAAGAGGTCGGAGCGGTAGCAGATCGCCTCGGGACCGATGTCGGTGCCGTAGCCGATGAGGTTGCCGTCGGCGTCGGTCGCGGCCTCGGTCTTCCAGTCGAGCCAGCGGTCCTTCAGGTCGGCGGGGACGGGCGCGAGGAGGTCGGAGTACTTCATGACCTCGGGCAGCCAGTCGACCTCGATGGCCTCGATGTCGGCGAGGCCCTTCTTGCCGAGCTTCTGGAAGTAGTTGGCGCGGGCGTCGTTCGACGTCGCGGCCTTGTTGTGGACGATCTTCACTTCGGGGTGCTCGTCCTGGTACGCCTGGAGCAGCTCGTCGGTGTAGCCGAAGTCGTTGAAGGTGGCGACCGTCAGGGTGACGGGGCCGCCGGACTCGGACGTGGAACCGCTGCCGCCCGCGCAACCCGCGAGGACGATGGCGGAGGTGGAAACGGCGACAGTCGCGATGGCGATCTGACGCAGTGCGCGTGAATTCACGTGTCACTCCTTTGTGGTGGGGCAAGTTCGAGCGACGCTCCCCGTTGCGAGACCTCATCCGTGGGAGCGCTCTCACCGGACGAGGGAGACGCTATGGGATCGCTCCCACGAAGTCAAGGGAGCGCTCCCACGCCGTGATCACAGTTCGGTCACAGCGCGAGAATCGGCCGGGGCCCGCGGGTCCTAGACTGGAAGCGCCAGATCCCGCCGCACTCTCGGAGCTTTCGTATGCCCACCATTGTCGTCGACGTCATGCCCAAGGCCGAGCTGCTGGACCCGCAGGGGAAGGCGGTCGCCGGCGCACTCGACCGGATCGGCGTGACCGGCTTCAGCGGTGTGCGGATCGGCAAGCGCTTCGAACTCGCCGTCGACGGCGAGGTCGACGAGGCTCTGCTGGAGACCGTGCGCAAGCTCGCGGACGACGTGCTGTCCAACTCCGTGATCGAGGACGTCGTCGGCATCGAGGTCGTCGAATGACCGCGCGCGTCGGCGTCATCACCTTCCCCGGCTCGCTCGACGACCGCGACGCGCAGCGCGCCATCCGGATCGCCGGCGCCGAGCCCGTCGCCCTCTGGCACGGCGACCACGACCTGAAGGGCGTCGACGCGCTCGTCCTCCCCGGCGGGTTCAGCTACGGCGACTACCTCCGCGCCGGCGCGATCGCCGCCCTCGCGCCGATCATGGCGGAGGTGAAGGATGCCGGGGCCAAGGGCATGCCCATCCTCGGCATCTGCAACGGCTTCCAGATGCTCGTCGAGGCGCACCTGCTCCCCGGCGGGCTCATCCGCAACGCCCACCAGCAGTTCATCTGCCGCGACCAGCGGCTGCGCGTCGAGAACGCGTCGACGGCCTGGACGAGCGACTTCACCGAGGGCCAGGAGATCGTCATCCCCCTCAAGAACGGCGACGGCGGATACATCGCGGATGCCGAGACCCGCGCGCGCATCGAGGGCGAAGGCCTGGTCGCGTTCCGGTACGTCGGCGTCAACCCCAACGGCTCGGTCGACGACATCGCCGGCCTCACCAACGAGCGCGGCAACGTCGTGGGACTCATGCCCCACCCCGAGCACGCCGTCGAACCGGGCTTCGGCCCCGACACCGCCGCGGCCATGCGGTCGGGCGTCGACGGGCTCTCGTTCTTCACGTCGGCCCTCGCCTCCCTCGTCGGCGCCTCCGCCTGACCCCGCGCCGCGGCCGCGTAGGACGCGGCATCCGTTCGCGCCCGCGCGGGACGCGGCATCCGTTCGCGCCCGCGCGGGACGCGGCATCCGTTCGCGTCCGCGCGGGACGCGGCATCCGTTCGCGCCCGCGCGGGACGCGGCATCCGTTCGCGCCCGAAGCCAGCGCCACACTTACCTGCGAGCGCTACGTCGCGCGACGTAGCGCTCGCAGGAAAGTGCCGCGCTCGGCGCGGGCAGGGGCGCGGGCGGCGGTCTTGCGCCCGGCCCGCAGGACGTCAGACGGTGCCGGCGGGCGGCCAGAGCCCCACGATGACCGCCATGACGAGCACCGTGACGAGCTCGTGGGCGATGTTGAGCACCGTCAGCGAGGTCGGACGCCCTTCGAACGCGTCGTGCGTGATGAATCGGGCCGCCGTGAAGCCCGCCCAGAGCGTCACCGCCGTGATGACCGCGCCCCAGAACCAGCTTCCGCCGTAGAAGTGCCACGCGATCGCGGCGGCGCCGGCGAGCACCCACGCCGTGACGAAGCTCACGAGCACCGTCACCACGATCGGGACCACGGCCGTCGCACTCGACCGGTTCATGTCGACCTTCGCAAGCCTCGACCACCGCGTGCCGAAGACCTTCGGCGTGTACCAGATCGAGCCCACGACCATGCTCGACGCCGTCGCGAGCAGCACCGCCCAGTAGTTGATCTCGGGGACCATCATCGCCTCCTCGCGGCTCCGCCCGGCGCGGTGCCCGCTGGCGCGAGAGTAGCGTCGGCGCGCGGCCCCGCCTCCGCACCGCGCCGGTAGCGTGGAGCGGGTGAGCAGCAGCATCCGATCACTCGTCGTCTCCGTGCCCACCGACGAGCTCGCGCGTGATCTCGCGCCGCTCCCCGAGGGCGTGGACGTCGTCGTGTGGCCGATGGACGGGCCCGCGCCCCGCACGGCCTTCGACATCGTCGTGCCGCCGTACATGAAGATGGCGAAGGTGCTCGAGCGGCTCGAGGGCGTCGAGGTCGGACTCGTGCAGGGTCAGTCGATCGGCTACGAAGGCGTCGCCGACGTGCTGCCGCCCCACTTGCGCTTCGCCAACGCCACCACGGTGCACGAGACCTCGACCGCCGAACTCGCCGTGGCCCTGACCCTCGCCTCGCAGCGCCAGCTCGACCTCTTCGCCGTCAACACCGCGAAGGGCGTCTGGGCGCCGGTCTTCGCCGACAGCCTCGCCGACCGCCGCGTGATGCTGCTCGGCTTCGGCGGCATCGGCAAGGCGGTAGCGGCGCGCCTGCTCGGCTTCGAGGTCGAGCTCATCGCCGTCGCGAGCACGGCTCGGAATGAAGACGGGATGCCGGTGCACGGCGTCGACGAGCTGCCCGAGCTGCTCCCCCAGGCCGAGATCGTCATCGCCTCGCTCCCCGGCGGCGACGCGACGCGTCACATCATCGACGACGCCTTCCTCTCGGCGCTGCCCGACGGAGCCCTCGTCGTCAACGTCGGACGCGGACCCCTCATCGACACCGAGGCCCTCGTCGGCCACGTCCAGCGCGGACGCATCCGGGCCGCGCTCGACGTGACCGACCCCGAACCCCTGCCCGAAGGCCATCCCCTGTGGGGCCTTCCCGGCGCGCTGATCTCGCCGCACGTCGGCGGCGCCTCGACGGCGATGCGGCCGCGCATCGCGCGCCTGGTGAAGCGCCAGATCGCGCACCTCCTCGCCGGCGAGGAGCCCGAGAACGTCGTCATCGGCTGATCCCGCAACGCATCGAACATCAGCGAAAGGGCGGTACGTGACGTCGTGCGGAGGGTTGGGGTCGCCCCCTCGTCTGGCTTCGCTCGCTCGGGGACCGGAGGGGCCGGCGCTCGCGCGGCGACCGGGGAGGCCGCGGTCAGCGCTCGTCGTGGTCGGCGCCCGACCACACGTCGGCGCACTCGACCTCGATCGCGCCGTGGGCGACGAGGTACGGCCGCGCGCCGCGGTCGCCCGCGAGCCCGGCGACGAGGTGCGGCACGTGATCGGCGCCGATCAGCACGGGGTGCCCCGGCGCGCCGCGGTACACGGCCTGGACGAGCGCCGCGCGCGGAGCGGCCCCGGCCGCCGCGACGACCCTGCCCACCGCCTCGGGCGACAGCTCCGGAGTGTCGACGGGCACGACGACCACCGCGTCGGCGCCCTCCGCCGCGACGGGCAGAGCCGCCCGGAGGGTCGCCGAGAGTCCGTCCTCCCACCCGTCGACGACGAGCGCCGCGGCGGCCGCCGGCACGAGCGCCCGCGCCTCGGTGGCAGAAGCCCCGAGCGCCACGACGACGTCGCGGCAGCCGGCATCCGTCAGCGCCCTCACCGCCAGCACGACCCACGGCGTCCCGTCCGCCGCGCGCGCGAGCGCCTTGGGGCCGCCGAACCGCGTGCCCGCACCGGCGGCGAGCACGAGGCCGCGGAAACTGGGGATTCGACTCATGGACATGCCAGCGTAGCCCTGCCCCTTCCCCGCGCCGTTAGGGTGACGCCATGCTCGAATTGACCCGCGACCTCCTCCCGGTGCTGCGAGGCGGTGAAGCGGTGGCGGTCGTGACGGTCATGAGAGTCGCCCGGAGCGCGCCGCGCGGCGTCGGCGCGTCGATGGCGGTCACGCGCGACGGCGCCGTCATCGGGTCGATCTCGGGAGGCTGCGTCGAGGGCGAATCGGTGGCCCTCGCCCTCGCCGTCCTCGCGACGGGCCGAACGCGCACCGCGAGCTTCGGCTTCACCGACGAGACCGCGCACGCAGCGGGGCTCGCGTGCGGCGGTTCGGTCGAGGTGCTGGCGTACCGGATCGAGCCGACGGATGCCGCGGCCCTCTCCGCCCTCGAAGACGCGGCCGCCGACCGCGCCGTCACCGTCACGGTCGGCCTCGACGGCACCGTCGCGCGCGTCGCCGGCAGACCGGACGCCTCGACACCCCTCGGCGCGTGCGTCCTCGCGCGCGAGAGCCGTCTTCTCCCCGGCGAGCAGCCGCTCCTCGTCCTTTCGGCGGCGCCCCGCCCGCGGCTCATCGTCGTCGGGGCCGGCGAGCACGCCGCGGCCCTGTGCCGCATCGCCGCCGCCGCGGGGTGGCGCGTGTCGGTCTGCGACGTGTGGCCGCTCCTGGTCACCGCGGAGCGCTTCCCCACCGCCGACGACGTCGTCGCCGCGACGCCGCACGAGTGGCTCGCCTCGCTCGATCCCGAGGGGCTCGACGCGCGCACGGCGGTCTGCGTGCTCACGCACGACGAACGCGTCGACGTGCCCGCTATCGCGACGGCCCTCGCGCTCCCCGTCGGCTTCGTCGGCGCCATGGGAGCCCGGTCGACCGTCGCGCACCGCCTGAACCTGCTCCGCGAGCGCGGCCTCGACGACGTGACCCTCGCGCGGCTCCACTCGCCCCTCGGCCTCGACCTCGGCGGCGGCACGCCCGAGGAGTGCGCCCTCTCCGTCCTCGCCGAGATCGTCGCGTCGCGGCACGGCGGGTCGGGCGCCCCGCTGCGCGAGGGCTCCGGGCCGCTGCACCGGCGGGACGAGGCATCCGTCCCCGTCAGCTGTGCGCCCCCGGCGGAAGTCCGGTCGACGTGACAGGCCTCGGGGATGAGGCGGTCGGAGTACACGAGAGGTTCTGGGGATGACGCGCACGATCATCGAGGGCGGCTACGTGTCGACCGTCGACGCCGCGGGGACCGAGCACCGGGAGGGCTATGTCGTCGTCGACGACGGCCTGATCGCGGCGGTCGGCGAGGGGACGGCCCCCGCCCCGCTGCGGGAGGGCGCCGACATCGTCGCCGCGAACGGATGCCTCGTCACGCCGGGCCTCGTCAACACCCACCATCACCTGTATCAGTGGCTGACGCGCGGCTACGCGCAGGACGCGATCCTCTTCGACTGGCTCACGGCGCTGTACCCGCTGTGGTCGCAGATCGACGCCGACCTCACCCGCGCGGGCGCCGCCGGCGCCATGGCCGTGCTGGCCCGTTCGGGCTGCACGACCGTCGGCGACCACCACTACATCTTCCCGAGGGGCTCGGGCGACATCGTCGGCGCGATCGTCGAGTCGGCGGCGCGCGTGGGGGTGCGCCTGCACGCCACGCGCGGCTCGATGGACCTGGGTGCCTCGCAGGGCGGCCTTCCCCCGGATTTCGCGGTGGAGACGACGGATGCCGCGCTCACGGCCTCGCAGGAGGCGGTGGAGCGCTGGCACGACCCGTCGTTCGGCTCGCTCGTGCATGTCGCCGTCGCGCCGTGCTCGCCCTTCTCGGTGACGGCCGACCTCCTCCGCGAGGCCGCCGTGCTCGCGCGGTCGCTCGGCGTGCGGCTGCACACCCACGCCTCCGAGACGGTCGAGGAGGACGCCTACTGCGCCGAGCACTTCGGCAAGACCCCCACGCAGTACCTGGAGGACCTCGGCTGGCTGGGCGAGGACGTGTGGATGGCGCACGGAGTGCACCTGGATGCGCCGGCGATCTCGCGCTACGCCGCGACCGGCACCGGCGTCGCGCACTGCCCCTCGTCCAACGGGAGACTGGCGGCGGGCATCGCGCCCGTGCACGATCTGCTGCAGGCGGGGGTCCCCGTCGGGCTCGGCGTCGACGGCGCGGCCTCGAACGAATCGGGTCAGCTCGGCGTCGAGATCCGCCAGGCCGTGCTCATGAACCGCTTGCGCACCGGCGCCGATTCCTTCAGCGTGCGCGACGGGCTGCGGGCGGCGACGGTGGGCGGGGCCCGCGTCCTCGGCCGTGACGCCGAGATCGGCTCGCTCGAAGCGGGAAAGCTCGCCGACATCGCCGTCTGGCGCGTCGACGGCGTCGAGCACGCCGGCATCCTCGATCCCGTGGCCGCGCTGGGGCTCGGCGCCCTGCCGCCGCTGCATCGCCTGTTCGTCGGCGGGAGGTCGGTCGTCGCCGAGGGCGAGCTGGTGACGGCGGAGGAGCCCGTCATCGCCGAAGAGGTGGCCGCGGCCTCACGAGCACTCGCGGCGCGGGCGTAGCGGGGGACCCCATGGACATCGACACCGTCACGAGCTTCCGCCGCGCCCGCACGCGCGCCGACCTCGCGCTGGCGCCGGGCGAGACCTTCCTCGCCGGCGGGACGTGGCTCATGAGCGAGCCGCAGCCGGATACGACCGGCTTCGTCGACCTCACGACCCTCGGGTGGCCGGCCCTCGAGGTCTCGCCGGAGGGCCTCCGCATCGGCGCCACGTGCACCATCGCGCACTTCGTCGCATGGGCACAGGGACGGGCGGCGGATGCCTCGGCCCCACCCGCCGACTGGACGGCGCTTCGAATCGTGCCCGACGCGGCGAACGCGCTCCTCGCATCCTTCAAGATCTGGAACACCGCGACCGTCGGCGGCAACATCTGCCAGTCCTTCTCGGCGGCGGCCATGGTGGCCCTCGCCGCGGGACTCGACGGCATCGCGGTCGTGTGGACGCCGGACGGCGGCGAACGCCGCGTCGGCGTCGCCGACCTCATGACGGGGAACGCGACGAACGACCTCGTCCGCGGCGAGGTCGTCCGCGCCATCGAGCTGCCGGCCCGGGCCCTGAGGTCGCGCGCGCGGCTCGCGAAGATCGCCCTCGCCGAGCACGGACGGTCGGGGGCGGTCGTGACGGCCCGCGTCGACGAGGACGGCTCGTCGGTCTTCGGCGTGACCGCGGCGACCCTCACCCCCGCCGTGCTGCGGTACGACGCACTGCCCACGGCGGACCGTCTCGCCGCGGACGTCGCGTCGGCGCGGGGCTACTACACCGATCCGCTCGGCGCGGCCGACTGGCGGCGTGCCGTCTCGGGCGTGCTCGCCGAGCGCCTTCGCAGGGAGCTGGCGGCATGAGGTTCGAGATCAACGGCGAGACCGTCGAGGCCGAGGCGCGGCCGGGGCAGTGCCTGCGCACGCTGCTGCGCGAGCAGGGTCATCACGAGGTCAAGAAGGGCTGCGACGCGGGGGACTGCGGCGCGTGCGCCGTGAGCCTGGACGGCGCACCCGTGCACTCGTGCCTCATCCCGGCGCCGCGGGTCGACGGCTCGCAGATCACGACGGCGAGCGGCCTCGCCCCCGGCGACGAGCTCCACCCGGTGCAAGAGGCGCTCATCGAGCACTTCGGCTTCCAGTGCGGCTTCTGCACGCCCGGCATGGCGGTCACGGCCTCGACGCTGACGGCCGACGACCTCCCCGACCTCGACCGCCGCATGAAGGGCAGCCTCTGCCGCTGCACGGGCTACCGGCCGATCCGCGAAGCGATCACCGCGGCGGTGCTCGGCCCCGTGCGCGAGACCGGGAGCGGCCGGGACGAGGCATCCGATCAGCGAGTGGGGCGCTCGGTCACTCCGGAACCCGCCCGGGGCGTCGTGCAGGGGCTCGAGCCCTTCACGTTCGACACCGCGGTGCCCGGCACCCTCGTGCTGCGGGTGCTCGGGTCGCCGCATCCGCACGCGCGCATCACGCGGATCGACACGTCGGAGGCCCAGGCGGTGGCCGGCGTCGTCGCGGTCTTCACCCACGAAGACGTGCCGGCGCGGCGGTACTCCAGCGCCCGGCACGAGCATCGCGAAGACGACCCCGACGACCTCCGGCTCCTCGACGACGTCGTCCGCCACGTGGGCCAGCGGGTCGCGGCGGTCGTGGCCGAGACGACGGCCGCCGCGGAGGAGGGGCTTCGCCGCATCCGCGTCGAGTACGAGGTGCTCCCCGCCGTCTTCGATCCCGACGAGGCACGGAGCGCGGGTGCACCCCTCGTGCACCCGGGCCTCACTCCCGACGACCGCGTCGCAGAGGCGTCGCGCAACGTCGTCGCCGCTCTTCACGACGGCTTCGGCGGCGACGTCGAGGCGGCCCTCGCCGCGAGCGAGGTCACGGTGAGCGGCACGTGGCAGACGCAGCGCGTCTCACACGCGCAGCTCGAGACGCACGGCTCGATCGGCTGGCTCGACGATGACGGACGGCTCGTCATCCGTTCGAGCACCCAGGTGCCGTTCCTGACACGCGACGAGCTCGCGCGGCTCTTCGACCTGCCGCGCGACCGCGTGCGGGTCTTCGCCGCGCGCGTCGGCGGCGGGTTCGGCAGCAAGCAGGAGATCTTCACGGAAGACCTCGTCGCCCTCGCGGTGCTGCGCACGGGCCGGCCCGTGGCGTACGAGTTCTCGCGCACCGACCAGTTCCGCCGCGCATCGCTGCGTCATCCCATGCGGGTCTCGGTCTCGCTCGGCGCGACCGGCGACGGCACCCTCACGGCGATGAAGGTCGACGTGCTGAGCGACACGGGCGCCTACGGCAATCACGCGATCGGCGTGCTGATGCACTCCTGCGCGGAGTCGATCGCCGTCTACCGCTGCCCGATCAAGCGCGTCGACGCCGAGGTCGTCTACACGAACAACGTGCCGTCGGGCGCCTTCCGCGGCTACGGGCTCGGCCAGGTGATCCTCGGCATCGAGTCGGCGATGGACATGCTCGCCGACCGCCTGGGGATGGACCCCTTCGCGCTGCGGCGGCGCAACGTCGTGCAGGAGGGGGATCGGCTGCACGAGACCGACGACGATTACGAGGGCGACCTCGTGTGGGGCAGCTACGGCCTCGACCAGTGCCTCGACCTCGCCGAGTCGGCGCTCGCGCGCGGCAACGGCGTGCAGGCGCCACCCGGCTGGCTCGTCGGGGAGGGCATGGCCCTCGGGATGCTGTCGACCATGGCCCCCGGCGGTCATATCTCGCAGACGACGGCGACCCTCCGGCCCGACGGCACCTTCGCCCTCGCGGTCGGCACGGCGGAGTTCGGCAACGGCACGACCACCGTGCACCGGCAGATCGCCGCGACGGTGCTCGAGGCATCCTTCGACCGTCTTGTGCTTCGGAACGCCGACACCGATGCCGTCCGCCACGACACGGGGGCCTTCGCGTCCGCCGGGATCACGGTGGCAGGCAAAGCGCTGCACGCGGCCTGCACGACGCTCCGGTCACGGATGCTGCGGATCGCCGCGGATCTCGCGGACGCCGACCCCGACGACTGCGACCTGACGAGCGAGGGCGTCCGCACACCGGCCGGAACGGTCGGCTTCGCGCAGGTCGTCGACGCCGCGCCCGAGGCGGAGCGCTCGGCGGAGGGGCTCGTCGCCGACGGGCGGGAGTTCGGCGATCTCCGGTCGCTGGCCTTCAACGTGCACGCGTCCCGCGTCGCGGTCGACCCCGAGACCGGCACGGTGCGGGTGCTGCAGTCGGTGCAGGCCGCCGACGCCGGGTTCGTCATGAACCCCGCGCAGTGCCGCGGGCAGGTCGAAGGAGGCGCCGCGCAAGGGATCGGCAGCGCGCTCTACGAGGAGGTCTTCGTCGAGGACGGCCACGTGCAGAACCCCGTCTTCCGGCTGTACCGCGTGCCGCAGATGGCCGACGTGCCCGACACGGAGGTGTACTTCGCGACGACGTCGGATGCCCTGGGACCCTTCGGGGCGAAGTCGATGAGCGAATCCCCGTACAACCCCGTCGCCCCCGCGATCGGAAACGCCATCTCACGGGCCCTCGGCACGCGGGTGTTCGAACAGCCGTTCTCGCGCGACCGGGTCTGGCGCGCCGCCAACGGGTACTGACGCGGGAGGCTGTCCCCGCCACCCGCCCGCGGGGTGGGGAACTCCGCGCGCGGAGGGGAGGTTCTCACCGGATGGGAGGTCCGGAACGCGGCGTGTCCATCCTCCCTTCCCGTGAGCCCCTCCCGTCCCACAGGGGGTCGCGGGGTGGATGGTGGGGGTGGGTCAGGCGTGGAAGAGCGAGTGCACGTCGCCCACGACCTCGCGGCCGCCGAGGGCGTCGAGCTCCATGAGCACGCTCGTGCCGACGACCGTCCCGCCCAGCTGGGAGACGAGGGAATGGGCGGCCACGAGCGTTCCGCCGGTCGCGAGCACGTCGTCCACGAGCAGCACCCGCATGCCGTCGCGGATGTCGTCGTGGGCCTCGATCGTCGCCTCGCCGTACTCGAGGGAGTAGGAGACGGATGCCGCGGGCCGGGGCAGCTTGCCCGCCTTGCGGATCGGGGCGAGGCCCACGCCGGCCGCGATGGCGACGGCGCCGGCGAGGATGAAGCCGCGGGCCTCGATCCCCGCGACGACCTCGAACTCGCCCGCGAAGGGCTCGATCATGGCGTCGATGCAGGCGCGGAGGGCCGCGGCATCCGCCAGCAGAGGCGTGATGTCGCGGAACAGCACTCCCGGCTCCGGATAGTCGGGGATCGTCCGGATGAGCGACTCGGCGTGCGCGAGCTCGGGGGATGAAGTCACCGCACCACGCTACTCGGCGCACTCATCACCCACTCCCGGCAAACGATGTAAGCGCTTGCAGTACCCTGTTCTGCATGACTTCGCCCGAAATCGATCTCGCTGACGCGCACACGGCCGTTCCCGGCGCCGAGTGGTGGCGCACCGCCGTGATCTACCAGATCTATCCGCGCTCGTTCTCCGACAGCTCCGGCGACGGCATCGGAGACCTCCCCGGCATCACGTCGCGCCTCGACGACCTGAAGACCCTCGGCGTCGACGCCCTGTGGCTCAGCCCCTTCCAGCGCTCCCCCCAGAAGGACGCCGGCTACGACGTCGCCGACTACTGCGACGTCGACCCGCTCTTCGGCACGCTCGCCGACTTCGACAGAATGCTCGCGCAGGCCCACGACCGCGGCATCCGCATCATCGTCGACCTCGTCCCCAACCACTCCTCCGACCAGCACGAGTGGTTCCAGGAGGCGCTGGCCGCCGGTCCCGGCAGCCGCGAGCGCGCGCGCTACCTCTTCCGCGACGGCAAGGGCCTCGACGGCGACGTGCCGCCGAACAACTGGGAGTCCGTCTTCGGCGGCCCCGCGTGGACGCGCGTCATCGAGGCCGACGGCACGCTCGGCCAGTGGTACCTGCACCTCTTCGACTCCTCGCAGCCCGACTTCGACTGGTCGAACCCCGAGGTGCGCGAGGAGTTCCGCCGCATCCTGCGCTTCTGGCTCGACCGGGGCGTCGACGGGTTCCGCGTCGACGTCGCGCACGGACTCATCAAGGCCGAAGGCCTCCCCGACTACGCGCCGCACCCCGAGGGCGGCTCGATGGGCGGCGACGAGGCCGACGTGCCGTACTGGGGCCAGGACGGCGTGCACGAGATCTACCGCGACTGGCACGAGGTGCTCGCCGAGTACGACGGCGACCGCGCCCTCTGCGCCGAGGCGTGGCTGCCCACGCCCGACCAGACGGCGCTGTGGGTGCGTCCCGACGAGATGCACCAGGCCTTCAACTTCGCCTACCTCGAGACGGGATGGGATGCCGCGGCCCTCCGCGCCGTGATCGCCGAGTCGCTGCGTGCCTACGGCGCCGTCGGCGCCCCGAGCACGTGGGTGCTCTCGAACCACGACGTCGTGCGCCACGCCTCGCGCCTCGCGCTCACGGCGGAGAACCCGCAGGGACACGGCATCGGACCCGACTCGGTCGGCAAGCCGATCCCCGACGTGGGCCTGCGCCGCGCCCGCGCCGCGACGACCGTCATGCTGGGCCTTCCGGGCTCGGCCTACCTCTTCCAGGGCGAGGAGCTCGGCCTTCCCGAGGTCATCGACCTCGACGACGATGCGCGCCAGGACCCGACATGGTTCCGCACCGGCGGCGAGCGCTACGGCCGTGACGGATGCCGCGTCCCCATCCCGTGGTCGTCGGACGATCCCGCGTACGGCTTCAGCCCGACGGGCGCGTCGTGGCTTCCGCAGCCGGCGGAGTGGGCAACCCTCGCACGTGACGTGCAGGCGGGGGACGAGGCATCCACCCTCTCGCTGTACAGATCGCTGCTCGCGGCCCGCCGTGCGCGCCACCTCGGCGAAGGGTCGCTCGAGTGGCTCGACGGCTTCGAAGACCAGGTGCTGGCATTCCGCAACGGGAATGTGACGGTCGTCGCGAACACCGGCGACACACCCGTGGCGCTCCCGGACGGTATCGTGATCGCGGCGAGCGGCCCGCTCGGTCAGGCCACGATCCCGGCCGACACCGCCGTCTGGCTCGCCGACGACTGACGGCGAAGGTGCGGGGCGGTACGCCGCCCCGCACCGCCGCCGGCGCAGTCGGCATGGGGAGCCCGAGCCGAGGACGGCGAGGCGCCGGGCCGCGAAGCGGCAAGGCAGCCTGGCTCGAGACGGCAGGGCAGAGAGGGGTGACGGCGTGGTCAGCATCGACGAGGTCGCTCGCGCAGCGGGCGTGTCGACGGCGACGGTCTCGCGCGCGCTGAGCGGGCGCGGACACGTGTCGGACCCCACTCGCGCCCGCGTCGAGGCGGCGGCCAAGAGCCTCGGCTACGTCGTCTCGGCCTCGGCGTCGAGCCTCGCGTCGGGCCGCACGCGCAACATCGGCGTGCTCGTGCCGTTCCTCGACCGTTGGTTCTTCAGCACGGTGCTGAGCGGCATCGCGACGGCCCTGCAGCGCCGGGGGTACGACATCACGCTCTACACCCTGACCGCCGACCGCTCGCAGCGGCGCGAGATCTTCGAGACGTTCCTGCGCCGCCAGCGGATCGACGGCGTCATCGCCATCTCGATCGAGCTCGGCGAGGAGGAGACCGACCTCCTGCTCGAACTGGGCCTGCCGGTCATCGCGATCGGCGGACCCAACGCCAAGCTCGCGACCCTGACGGTCGACGACCTCACCGTCGCGCGGCTGGCCACCGACCACCTCATCGCACTCGGGCACCACGCGATCGCGCACATCGGCGCGAGTCCCGAGTTCGACGTCGACTTCCACATCCCGACCCAGCGCCGCCAGGGCTTCGCGCAGGCGATGGCGGATGCGGGGCTCCCGACGCGTCCGGAGCTCTACGAGCCCGCCGACTTCACCATCGAAGGCGGGTTCCGCGCCGCCAAGCAGATCCTCGGACGCCCGGGCGCCCATCCGACGGCGATCTTCGCCGCCTCGGACGAGATGGCGATCGGCGCGCTCCTGGCCGCGCGCGAGCTCGGCTACCGCGTGCCGGAAGACCTCTCGGTCATCGGCATCGACGGCCACGAGCTCGGCGAGTTCTTCCGCCTCACCACGGTCGACCAGTTCCCGCTCGGCCAGGGCGAGCGCGCGGCAGACGCGATCCTCGGGGAACTCGAGGCGCCCGGCGGGCGCGCCGAGCGCTCCGACCTGCCGTTCGAGCTCATCGTGCGCGGGTCGACGAGCCGCCCGCAGTCCTGACCGGCGCACCGACCCGGAGCGCCGTCGGGGGCGCGGGTTAGGCTCGGGGTCATGACGATCGATCTCGAAGCCCTGTACATCGACCTGCACCGGCATCCCGAGCTCTCGTTCCAGGAGACCCGCACGGCGGGGATCGTCACTCAGCGTCTGACCGAGCTCGGGCTCGAGTTCGAGGAGGGCGTGGGCAGGACGGGAGTCGCCACCGTCATCCGCAACGGCGACGGCCCCGTGATCTGGCTGCGCGCCGACATGGACGGGCTCCCCGTCGAGGAGCGCACGGGCCTCGCCTACGCCTCGACCGCCCGTGGCGTCGACCCCTCCGGCACCGACGTTCCCGTCATGCACGCGTGCGGCCACGACATGCACGTCACGTGCCTCCTCGGCGCCCTCGAGCGCCTCACGCAGACGAAGGACGAATGGTCGGGAACCGTCGTCGCCGTCTTCCAGCCCGCCGAGGAGTACGGCGCGGGAGCGCAGGCCATGATCGCCGACGGCGTGCTCGACCGCTTCCCCCGGCCCGACATCGTGCTCGGCCAGCACCTCACCCCGCTTCCGGCCGGCACGATCGGCGTGCGCTCGGGCACGCAGATGGCCGCCTCCGACGGCCTCACCGTCCTCCTCTACGGTCGCGGCGGCCACGGTTCGCGCCCGCACTCCACGATCGACCCCGTCGTCATGGCGGCGGCGACCGTCATGCGCCTGCAGACCGTCGTGTCACGGGAGGTCGACCCGCGCGACGTCGCCGTCGTCACGGTCGGCTCGATCCACGCGGGCCTCAAGAACAACATCATCCCGGCTGAGGCGAAGCTGGAGCTGAGCCTGCGCTACCCCGACGACGAGGCCCGTGCCCGCGTGCTGGAGAAGGTCGAGCGCATCGTGCGCGCCGAGGCCGCGGCATCCGGAGCCGAACAGGAACCCCTCATCACGACCGACCACACGCTCCCGCCGACGATCAACGACGTGGCGGCGACCGAGCGCCTCACGGCCGCCTTCGACGGCGCGTTCGGCCAGGGCACCGTCGTGGACCCGGGCATGTTCACCGGCAGTGAAGACGTCTCGTGGTTCGCGCGCGAGACGGGGGCGCCCCTCGTGTACTGGTTCTGGGGCGGTGTCGACCCCGCCGCCTACGCCGAGGCATCCGCTGCGGGAACCCTCGAGCGCGACATCCCGACCAATCACTCGCCCTTCTTCGCGCCGGTGCTGCACCCGACCATCGAGCGCGGCGTCGACGCCCTCGTCGTCGCGGCGCGGGAGTTCCTCTCCGCCTCCGGATCCGACCGACCCGAGGCGTAAGGAAAACGTAAGGATGGCCGTCCCGATGCGGCCTCGCGGTTTCCATACGAGTAACATCGCCCGCCGTGACGAACGATAGTCGCGAGCCCGGCTCGGCGGAGTCGCCCATCGCGAAACGCATCCTCCTCGGCGACCCGCTGTCGTCGGCCGCGGCCGACGAACATCTCCTGCCGAAGAAGATGGCGCTGCCGATCTTCGCGTCGGACGCGCTGTCGTCGGTGGCGTATGCCCCGCAGGAACTCCTCATGATCCTGCTCACCGGAGGCCTCGCCTTCCTCGCGTTCAGCCCGTGGATCGCGCTGGCCGTCGTGGTGCTGCTGATCGTCGTCGTCGTGAGCTATCGCCAGCTCATCAAGGCCTATCCCTCGGGCGGCGGCGACTACGAGGTGGCGCGCAAGAACCTCGGCGAGGTGCCCGGTGTCGTCGTCGCCTCGGCGCTCCTCGTCGACTACGTCCTGACGGTCGCGGTGTCGGTGTCGTCGGGTGTCGACAACATCATCTCTGCCCTGCCGTTCCTCAACGGGGTGCGCGTCGAGCTCGCCGTGGCCTGCGTGATCCTCATCGTCGTCGTCAACCTCCGCGGCGTGCGCGAGGCGTCGCTCGTCTTCGCCATCCCGACCTACGTCTTCATCGCCTCCGTCGGCGTCATGATCGTCGTCGGCCTCTTCGAGACGGCGATCGGCAATCCGCCCGTCGCCTCCAGCGCGCAGTACGCCGTGCAGGCCGAAGACCTGACACAGGCCGCCGTCATCCTTCTCGTGCTGCGCGCGTTCTCCAGCGGCTGTTCCGCCCTCACCGGCGTCGAGGCGGTCTCCAACGGCGTGCCGGCCTTCCGTCGCCCGAAGGTCCGCAACGCCCAGACGACGCTGAGTCTCATGGGCGGCATCGCGATCCTGCTCTTCGCGGGGCTCACGGCGCTCGCGCTGATCTCGGGCGTCCATTACGCCGAGAACCCGTGCAACCTCGTCGGCTTCGACTGCACCGCGCTCGTGCAGCCGAGCCTCATGGCGCAGGTGGCCGCCGCGACGTTCGGCATGGGCTCGATCCCGTTCTACGTCATCCAGGCGGCCACGGCGCTCGTCCTGCTCCTCGCGGCGAACACGGCCTTCAACGGCTTCCCGCTGCTCGGATCGGTGCTCGCCCGCGACGGCTACGCCCCGAAGGCGCTCAACACCCGCGGCGACCGCCTCGTGTACTCCAACGGCATGATCATCCTGGGCATCGTGGCGATGGGCGTCATCGTCGTCTACCAGGCCAACCTCACGACCCTCATCCAGCTCTACATCATCGGCGTCTTCGTCTCGTTCTCGCTCGGGCAGATCGGAATGGTGCGGCACTGGAGACGGATGCTGCGCGAGACCACGCGCGTCGAGGCCCAGCGCGATCCCAAGGCCGCCGCAGAGCGCGCGAGCGCCGTGAAGGGCCTCATCATCAACACCCTCGGGGCGACGATGACCGTCTTCGTGCTCGTGATCGTCACGATCACGAAGTTCACGCACGGCGCCTACCTCGTCTTCCTCGCGATCCCGATCCTCGCGACGCTCATGATCGGCGTGAACCGGTACTACCGCGACGTCGAGCACGAGATCGAGATGACCGACAACGTGCACTTCGGATCGGCGGGCGACGTCGCGCTCATCCTCGTCAACCGTCTGCAGAAGCCTGTGGCGAAGGCGATCGACTACGCGCTCGCGGCCAAGCACGACAAGACGCTCGCGATCCACGTCGCCGTGACGAAGGAGGAGGCGAAGTCGCTGCAGGAGGAGTGGGAGCACCATCGCATGCCGATCCCGCTCGTCATCATCGAGTCGCCGTTCCGCACCTACGCGGGGCCCATCGCCGAGTTCATCAAGCAGTACCGGGCGAAACACGGCTCGACCGTCGTCACCGTCTACCTGCCGCAGTACATCGTGGGCCACTGGTGGGAGTCGCTCCTGCACAACCGCCGTGCGAGCCGCATCGGGCAGCAGCTCATGCTCGTCCACGGCGTGACGATCACGCTCGTGCCGTGGCTGCTCGACTCGTCGGAGCTCATCTACGGCCGCCGCTCGCGTCCGCTGCCGGGCCAGGAGCGCGCCGGGCGGCCGTTCGACCCGGCGATCGAGAAAGTGCCGGTCGTCGAGCGCTCGAGTCTCGAGAGACCCGACGACCTGTAGACGGATGCCGCGGCCGTCCCGGGCCGCCGACGAACGGCCGGGCCCGCCCCGGCGGCGTGCCGCGTAGCCTGGAAGGGTGACAACGGCACCCCCTCGCTCCGCGACGCTCGACCCCGAGACGCTCCGCGGCGACTTCCCGATCCTCGCGACGCGGGTCGGCGACAGCCCGCTGGTCTATCTCGACTCGGCCGCGACGGCCCAGCGGCCGCAGTCCGTCATCGACGCCGAGGTGTCGTTCCTCACGTCGGCGAACTCCGCCGTGCACCGCGGCGCGCACACCCTCGCCGCCGAGGCGACCGAGCTCTTCGAAGATGCCCGCGCCGCCGTCGCCGGATTCGTCCACGCCGCCCCCGAACAGCTCGTCTGGACGAGCGGCGCGACGGCGGGCCTCAACCTCGTCGCCTACGCCATCGGCAACGCGAGCCTCGGCCGCGGCGGAGAAGCGGCGCGGCGCTTCGCGCTGGCCGCAGGCGACGAGCTCGTCGTCACCGAGTCCGAGCACCACGCCAACCTCATCCCGTGGCAGGAGCTCGCCGCGCGCACCGGAGCGAGGCTGCGGCACATCACGGTCCACGACGACGGGACGATCGATCTCGAAGCCGCTGCCGCGGTCATCGGCGAACGCACCCGCCTCGTCGCCTTCCCCCACGTGTCGAACGTCCTCGGCATCGTCAACCCCGTCGCCGAGCTCGTCGCGCTCGCGAAGGCCGCGGGCGCCCTCACGGTGCTCGACGCGTGCCAGTCCGCGCCGCACCTCCCCCTCGACCTCCCCGCCCTCGACGTCGACCTCGCCGTCTTCTCGGGGCACAAGATGCTCGGGCCGAACGCCATCGGCGGGTTCTACGGCCGGGCCGACGTGCTCGAGGCCCTGCCGCCGTTCCTCACGGGCGGCTCCATGATCACGACGGTGACCCTCGACGAGGCCGAGTACCTCCCGCCGCCGCAGCGCTTCGAGGCGGGCACCCAGCCCGTCTCGCAGGCGATCGGCCTCGCCGCCGCGGTCCGCTACCTCGACGCCCTGGGCATGGACGCCGTGCAGGCGCATGAAACGCTGCTCGAGCGGCGGCTGCGTGACGGGCTGCGGTCGGTCCCCGGCATCCGTCTCCTCGGCGACGCACCCGAGGGCATCGACCGCGTCGCCCTCGCGGCCTTCGACGTCGACGGCGTGCACGCGCACGACGTGGGGCAATTCCTCGACGCGCGAGGCATCGCGGTGCGGGTCGGACACCACTGCGCGCAGCCGCTGCACCGCCGCCTCGGGCTCACCGCGTCGGTGCGCGCCTCGGCGTCGGTCTACACGACCGTGGCCGACATCGATGAGTTCCTCGACGCCGTCTCGGGCGTCCGCGCGTACTTCGGAGCCGGCCGATGAGCGGGCTCGACGCGCTCTACCAGGACGTCATCCTCGACCACTCCAAGCGCCGCTTCGGCTACGGCCTCGCCGAGGAGACCGAGGGCTTCGCCTCGGCGACCTCGCACCAGCGCAACCCCGTCTGCGGCGACGACATCACCCTCCGCGTCCGGCTCGAGGGCGACGTCGTGCGCGACGTCACGTGGGAGGGCGCGGGGTGCGCCATCTCGCAGTCGTCGGCGTCGATGCTGGCATCGCTCATCGCGGAGGACGAGGGGATGCCGCGTGCCGAGGCATCCGCCCTCGTCGACGGATTCCGCGAGGCGCTCCGCTCACGCGGCACGATCGCGCTCGACGAGGAGGTGTACTCGGATGCCGCGGCCCTGAGCGGCGTCTCGAAGTACACCGCGCGCGTCAAGTGCGCGATGCTCGCGTGGGTCGCCTTCGAGGACGCGCTCGGCCGGGCCTGACGTCCGCCCCGGATCGACCCCGGGATACACGAGCGCTACATGAATCTGCGAGCGCGCCACAGATCTCCGTAGCCCTCGCAGGTTTCTGTGGCGGTCGGCATTTCTCTCGGCCCGCATCAGCCCGGAGTACGCGCTCCTGCAGGTGCCGAGGATCGCGGCGGCACGAGGCATCCGTCCCTCCCTCGTCCGCGAGCTCGTCGCGCAGCACACGCAGCAGCGCGATCTCGGATTCCTCGGGGAGCCGCGGGTCGACGTGCTCGAGCTCGATCTCGCCCTCGATGCGGCGGGCCGATGAGCGGATCTAAGGTGAAGGCATGAAGCGGGGGCGTCTTCGCGTGCTGCTGGGCGCCGCTCCCGGCGTCGGCAAGACGTACGAGATGCTCCAGGAGGGTCGCCGGCTCCGCGCCGACGGGCGCGATGTCGTGATCGGCCTCGTCGAGACGCACGGCCGCGCCGCGACGGCCGCGCTCATCGAGGGGCTGCCGGTCGTCGCGCGACGGACCGTGCGGCACCGCGATGTCGAGCTCAGCGAGCTCGACGTCGAGGCGGTCAAGGAGCGGCATCCCGAGATCGCCCTCGTCGACGAGCTCGCGCACACCAACGCCCCGGGGTCGCGGCACGCCAAGCGCTGGCAGGACGTGCAGGAGCTCCTCGACGACGGCATCGACGTCATCACGACCGTCAACGTGCAGCACATCGAATCGCTCGGCGACGTCGTCGAGCAGATCACGGGGGTCGCGCAGCGCGAGACGGTTCCGGATGCCGTGGTCCGAGGCGCCGATCAGGTCGAGGTCGTCGATCTCGCCCCGCCGTCGCTGCGCGACCGGCTCTCGGCCGGTCTGGTCTATCCCGCCGAGCGGATCGACGCCGCGCTGTCGAACTACTTCCGCCTGGGCAACCTCACCGCCCTGCGTGAGCTCGCGCTCCTCTGGCTCGCCGACGAGGTCGACAGCGCCCTCAAGCTCTACCGCGCCGAGCACGGCATCACGGGCACGTGGCAGGCGCGCGAGCGCGTCGTCGTCGCGCTCACGGGCGGGCCCGAGGGCGAGACGCTCCTCCGCCGGGGTGCGCGGATCGCCGCCCGCTCAGCCGGCGGCGAGGTGCTCGCCGTGCACGTCTCGAGCCAGGACGGCCTGCGTTCGGCGACGCCCGGAGCGCTCGCACAGCAGCGGCTGCTCGTCGAGTCGCTCGGCGGTACCTACCACCAGGTCGTCGGCGACGACGTGCCGCGCGCGCTCGTCGAGTTCGCCCGGTCGGTCAACGCGACGCAGCTCGTCATCGGAGCGAGCCGGCGCGGGCGGCTCGCCGCCCTCCTCACGGGTGCGGGGATCGGCGCGACCGTCGTGCGGGAGTCGGGCGACATCGACGTGCACATCGTCACGCACGCCGCCGCAGCCCGCGGGCTGCACCTGCCGCGCGTGACGGGCGGCGCGCTCAGCCTCAAGCGCCGCCTCCTCGGCTTCGCCGTCGCGCTCGTGGGCGGCCCGCTCCTGTCGTGGCTCCTCTACGCGACCTCGAACAGCGACTCCATCACCGCCGACGTGCTCGCGTACCAGCTGCTCGTCGTCGTTGTCGCCCTCGTCGGGGGCATCTGGCCCGCGCTCTTCGCCGCCGTGCTGTCGGGCCTGACGCTCGACTACCTCTTCATCGACCCCCTCTTCACCGTCACGATCGCCGACCCCGACCACGCGCTGTCGCTCGTGCTCTACATCGTCATCGCGATCCTCGTGAGCTGGGTCGTCGACCAGGCCGCGCGCCGTACGCGGGTGGCCCAGCGGGCGGCGGCCGAGTCGGAGCTGCTCGCGACCGTCGCCGGCAGCGTGCTGCGCGGCGAGAGCGCGATCCCCGCGCTCGTCAGCCGCGCGCGCGAAGCGTTCGGCATGACGGGCGTCCGCCTCGTCGCCGCCGACGGCGCCGTGCTCGCGACCGACGGCGAGCCCGTCCCCGACGAGCGCATGACCCGGCTCCCCGTGGGCGATCCCGCCGACCCGACGGCGTTCCTCGAGCTGCACGGAGCGGAACCGGATGCCTCCGCCCGCCGCCTCCTCGACGTCACCGTCGCTCAGCTCGGCGCCGCGCTCGAGCACTCCGCCCTCACCGAGACCGCGCGCGAGGCCGGCCTGCTCGCCGAGACCGACCAGGTGCGGACGGCGCTGCTCTCCGCGGTGAGCCACGACCTCCGCCGGCCCCTCGCCGCCGCCGTCGCCGCGATCGGGGGCCTGCGCGCCGCCGGCCCGGGGCTGAGCGCGGCCGATCGCGAGGAGCTCCTCGCGACGGCCGACGAGTCGCTCGCGACGCTGTCGGCGCTCGTCACCGACCTGCTCGACGTCAGCCGCGTCCAGGCGGGGGTGCTGGCCGTGTCGCTCTCGCCGGTCGATTCCGCCGGCACCATCCTCGCCGCCGTCGACGAGCTCGCCCTCGGCCCCGACGCCGTCGAGCTCGCCCTCGACCCCGACCTTCCCCCGCTGCGCGCCGACCCGGTGCTGCTGCAGCGCGTCGTGGTCAACGTCCTGGCGAACGCCGTGCGCTACACGGCCCCCGGCACGCGCGTGCGCCTCTCGACGAGCCGCCTCGGCGACCGCGCGCAGATCCGGGTCGTCGACCACGGCACGGGCGTCTCCCCCGAGCGCCAGGACGACATCTTCTCGCCGTTCCAGCGCCTGGGCGACACCGACAACACGACGGGCCTCGGCCTCGGTCTCGCCCTCTCGCGCGGATTCGCCGAGGGCATGGGCGCGACCCTGACCCCGGAAGACACGCCGGGCGGCGGGCTCACGATGGTCGTCGAGCTGCCCGTCGCCGAGGCATCCGCATTCCCCGTCCCCTCACCGGAGGCCGCCTCGTGAGGATCCTCATCGCCGACGACGACCCGCAGCTCGTCCGGGCCCTGCGCATCACGCTCGGCGCGCACGGATACGAGGTCGTCGCTGCGCCCGACGGTGCCGCGGCGATCGGGCTGGCGGCCCAGACGCACCCCGATATCGTGCTGCTGGATCTCGGGATGCCGCGCCTCGACGGCGTCGCGGTGATCCAGGGCCTCCGGGGCTGGACGAGCGTGCCGATCATCGTCGTGTCCGGCCGCACCGGCTCGGCCGACAAGGTCGAGGCGCTCGACGCGGGGGCCGACGACTACGTCACGAAGCCGTTCCAGATCGACGAGCTGCTCGCCCGGCTGCGCGCCCTGTCGCGACGGGCCGGAACCACCGGCGGAGAGCCCGTCGTCTCTTTCGCCGACGTCACGATCGACCTCGCGGCCAAGACGGTGACGCGCGCCGGAGCCCGCGTGCACCTCACGCCCACCGAGTGGCGGATGCTCGAGTTCCTCGCCCGCAACCCCGGCTCTCTCGTGACGCGCCAGAGCCTCCTCAAAGACATCTGGGGCACCGACCAGGTCGCCGACACGGGCTATCTGCGGCTGTACATGTCGCAGCTGCGCAAGAAGCTCGAGCCCGACCCCGCCCGGCCGGTGCACCTGGTAACCGAGTCCGGCATGGGCTATCGCCTCGTCCTCGCCCCGGCGCCCGACCCGGGCTGACCCCCGCCCCGTCCCGGCCCCGCGACCGCGAGCGCGCCCGTCCTCCGCCACGCCCCCGCGAGCGCGACCGCCCTCCGCCGCGCCCCCGCGAGCGCGACACAAACCTGCGAGCGCTACGTCGCACGACGCCGCGCTCGCCGCAAACTGTCGCCCTCGCCCGACCTCGACCGCGCCCGAGCCCCTCGGCCCGACACCCGCCTCCGGCTCCACCTCAGTCGCCCGGGTTGACCCCACCCCGCGAGCGCCACACAAACCTGCGAGCGCTACGTCGCACGACGCCGCGCTCGCCGCAAACTGTCGCCCTCGGCGCGCGGCTCCTCCCCAGGGGCGGCGGGCGGCGTGTTGTGCACCGGACGAAGCGACGACGGATGCCGCGACCGGCCTGAGCGCGAGGGTTGAGCGATGTCGTGGCTCGAGCATCCTCCGCTTTCCACCGTCTTCCGCCGCCGCGAGAACGACGGCGAGCCGGTCAACGATCGGCGGCTGCGCGCCCGGCTGCAAGCCGGCGATGTCGTGCGCATCGCGCCGGGCGCGTACGCGGACGGGGCCGAATGGAGGCGCCTGCGGCCACTCGAACGACACGCGCAGGTCGTGTGGGAGGCATCCGCACGACTGCGTCCCGGCCAGGTGTTCTCGCACTTCGCCGCGGCGGCGCTGCTCGGCATCGACATCCTCGGCCGATGGCCGGCGACCGTCGACGTCGCCGTTCCCGCCTCCAGCGGTGGCCGATCGACCGGCGCCGTCCGGCGGCACGCCACAAGTCGTGACGTGTCGACGGTGGTGTGGGGCGAGCACGCCGCCACGACGCCGCTGCAGACGGCGGTCGACCTGATCTCGATGCTGCGGTTGCCCGAGGGCGTGGCCGTCGCGGATCAGGCGCTCTGGCGCCGTCGTGAGCCGACGCCGCTCGTGACCCTCGACGACCTTCTCGTCGAGGCCTCCGATCGAAGCGGGCGCGGCTCCGCGCGAGCCTTGCGCGCCGCGCAGTTCGCGACCCCGCTCTCGGACAGTGTGCGCGAATCGCAGAGCCGTGTGCTGATCTCGCTGATGGGCTTTCCTCCGCCCGAGCTGCAGGCCAGGTTCGTCCTCTCGGCGGGGCGCGAGGCGTGGACCGACTTCTTCTGGCGGGATCACCGCCACATCGGCGAGTTCGACGGCGCCGGCAAGTACCGCGACCCCGCGCTTCTCCGGGGGCGGACGCCGGAGCAGGTCGTCCTCGAGGAGAAGGATCGCGAGGACGAGCTCCGACGCCAGGTGCGCGCCTTCTCGCGATGGCGGGTGCCCGCCCTGGCCGAGCCCCGGCGGCTGTACGACATCCTCGTCGCGGCTGGATTGCCCACGACTCGCCCCCGTCCCGGCCGGTGATCCGTGGGGCGGGGGCCGCGGCATCCGTTCTCGACTGCTACACAATCCTGCGAGCGCGCCGTCGCGCGACGTAGCGCTCGCAGGAAAGTGTGGCGCTCGGGGAGAGGGCACCAGCCCGAGGGCGGCCGGACGCGGGCCCCTGCCCAGAGCCCACCCGGCCGACCCGTCAGCCGAGCCCGCCGCGGTCGAGGTGCGGGCCGCCGCCCTCGACCGGCTTGCGCGAGAGGCCGACCGCGCCGGCGGCGGGGTCGTCCGACAGGGCCGCGGTCACGGCGACCGACTCGTCGATGCCGGGATACTGCGGCCGCAGCTGCACAGGCCGGCGCGTGCGCTGCTCGCGCTTGGCCTTGCGCGACGAGTACGCGAGGTTGAGCGCCTCGACGAACGCCGCGAAGACCATCGGCCCGTAGATGAAGGCCTTGTCGATCTTGAAGTGGAAGCCCTCGGCGATGAGGAAGACGCCGATGAGCAGGAGGAACGACAGCGCGAGCATCTTCACCGTGGGGTGCTTGTTGACGAACGCGAAGATGAAGCGCGACGCGAAGAGCATGATGCCGAACGACAGCACGACGACGGTGATGATCACGATCATGTTCGAGGTCATCCCCACCGCCGTGATGACCGAGTCGAGCGAGAAGACGATGTCGAGCAGGAGGATCTGCGCGATGACCGCGCCGAAAGTGATGCCGTTGCCGCCGCCGGAGGAGCCGTGTTCCTCCTCGGCGCCCTCGAGCTTGTGGTGGATCTCGGTGACGGCCTTGTAGACGAGGAAGAGCCCGCCCGCGATGAGGATGAAGTCCTTCCACGAGAAGTCGATGCCCCAGAGGGTCAGCACCGGCTCGGTGAGGGTGATGATCCAGCCCGCCAGGAAGACGAGCACGACGCGGATGAGCATCGCGAGGGTGAGGCCGAGGTTGCGGGCCCGCGCCTGCTGCTCGACGGGCAGCTTCGAGGCGAGGATCGAGATGAAGATGACGTTGTCGACGCCCAGGACCACCTCGAGGACGAAGAGCGTGAGGAAGACGGCGATCAGGTCGGGCGTGAGCTCGAGCGAGAAATCCATGGCGTCAGCCTAGGGGCGACGGTCCCACGCCCACCTGCGCCCGCCGCATCGCGGCCGCGCCGCACCTCGGGCGGAGTGACGGATGCCTCGGCCCGAGGCATCCGTCACCTTCTCCTCCGTCAGCCGACGCGCTCGAGAACACCCTCGAGGCGGCCGTAGCTGGCCTCCATGCCGTCGGTCATGCCCGTCGCGAGGACCATGTCGCGGGTCTCCTTGTCGGGGTACTCGATGACGAGCGTGATGAGCGTCGCGCCGTCCTCCTCGTCGAGGGTCAGATCGTTGAGCGTCGAGGGGAAGTCGGTGCCGGTCATGTGCTCGGTCGTCACGGCGCGCCGGGGAGCCTCCCACAGCAGCGTCTCGCCGTCGAACCCGAACTTCTCGCCCGGCATGCCCTCGAGGGGCTCCCACTCGTAGCGGTACCGTCCGCCGACGGCGGGGTCGATCTCGCACACCGACATGCGCCAGCCGTCGGGGCCGAGGAGCCACTGCCGCATGAGCTCGGGCTCCTGATGCGCGCGCCAGACGAGGTGGCGCGGCCCCTCGACCAGCCGCGTGATGCGCACGTGGGTGTCATCGAGGATCTCGGTCTGCGTGCCCTTGCCCGCCGAGTACTCGCGCAGGCCCGCCAGCACGCGGTCGAGCTGGTTGAAGGCCATCGTCGAGCCCTCGACGGCGCCCATCGCGACGACCTGCTCCAGCGCCTCCGCCGAGGTGAAGTAGGTCGTGTTGATCAGCTTCGAGCCCGCCGCGGTCGGCTCGAACGCGAAGACGACCCGCATCGTCGGCAGCCCGTCCGCGGGCGCGCCGCCGGCGTCGACGAAGGAGTCGAGCACCGCGAAGGCCCGGGGCTCGTCGATCTCGAGGAACTCCCACGAGCCGCCGGCCTTCTCGCCGCGGGGGCTCGTCATGTAGTAGTCGGCGCGGCCTCCGACGGCGAAGTCGAAGCGCGGGAACGTCGCGGGCCAGCCCGGAGGGCCCCAGAACCGCTCGAGCTGCGCGGGATCGGTGAACGCCTTCCAGAGGCGGTCGACGGATGCCGCGAACTCGGCCGTGAGGGTCATGGTGAGCGCTTCGTGGTCGGTCGTCACGTCGGTGACAGGCATGTCAGTCTCCTTCGTCAGAGGTGGTGGAGTGGGTGTCGTCTTCGGCGAGCAGCGCGTCGAGGCGGTCGACGCGGGCGCGCCACATCGCCTCGAAGCGGTCGAGCAGGGCACGGGCGCGGGCGATCATGTGCGGATCCGCCCGCACCAGCCGCTCGCGGCCCTCGGCGCGCTTGACGACGAGGCCTGCCGCCTCGAGTACCGCGACGTGCTTCTGCACCGCGGCGAACGACATGTCGTAGTCGCGCGCGAGCATCGACACCGACTGCTCCCGCTCGATCGTGCGACGCAGGATGTCTCGGCGCGTCGCCGCGGCGAGCGCGTGGAAGATCCGGTCGATCTCATCGTCTTCGAGCTCCGTATGTACAACCATTTGGTTGCACGTTAGCCCCCGGCATCCGTCCCGTCAAGAGCGACCTCCGCCGGGCGGAGGTTCCCACCGGAAGAGAGGTCGCCGGGGCGGCGTGTCGGCCCTCCCTTCCCGTGAGAACCTCCGCTCCGCGGAGCGACGCGGACTGCACCCCCGCCCCAAGTAGACTGGACGGCGTCCGGCACCCTCGATCCAGGAGTTCAGCCGCGTGACCACCCCCGCTTCTTCGGCATCGGCCGAGGCATCCGTCCGTCCCGTCGCCGACACCGTCTCGCACGCCGAGGCGACGCCCGAGAAGGAGCAGCCGTACGCGGCGCTCGGTCTCAAGCCAGACGAGTACCAGCAGATCAAGAGCATCCTGGGACGCCGGCCCACCTCGGGCGAGCTCGCGATGTACTCCGTCATGTGGTCGGAGCACTGCTCGTACAAGTCGTCGAAGATCTACCTCCGCACCTTCGGGGAGAAGGTCTCCGAGCAGATGAAGGAACGGCTCATGGTCGGCATGGGCCAGAATGCCGGCGTCGTCGACATCGGCGAGGGCTGGGCCGTGACCTTCAAGGTCGAGTCGCACAACCACCCGAGCTACATCGAGCCGTTCCAGGGCGCCGCGACGGGCGTCGGCGGCATCGTCCGCGACATCATCTCGATGGGCGCGCGTCCCGTCGCCGTCATGGACCAGCTGCGCTTCGGCGCCATCGACGACCCCGACACCGCCCGCGTCGTGCACGGCGTCGTCAGCGGGATCTCGTTCTACGGCAACTGCCTCGGCCTTCCCAACATCGGCGGCGAGACGGTCTTCGACTCCGTCTACCAGGGCAACCCCCTCGTCAACGCCCTCGCGGTGGGCGTGCTGCGCCACGAAGACCTCAAGCTCGCCAACGCCTCGGGCGCCGGCAACCAGGTCGTGCTCTTCGGCGCCCGCACCGGCGGCGACGGCATCGGCGGAGCATCCATCCTCGCCTCCGACACCTTCTCGGAGGGCGGGCCCACCAAGCGCCCCGCCGTCCAGGTGGGCGACCCCTTCGCCGAGAAGGTGCTCATCGAGTGCTGCCTCGAGCTCTACAAGGGCGAGCTCGTCGAGGCCATCCAGGACCTCGGCGCCGCCGGCATCTCGTGCGCGACCTCCGAGCTCGCCGCGAACGGCGGATCGGGCATGCGCGTCGACCTCGAGAAGGTGCTGCTGCGCGACCCCTCGCTCACGCCGGAGGAGATCCTCATGAGCGAGAGCCAGGAGCGCATGATGGCCATCGTCGCGCCCGAGAAGCTCGACGCCTTCCTCGCCGTGACGAAGAAGTGGGATGTCGAGACCTCCGTGCTCGGCGAGGTCACCGGTGACGGGCGACTCCAGATCTTCTGGCACGGCGAGCAGATCGTCGACGTCGACCCCTCGACCGTCGCGGTCGACGGCCCGGTCTACGAGCGCCCCGTCGCCTACCCGACGTGGATCGATGCCCTCCGCGACGACTCCGCCTCGGCCCTCCCGCGGTCCACCGACCCCGAGACCCTCCGCGCCCAGTTCACGCAGCTCGTCGCGAGCCCCAACCTCGCCGACACCGACTGGATCACCAACCAGTACGACCGCTACGTCATGGGCAACACGGCCCTGTCGTTCCCCGACGACGCCGGCATGGTGCGCGTCGACGAGAACTCCGGCCTCGGCTTCGCGATCGCCACCGACTGCAACGGCCGCTTCTGCCAGCTCGACCCGTACCAGGGCGCCAAGCTCGCCCTCGCGGAGGCGTACCGCAACGTCGCCGTGACCGGCGCGGTGCCCACGGCCGTGACGGACTGCCTGAACTTCGGCTCGCCCGAGAACCCCGAGGTCATGTGGCAGTTCTCGCAGGCGGTCGACGGCCTCGCCGACGGATGCCTCGAGCTCGGCGTCCCGGTCACGGGCGGCAACGTCTCGTTCTACAACCAGACCGGCGATGTGCCGATCTTCCCGACGCCCGTCGTCGGCGTCCTCGGCATCATCGACGACGTCGCCCGGCGAATCCCCTCGGGCTGGCAGGACGAGGGCGAGAACATCTACCTCCTCGGCGTCACGGCCACCGAGCTCAGCGGCTCGGCATGGGCGGGCACGGTGCACGGGCACCTCGGCGGCCGCCCGCCCGCGGTCGACCTCGACGCCGAGAAGCGTCTCGCGGAGCTGCTGCACGCGGCATCCCTCCAGTCCCTCGTCTCGAGCGCTCACGACCTGTCGTCGGGCGGTCTCGCACAGGCCCTCACCGAGGCCACCATGCGCTTCGGCGTCGGCGCGCGGGTCTGGCTCACCGAGATCATGGAGCGGGATGGAGTGGATGCCGCGACCGCCCTGTTCTCGGAGTCCACGGGCCGCGTCATCGTCAGCGTCCCGCGCGAGGACGACGTGAAGTTCCGGGGGCTCTGCGAGGGGCGCGGCTATCCCGTGCTGCGCATCGGCGTGACCGACGCTCCCGTCGACGGCGAGCCCGCCCTCGAAGTGCAGGACCTCTTCACGCTTCCGCTCGCCGAGCTGCGCGACCTGTCGAAGGCGACGCTTCCCGCCGCCTTCGGACCCACCGTCGCCGAGCCCGCCGGCACGCGCGGCACCGCCTGACTCGGGCCTCGGCCGCGATGGGCGAGCGCGCGCTGCCCGCTTAGACTTGCTGCCATGTCCCACGACGACGAGTACGCCGGGTTCCAGGATGCGCGGCAGCGCCGCGTGAAGATGACGGCGTGGATCGTCATCGTGAGCCTCATCCTCGTGGGGGGCGGGGCGACCGTCCTCGCCCTGCTGTTCGGCTGACCCGGCTGCTCTGAAGGGCCGCCCGTCCGCATCCCCGCGGGCACGGTTTCGGCTGATCCCCAGCCGCGGCGACGGTGCGCGGGCTACCATGGCCGCGTGGATCCGCTGTGGGCGATGATCGCCGAGCTGTGGTGGATCGTGCCGGTCACGACCGGGGCGGGGGTGATTGCGATGCTCGGACTTCGGCATCAGCGCGCGGTCGACGCACGTCGGCTGGAGTACGACGCGGCCAGACTCGAACTGCACGATGCGCGCGCACGCGCGTGGTCGACGCGCAGCGCGCTCAAGCTCGCGCGCGCCGAGCTCATGCGTGTGCAGGCCGAGCGGGCAGCCGGCCGGTCCTCGGTCGCCGAGGTCGCGTCCGCTCGCCAGGGCCTCGCGCTGGCGCAGCGCGACGTACGCGCCTCGTCGGCCGACGTGCGCCTGCGCCGCGCGCGCGTCAGCGCCGCACGCGCGGGTCTCGCCGCGACGACCGACCCCGCCCACCGCCCGCTCGCGCAGGTCATGGCGATGCACGACGACATCACGCAGCGGTGGCTCGCGTACGAGACCGATCCCGCGCGCCTGATCGTCTTCCCCGGCATGAGCGACGGACGCGTCCCCGCGACCGCGGTCTACCTCACGGCGCGCGCCGAGGCGCAGCGCCTGCGCCCGGCCTCGCCGCAGGCACGTATGACTCCGCTGGAATACGTCGCCTACCGCAACGCCGTGACCGAGGTCGCCCGCACCTTCGAGTCCGCCGAGCAGGTCGCGTGGCGTGAGGCGCGCGCGGCGGGGATGGTGCCGCCCGAGCCGAAGCCCGAACCCGCGGCCGCGTGGTCGGCCGCCGCGCAGCAGTTCATCGAGCGCTCCAGCGCCGCGATCGCGTGGGCAACCGACAGCGCCGCGACGGTCGCCGCCATCGCGCAGCGCCTCAACGACGCCACGACGCCGCGCGCCGCCAGGACGACTCCCGCACCGCAGGCTCAGAGGACGGATGCCGCGTCCCCGCCCGCTGCGCCGCGTGCCGCGCAGCCCGCGCCGGCGCCGACGCGCGAGCCGGGGCATCCGCTCTGGCCCGTTCCTTCGCGCACGCCGCACCGCCCCGCTTCCTGACGGTCGACTGACTCTCCGCACGCGCGGGGCGCGGCACGGTTAGCATGACAGGGTGCAGCCCGTGTTCGAGTTCATCGGCGGGTACTGGTGGCTCGTCTTCCCACTCTTCGGCGTGCTGGCCTCCGTCGGCAGCGCCTGGGAGCGTGGCGCGCGCCGCCGGCACAAGCGGCGCCTGGAGGTGCTGCACGCCAAGGCCGAGCTGAAGGCCGCCCAGGCCGCCGCGCGCGGGCGCACCGCCTACCCCGTCACGGGGTCGGTCGCGCAGCAGCTGTCCGACGCACCTGCCGCCCCGGCCGCGCGCGACGGACACGTCTCGGCGCCGGCGAGCCAGCTCGAGCGCCTCTTCGCCGCCCACGACGCCGTCACGGCGCGCTGGCTGGAGTACGAGCTCGACGTCGCCAAGCTCATCGCCTTCCCGGCGATGAGCGACGGCCGGCAGCCCCTCACCGCCGCGTTCCTGCGCGCCAAGAAGGTCGCCGACGGCCTGCGTCCGCCGACCCCGAAGACGAAGCTCACGAAGGCCCAGCTCACGGAGTACCGCGACGCCGTCACCGACTACGAGGTCGCCTTCGACGTCGCCGAGCGCGACGCCCGGCGCATCAAGGATTCCGGCTTCACCGAGGTCGAGCGCAAGCGCCTCGACACCGCCAAGCAGCTCCTCACCATCGCGATCGATCAGGCCGCGACCCCCGCCGAGCGCCAGCTCGCCTACAAGCGCGTGCGCGAAGAGCTCGACGGGCTCATCTCGCTCTCCGACGAAGCGGTCGTCGTGCTCGAGAAGCAGGTCGCGCTCGAGCTGACCGCCGGAGGGACGGATGCCGAGGCATCCGTCGCCCCCGAACCCCTGCGCGCCCCCGCGCCGCAACCCGCTCCGGAGCCTCAGCGGGCTCCTGTGCCCGGTGCCGTCCACCCGGGGCAGACCTGGCCCGTGCCGTCGCGCACGACCGAGACCGCCCCCGGCCGCATCGTCCGGCCCAAGCCCCGGCCCTGACGGCTCGCCCCGACGGCGCAGCGCCCGGATCCTCACGCGAGCGGCGTCACTCCGGCCTTCTCGTCGATCGGCGTCTGAGCCGCGATCCACCCGTCGATCCGCTCGAACCAGCCGAACAGCCACTCGGCCTGCGCGTCGCGATCCTCGGGGATCTCGCTCCGGGGCACACGCCAGCCCCGCATCGTGATGCGCTTGTCCATCGGCAGCTCGCGCCAGATGTCGGCCATCGTGACGAGACGGTCGAGCCCCGTGTGCGCGATGAAGACGACATCGGCGCCGGCGGATGCCTCGAGCGCCGCGAACATGCCTCCCGGCTGCGGCGGCATGACGTGGATCATGGCCTCGGCGCGCGCCGCGAGCGCCGTACGCCCGGAGGCGCGGAGCCGGTCGATGCGGCTCCGCCGGCGGGTCGAGGTGACATTGCCGCCCTCGGGGAAGATGACGAACGCGTCGTCGGGGCCGAGGTCGGTCGCGAGGTCGCGGAGGCTGTCTTCGACGCCGCGTCCGCCCCCCTTCGCCTTTCCGCCGAAGCCCGACGGGACGATGAAGCGCGTCGGGATGCGGTTGAGCAGCACGTCGATCGCGGGGTCCCACTGCATCGTGTACTTCAGCACGATCCTGGGGCGTCGGGCGACCTCGTTGAGGAGCGTGTGGATGAGGATGAACGAGTCGCCCGGGCCCGCGTGCCTGCTCGCGACGACCAGGGGCGTGCCGGGGGCGAAGAGCGCATCGAACGCGGCGGTCGCGGCATCCGGATCCTCCGTCTCGCCGGCCGATGTCACGATCGCCAGCCGCAGCACAGAACCGAAGATCTCGAACAGGATCTCGAGCCCGCGAGCGCCGATGCGGTAGTGGGCCGCGCGGAAAGCGGGCGTGTCGAGCTTCCAGCCGAAGCCCGATGCGATCCACAGGGCGAACATCACGACGAGGAGGGCGGAGTCCCACAGGAGGTAGACAGTCACCAGCCACAGCACGCGCGGAAGGCGGAACCTCCCGGGCACGAGGGAGGTGAGGCCGATGGCCCCGAGCAGCCACAGCGGGATCGTCACGACGAGCAGCAGCGCCACGACGATCACGAGGGGGGCCAGGATGACGCGGCGCACCCACTTCGGCGGCAGCTTCACGTGGGCTCCCCCGCCGAGCCCTGCGCGGTGGCCAGCGGCGGCATCCCGCGCTCGAAGAGGAAGTCCCGCGTCGCCTCATGCGCGCGGTCGATGCGCTGCTCGAGGGTGTCGAGCCGGCGATAGGCCCGGATCGAATCGTCGCCCTCGAGAGAGCCGCCGCTGGGCAGCACGTAGAGGTCGACGCCCTCGGGGAGCGTCGCGAGGTCGCGCGCGAAGCGGTGCCGCCGCGCGATCTCGAACGCGACGCGTGCCGTGTCGACGGCCGACTTCGGCACGACGAGCGGAGTCTCGACGCGCCCGACCTGCAGCACGAAGATCGTCTGCGCTCCCGCCGCGACGGACTGCTCGATGGGGATCGAGTTGACGATGCCGCCGTCCATGTAGTGCTCGCCGTCGATCGCCGTCGGCGGGAGGAGTCCCGGGACGGATGCCGAGGCCAGGATCGCGTCGATGAGCGGCCCGGAGTCGAAGACGTGCTCGGCGGCGCGCTCGATGCTCGCGGCGACGACCTGCAGCGGCACCGCGAGGTCTTCGAATCGGGCAGCGCCGCCGAGGCTGTGCTCGAGCAGCACGCGCAGCGGGAGCGGCGAATTCAGGTGCGTCTTCGTCTTGACCAGGCGCCCGAGCTGACTCATGAGCGAGTCGCCGTAGACGGCGCTCGCCTCGGGAGACGTCCACGCGTGCATGAGCGTGTCGATGACGCCGAGGCTCGGGTCCTTCGCGACGAGGGCGCCGTTGATCGCGCCGATCGAGGTGCCGACGACGAGATCGGGGCGCACGCCCGCCTCGAAGAGCGCGCGGATCATGCCGATCTCGACGGCGCCCCGCACGCCTCCCCCACCGAGCACGAAGGCGATCGGCTGCTGCATGCTGCGACTCCCTTCGTCACAGCGAACCTATTGGCGGCGCCGAGTCACGGTCAACGCAACGGCGCTTGACATCTCGGCTTTCCCTGTTGCATGGTTAGTTGCTCAAGTAACTAACCACAGGGGTGGACACCGTGATCGAAGAAGGCAGGGCGCTCTTCCTGCAGATCGCAGAGAGCGTCGAGGACGCCATCGTCGACGGGTCGCTGACCGAAGAGAGCCAGGCGCCGTCCACGAACGAGCTCGCCTCCTTCTACCGCATCAACCCCGCCACGGCCGCGAAGGGAATCGCCATGCTCGTCGACAAGGGCGTGCTGTACAAGCGGCGCGGGATCGGGATGTTCGTCGCCCCCGGCGCTCGCGCCACCCTCCTCGACGAGCGCCGTTCCGCGTTCGCCGATCGCTACGTCCAACCCCTCCTCGCTGAGGCCCGCAAGCTCGGCCTGGGCCCCGAGGAGCTGGCTCAACTCGTCCGCGAGCGCGCCTCGGCGCCGGTCGCGGCATCCGCCTCCGAAGGAAGGGCATGATGACCACTCCGACCGAGACCGTCATCGAGGTCGCCGGACTCACCAAGCGCTATCGCGACACCGTCGCGGTCGACGACGTGAGCTTCGCGATCGAGAAGGACAGGATCTACGGCCTCCTCGGCCGCAACGGCGCCGGCAAGACGACCGTCATGTCGATCCTGACGGCGCAGAACTTCGCGACGTCGGGCGATGTACGCGTCTTCGGCCAGCACCCGTACGAGAACGCCAAGGTGCTGCGCCGCATGTGCTTCGTCCGCGAGAGCCAGCGCTACCCCGACGATGCCCTGCCCTCGCACGCCTTCGCGACGGCGCGGCTCTTCTTCCCGCGGTGGAACCAGGAGCTCGCCGACCGGCTCGTCGCCGACTTCCAGCTGCCGATGCGCAAGCGCATCAAGAAGCTCTCGCGCGGACAGCTCTCGGCCGTCGGCGTCATCATCGGCATCGCCTCGCGCGCCGAGATCACCTTCTTCGATGAGCCCTACCTCGGGCTCGACGCCGTCGCACGCCAGATCTTCTACGACCGCCTGCTCGAGGACTACACGGAGGCGCCTCGCACGGTCATCCTGTCGAGCCACCTCATCGACGAGGTCGCGAACCTCATCGAGAGGGTGCTCGTGATCGATCGCGGGCGCATCCTCATGAACGAGGAGACGGATGCCGTGCGGGACCGCGCCGCGAACATCGTCGGTGAGACGGCCGCGGTCGAGGCGTTCGTCCGCGGTCGTGAGGTGATCCACCGCGAGAGTCTCGGCCACGTCTCGTCTGTCACGGTGCTCGGCGCCCTCACCGACGACGACCGCCGCGAGGTCGCCGCCTCGGGCCTGGACATCGCGCCGGTCTCGCTGCAGCAGCTCATCGTCCGCACGACGCAGCACGCGAACGGCGAACACCCCTCGACACAGGAAGGAGCGCTCCGATGAACCGTACGCTCAACGTCATCCGCATGCAGTTGGTCAACCGGCAGACCTTCGTCTGGATGCCGCTCATCATCCTCGGCGGCAGCTTCGCCCTGTCGATGCTCGTCTACGCGATGATCCCCGTCGACGCCCCCAAGTACGGCGGGGCCGCGCAGGCGCCGCTCTGGTACCTCCTCGCGGTCGGCATCCAGGCGCTCACGATGACATTTCCGTTCTCGCAGGCGATGAGCGTCACGCGGCGGGAGTTCTACCTCGGGACGCTCCTCACCTCGGGGCTGGCCGCCGTGCTCCTGGCCGCCATCTACATGATCGGCGGACTCGTCGAGCAGGCGACGACCGGCTGGGGGCTGAACGGCTACTACTTCTACCTGCCGTGGGTCTGGCAGGCGGGCGCCTTCGGCGCGGGCTTCTTCTACGCCGTCATGGCAATGCTGCTGTTCATCGTGGGCTTCTGGGCGGCCACCATCTACAAGCGCTTCGGGGGCACGGTGCTCACGATCGTGCTCGTGAGCCTGGGCTTCCTCTTCGTCGGACTGCTGTGGCTCGCCATCCGTGCGGACATGTGGGACGAGATCTGGACGTGGGTGGCCACGGCCGGCGTCGTGGGCACCACGGCATGGTCGCTCGTCCTGGCCGCCGTGCTGGCCGGCATCGCCTTCCTCACGCTCCGGCGGACGGTCCCGTAGCCGTTTCGATGACGGATGCCTCGTCCCGGGCGGGGCGAGGCATCCGTCCTCGAAGCGGACGGGCGAAGAGGCCTCAGCGGCCGTCGGCCGCGGCGGTGTGGTGGCGGATGACCTCGGCGACGACGAAGTTGAACCACTTCTCGGCGAACTCGGGGTCGAGGTCGGCGTCGTGGGAGAGCGCCCGCAGCCGCGCGATCTGCTGCTCCTCGCGGGCGGGGTCGGATGCCGGCATCCCGTGCTCGGCCTTGAGATCGCCGACCTGCTTGGTGCAGCGGAAGCGTTCGGCCAGCATGAAGACCAGTGCCGCGTCGATGTTGTCGATGCTGCTGCGCAGACGCAGCAGGGTCTGCGTCGGATCCTCGCCTGTCATGGGTGGTCCTCCTCGTCACTCGACAATATCGCGCGGGACGGGGCCCTAGAGTGTGGCCATGACCGAAGCAGTCGAGAGCGCCCGCCCGCTCGCCGTCGACCCTGCGGCGGGAACCGACGCGGGGGAGTCCTTCGCCGACGAGATCATCCCCGCAGTGATCATCGACAAGCCGCAGCGGGAGATCTGGACCAACGTCGGGCACCCGTTCGCGACAGGTCTCATCCTCACGATCGGCGGCCTCGTCGCCTTCGCCCTCGGCGTCGCGTTCATCAACCTGTCGACCATCGTGATCTACATCGTGATGGCGCTGTTCGTCGCGCTCGCGCTGGATCCCGTGGTGAAGCGCCTCGAACGGCACCGGATCTCACGGCCGTGGGGCATCGTCATCGTCTACGGCACTTT